>NZ_JBFUMY010000105.1:0-32954 GCF_054049135.1 Kitasatospora sp. P5_F3 | reverse complement strand
CCCGACTGCGACGTCAGCGGCGCCGGGTCCAACTTCGACGACCGTGCCGGCGCCCTCAGCGCCCGGGGTGAAGGGCAGCGGGAGGCTGTACCGGCCTTCGCGGTGGTAGACGTCGAGGAAGTTGACCCCGGATGCGGCGACCTCCACGAGCGCCTCGCCCGGACCCGGCCGCGGCTGGTCCACCTTGGCCTCCTGCAGCACCTCGGGACCGCCCACTTCGTACACCTGAATCGCTCGCATGTCCCCCACCAACCCCGTTGATGGCGATCCGATTCCCGGCAAGCAGACCAGCCCGCCGCCCCCGCCGAGAGCTGAGACGCCTGCTTTGCACCCGGGTCTGGGACAGGAGACCGAGGCTGTCAAGGGTCGACGAATGCGCCACCCGCCCACCGCCTTCGGATACTCCTCCGGCCTCGGGAACCGGCCCATCCGCTGGTACGACTTCAACGCCAGCAGCAGGGCCAGCTGATCTCCATCCGCTCCGCCGCCCACGCCGCCTCCTCCCGCGTCGGCGCGAAGAACAGATGGTGGGTCGCGTTGAACAGGAAGCTCAACTCGCCCTTGTGGACGCAGTTCTGGTTGCGGTCGACCAGTGCGAACGGCAGGGCGGCACGGGAGAAGGCGCCCGCGGCGCCGGTGTCGCCGTTCTCCGACCAGGCGCGATCCGGCCCGACGATGAGGTTGAACGTCGAGTCGGACTGCGTGTCACCGGTGATGGCCAGGCCATGGACGGTGGGGATCAGGCGGCTGCCGTTCTGCACCAGGCTGCTGCTCAACGGCGGCAGGTGCTTGCCGCAGCGGATCAGCTCTTGACGTTCTTGAGGCCGCCGGCGCTGCCGAGCGCGGKGGCGGCCGCGCCGATCAGCGCGGCCGAGGCGAGCGAGCAGGGTGGGCCCAGGGCGCGACGAACAGGTTCCAAGCTGGGCGGCCCGAGGTCGGGCGGCCGGACTCGGCCAGGCCGCGGTGCGCAGCTAGCCTCCGTGTTTCATTCGCGTCGGCTGATTGGGGTGATCCCTGTGTCGGAGGTTGCGGGGCTGGCGTCGGTCGTTGGGCACGCCGAGGGCCCGGCGCAATGGCCGGGTGATCCGGGGTCCTTGGGGCGTGGGTGGTCAGGGTTGCAGGGGGGGGTGAACGCCGCGGTCAGTTCGTTGTGCCAAGGCCAGGTGGCGGCGATCCGCAGGCGTAGGCGGCGGGCTGCCGTCCGGTGCCCGGTGAGGTGAACCAGGCCGGTGAGTTCGGCGGCCTCAGCGCCGGCACGGAGGGTCCTGTCCTGTTCCAGCGCGGGGTGCCAGAGCTGTTCGGGTAGGGCGCGGATGGCCTTGCGGACGGAGTCGGGTGACGCCGTGGCTAGCGGAGAAGGTGGTCTGGACCCCGTGCTGCCCGAGGCCGGGTAGGTGGGTGAGGAAGGCTTTGGCGCTTCCCGGGCTGCTGGCGCGGTGAGATCGGGGTGGCGTGGCCGTAGGCGTCAGGGCTCTGCGCGAGGGCTTGATCGAGGGCGGTGATGTGGTTGGTGGCGGTGTTCGCGCAGGCGTTGCCCGGTCGCAGGATGCTGGCGAGGACCACGCAGGTGTTGTCCAGGAAGCAGGGCATCGGGTGGTATCCGAAGCCGCGTTTGTAGGTGACGGCGGCCTGGCCCGTCGGCGCTGACGACGAGCCTGGGACGCGAGCGGCACGCAGAAAGTGCCTTCCTGCTGGTACGAATGGGGCCTTAGACAAGCCTCATCGTCGCAGCTCAGAAGGCACTTTCGCGTTTCCGGTCATGCCCGGGACGCGACCCCGGATGATACGTGCAGGCTGGGCGCTGCTGCGGTCAGTGGACTTCGGCAGGCTCGGTCGGGGTGCGGAGGGAGCCGAGGCCCCGCATGACGGCGCCGGCCTCGTAGCCGAGCAGGGCGGGGGGAAAGGGCGGGGCGGCGTCGCGCAGTTGCTTCCACAGGGCGTTGAGTCCCGCGGTGCCGTGCTCGCGGACGGTGGAGACCAGGTCGAGGTCGAGGAAGAGCGTGAGGAACTCCTCGCCGCTGCCACCCTCGGCCATCAGGCGGCCTTCGGGATCGGTGACGACCGAGCGGCCGGTCCCGAACAGCGCGCCGATGTTGGGGTTGACGACGTAGACCTGGTTGGTGATCGCGTTGGCGCGGGCCAGGACGAGCTCCTGCGCGCGGTCGGAGGTTCGGGTGTACGTGGGTTGGAGGATGACCTCCGCACCCATCCAGGCCAGCGTCCTCATGATCTCCGGGACCCAGCCGTCGTAGCAGATGGCCAGGCCGAACCGGCCGATACCGGGGATGTCGAAGACCACGTGCTCGTCGCCGGGCACCGACCGCTCGTAGGGCATCCAGGGGAACAGCTTGCGGTAGCGCGCGACGATCTCGCCCTCCGGCGAGATCGCCAGCGCGGTGTTGTGCAGGAGGTCGCCGTTGCGCTCGGCGATCGTGCCGGGGACGATCCACTTGCCGGTCTCGGCGGCCAGTGCGCACAGCCGATCGGTGAGCGGCCCGGGGATCTCCTCGGCGACCCGGTCGATGTAGCCGGGCGCCGACGGCGCGTCGAAGCTGCCCATCCCCGTCAGGTAGTACTCGGGGAAGACCAGCAGGTCCAGGGCCGGCATCGAGGAGGCCAGCGTGCGGACCTCGCGCTCGAACTTGGCGAGGGTGGCCTCGGGGTCGTTGGGCACTGGCGCCACCTGCGCGGCAGCGATCCCGATGATGCGGCTCACTGGCTACTCCCTATGCTGCTCGGTGCGCTGAGTTCGGATGCGGGTACGGCCGCCGCGCCGGATGCGGCTGCGGGCGCTGGTTTAGCCGACGGGTCGGCACGGGCGCCGTCGTCCGGAGCAGGACCCCCCGCAGCACCGCTCCCCGCCTCGTCTCCCGCGTCCGCGCCGCCCATCAGGGCGGCCCGCCCGCGGCCGGGCACGGCAGCGATCAGTGCCCGGGTGTAGTCCGCTGCGGGCTCGTGCAGCACCTGCTGCGCCGGCCCCTCCTCGACCAGCCGCCCGGCGCGCATGACGCCGATCCGGTCGGCCAGGCGCCGTACGACGCCGAGGTCGTGGCTGATCAGCAGGTATGCCAGGCCGCGGTGCTGCCGCAGGTCGGCGAGCAGGTTGAGCACCTGCGCCTGGACTGACACGTCCAGCGCCGACGTCGGCTCGTCCAGCACCAGTAGCACCGGGTCCATCGCGAGAGCCCGGGCGATCGCGACGCGCTGGCACTGGCCGCCGGACAGCTCGTGCGGCCGCCGCCCCAGGAACCGGTCGGCCAGGCCGACCGACGCCAGCAGCGCCGAGACGGCCTCGGCGCGGCCGGCCGCGGTCAGGTCCGGCTGCGCGAGCCGCAGCGGCTCGTCCACCAGCCGGGCCACGGTCATCCGCGGGTTGAGCGCGGCGAACGGGTTCTGGAAGACGATCTGCACCCGCTGTCGCAGCGCCCGCAGGTCGCGGCCCCTGGCCTGGTCGAGCCTGACTCCTTCCAGCGCGACCTCGCCGGCCGCGGGTCTGAGCAGGCCGAGCACGGTACGGGCGAGCGTCGTCTTCCCGCAGCCAGACTCGCCGACGACGGCGTACGACTCGCCGGGCGCGATGCGAAAGCCGACGCCGTCCACCGCGCGGTGCTGGCCGTACGCGACGACCAGGTCCTGCACGCGCAGGACAGCGGGGACGCCGGAGACGTCAAAGGTGTCGGGGGTGTGGGGGGTGTCGGGGATCACGCCGCGACCTCCGGATCGGCGAAGTGACAGAGGGCACTGCGGCCGCCGGACAGCGTGCGCGCCGCGGGCGGCGTGCTGCGGCACAGGTCGGCGACCTGCGGACATCGGTTAGCGAAGACGCAGCCGGTGACGGCCAGCACGTCGGCCGGGACCTCGCCGGGCAGCGAGGCCAGCGGCGCGCCGTCGTCGTCCACGGTGGGCACCGCGGCCAGCAGCGCCTTGGTGTACGGGTGCGCGGGGGCGGTGAACACGTCCTCGACCGGCCCGGCCTCGACCACCTCGCCCGCGTACAGCACGGCGACGCGGTCGCACAGGTCGCGGGCCTCGCCGAGGTTGTGGGTGACGAACAGCACCCCGAAGCCGTGCGCGTGCTGGAGCCGCAGCAGCAGCCGTCTGACCTGCTGGGCGACGGTCACGTCGAGCGCGCTGGTGGCCTCGTCGGCGATGATCAGCCGCGGCTCGCAGGACAGCGCCAGCGCGATCATCGCGCGTTGCAGCATGCCGCCGGACAGCTGGTGTGGGTAACTGCCGAGCACCCGGTCGGTGTCGTGCAGTTCAACCTCGGCGAGCAGTTCCGCAGCGCGGGCCCTGGCCTGCTCGCGCGAGCCGCCGCGGTGCCGCCGGATGACGCGCTCGAACTGGGTGCGCAGGGGGCGGACCGGGTCGAAGGCGGTCGCCGGGTTCTGGAAGACCATGGCGATCGCGCCGCCGCGTACCGCGCGCAGCTGCGACGGCGGCGCGCCGAGCAGTTCGCGGCCGTCCAGCCGGATGCTGCCGCGGGCCTGCGCGGCGGGCGGCAGCAGGCCGAGCACGGCGAGGCCGGTGAGGGTCTTGCCGCAGCCGGTCTCGCCGACGACGCCGAGGGTCTGCCCGGGTTCGACGGTGAGCGTGACGCCGCGCACCGGCCGGGTCGCGCCGCCGGACCGGCCACCGGGCCGTGGGAACTCGATCGTCAAATCTTCGACGGTCAGCAGCGTCATCGGGTCACCGCCCTGGGGTCGAGGATGTCCCGCAGCGCGTCGCCGAGGACGTTGAAGGCGAGCACGGCCAGGAAGATTGCCGCACCGGGCAGCGCGGACAGCCACCACTGCGACAGCACGTAGCTGCGCCCGTCGGAGACCATCAGGCCCCAGTCCGGCGTGGGCGCCTGTGCGGCGAGGCCGAGGAAGGCCAGCGACCCGGAGGCGAGGATCACCGTGCCGATGTCGATGCTGGCCTGGACGACGATCGGCGCGGCGGCGTTCGGCAGCACGTGGCGGGCCAGGATGGTGGTGTCGGACAGGCCCAGTGCCCTCGCGCCGTCGACGAAGGGCCGGTCCCGCAGCCCGGCGGCGAGGCCGCGGGCGAGCCGGGTGTACCAGGGCCACCAGGCGATGGCGAGGGCGATGCCGGCGTGCATCAGGCTGGGCCCGAGCATCGCCGCGATGACCATGGCGAGCAGCAGCGGCGGGAACGCCAGGAACATGTCGGCGATCCGCATGACGGCCTCGTCGAGCCGGCCGCCGCGGTAGCCGGCGAGCAGGCCGAGCGGGACGCCGACGGCGACTGCGAGGGCCACCGTCAGCAGTGGCGTCAGCAGTGCGGGCCGGGCGCCGATGATGATCCGCGACAGCACGTCGCGGCCGAGCGGGTCGGTGCCGAGCAGGTGGCCGCCGGTGCCGGGCGCGAGGTTGCGGTGCGCTACGTCGGCGACGCCGCGGCCCTGGTCGGGGAAGGGTGCGAGCCAGGGCCCGAAGACGGCGAGGACGAGCAGCGCGCCGACCAGGAGCACGCCGATCAGGGCGAGGCGGTCGCGCAGCAGCGCGGTGGCGATCCGGCGCAGGCGGGTGGGTGTGGGGGTGTCCGCGGTGCGGACGGTGTCGGGTGGGCCGGTGGTTGCGGCGAGGAGCGTCATGTGAGTCTCACCCTCGGGTCGAGGCGGGCCTGCACGATGTCCACGGCCAGGTTGACCAGGATGTAGGCGGCCGCCCCGAGGACCGTGACGCCCATGATCGCCGGATAGTCGGCGTTGAGAAGCGCGGTCGCCGCGAACTGCCCGAGGCCGGGCCAGTTGAAGACCACTTCCACGAAGAACGCTCCGGTTAGCGAGTAGGCCAGGGTCAGGCCCGCGACGGTGACGACCGGCGGCAGCGCGCCGCGCAGGGCGATCTTGCCGACCGTCATCCGCTCACGCAGCCCGTAGGCGCGCGCGGCGCGGATGTGGTCGGCGGCCAGCACCTCGATCATCGAGGCGCGGGTCATCCGGGCGATGACGCCGAGGGGGTACGCGGCCAGCGTCAGCGCGGGCAGCACCAGGTGGTTGAGAGTGTCGGTGAACCCGGCGGCGTTGCCGGTCAGCAGCGCGTCGACCAGGTGGAAGCCGGTGATGTCCCGGATCGGGTCGGTGAACTCCAGGTCCGGTTCGTTGCGCCCGGTCAGGGCGAACAGGCCGAACTGCCCGAACACGGTGACCTGGAGCAGCAGTCCGAGCCAGAAGGCCGGCATCGACACGCCGCCGATGGCCAGCATCCGGATGACGTGGTCGGCCAGCCGTTGCCGGCGCACCGCGGCGATCACGCCGAGCGCGATGCCGAGGACGAGCGCGATGGTCATGGCGGCGGTCAGCAGTTCGAGGGTGGCCGGGAGCCGTCCGAAGATCTCGGAGGTGACGGGCTGCTTGGTGCCGATCGAGGTGCCCCAGTCGCCGCGGACCAGTCCGCTGAGGTAGTGCGCGTACTGCATCGGGAGTGACTGGTCCAGGCCCAACTGGTGTCGGATCTCGGCGATTTGCTCGGGCCGGGCCTTGGGGCCGAGGTAGGCGAGGGCCGGGTCGGCGGGGACCACGCGGGCCAGTACGAAGGTGACGATGGTGGTCCCGAGCAGGACAGCGGCCGCCGCCGCAGCCCTGCGGAACAGGAAGCGCCGCATGCTCAGGCCCCCGCGCGGGTCAGGGCGTGGAAGTTGTAGTTGGAGGAGTAGTTCTGGTTGCAGGCCATGCCCTTCACGGTCTTCGGGACGACCAGCGGGTTCGTCGCGTCGTAAAGGAAGAAGCCGGGTGCCTGGTCGTACAGGCGGTTCAGGGCCTGGCCGTACTCGCTCATGGCCTTGGCGTTGTCGGTCGCCGTGTGGGCCCCGGCGTCGTCGAGCAGCTTGTCGAAGGTGCTGTCCTTCCAGTAGCTGAGGTTGAAGGACGGCTTGTCGCTGGAGTGGAACAGCGAGTAGAGGTTGTCGGAGCCGGCGTCGGAGTAGGTCGGCCAGTACAGCAGCAGGAAGATGTCCTGTGCGGACTTCGGGTCGGCCTTCGCGCGGTCCCACTGCTGGTTGAACAGCAGCGCCTGGACGTTGGCGGTGACGCCGATCTTGGCGAATGCGTCCTTGATCAGCGGCGTGAAGCGGGCCTGGGCCTGGTTCTCCGCGGCGTAGGTCACGTTCAGCGTCAGGTCCCCGCCGTCGGGGTAGCCGGCCGCCGCGAGCAGGTCCTTGGCCTTGGCGAGGTCCTGGCGGTACTGCGGGGTGCTGTCCGAGTACGGGAAGATGCCCTGCGGGACGGGGCCGCGCGACTGCGTGCCGAAGCCGTGCGCGCCGACGGTGATGATGTCCTGGTACGGGATGGCGTACGACAGTGCCTGCCGGACCCGGACGTCGTCCAATGGCTTGCGGGTGGTGTTGAAGAAGCCGACGTAGTCCGAGGCGGTCTTACAAGTGGTGACGGTGAAGCGCTCGTCGTTCTTGAACTGGTCGATGTTCTCCAGCGGCAGGCTGGTGGCCAGGTCCGCCTGGCCGCTGGTGAGCATCTGCTGCTGCACCACGGATTCCGGGGTGATGGTGTTGACGACGGTGGTGTAGGAGTCCTTCTTCCAGCCGTCCCAGTAGCTCGCGTAATTCTTGAGCACGATGCGCTGGCCCGAGGAGTACTCCGCGATCGTGTACGGTCCGGTGCCGCCGTCCTTGCCGGAGTCGAAGTACTTCGGGTCGGCCTTGGCGGCGGCCAGCGCCTTCGGGCTGACGATCCACGCCCCGTACATGCTGGAGGCGATCAGGTCCATCGGCGCGGCCTGGCTGAGCTTCATCACGACGGTGTGCTCGTCGGGCGTCTCGACGCTCTTCAGCGGCGCCCAGATGAAGCTCGCGCCGCCGTGGTCCGCGGCGGCCTCGACGGACGCCTTGACCGCGGCTGCTGTCAGCGGTTCGCCGTCGTGGAAGGTGACGCCGGTGCGCAGGTGGAAGGTCCAGGTCAGCTTGTCGGGGCTTGCCTCCCACGAGGTGGCGAGCGCCGGCCGGTAGGGCTGGTCGGAGCCGGCGGGGTTCTTCCACAGCAGCGGCTCGTAGACGTTGGCCAGGTAGAAGACCTCGGTGGAGAACGACTTCACCGGGTCCCAGGTGGTGACGTCGGCGGTGGTCGCGACCTTCAGGATGGCCGACGAGGCGGACTGCGATCCTGCGGAGCCACTGCAGGCCGAGGCGGACATCAGCGCCAGGCTCAGGGTCAGGGTCAGGGCGCAGGTCGAGGCTCTGGTCTTGCGCAGGGACATATCGGGCTCCTCAAGATCCAGCTGCTTGCGGCCGGTGCCGCCGCGCTGCTGTGGGGGTTGCGCTGAATCTTGCTGGCCAGTCACCATGTCGTCCAATGCCTGTCCGTGCTGAAATACATGCCTTGGAGGCATAGTGAATTGGACACTGGACACGACACTGGACGCTGTTCGTTGCCCAGCCGTCACTGTCGCGGCAGGTCCGCAGGCTAGACGAGTCATTCCGAAGTGATCAGTGGCCGTAAGCGATCAGGGATCGGATGACCGGCTGCCCGGTCTTGTACTTGTGCCAGATCGACGCGGCGAGCGCGAGGATGCGCTGGGCGACGCGGACGGCGACGCCCTCGAAGGTCCGGCCGCCGTGTTGTTCCAGGTCGAGCTGGCCCTTGAGGGTGTCGTTCACCGACTCGTTCAACTGCCGCACCGACTTCAGCAAAGACTCGCCCTTGCGACGCTTCTCCCGTTGAACGAGGGGCGTAGTAGTCGTGCGCCCGCGTAGGGACAGGTCGGCTTCGAACTCCGTGGAGGCGAAGCCCTGCATGGCCCGGAGTACCTCGCGCTCGTCGGGCTTCGGGGTCGCCAGTGCCCACAGGATCGGCATCCCGGTCGGGGTGCACACCAGGTAGAGCCGCAGGCCCCAAAAGTACCGGGAGTGACTGGCGCAGTATCCATAGCCGGCCCAGCCGGCCAGGTCCGATCGTTTCACCGTGGGTCGCGAGCGTCCGCACTCGACCGGCGAGGAGCCGAGGATCCAGTCACAGAACGATCTTGGATTCCCTGCCTGCGCCTCCGGGCCGCCTGCTGGCGAAAGGGCGGCTCCAAGCAGTGGCGCGGGCCTACTGCGCGCCGCGCGTCATCCACTTCTCCGGCGTCTCAAGCGCCGCGAAGCCCGACTTGGCGTAGATCGCGTGCGCGTCCGCGGTGACCAGCAGCACCCGGCGCAGCCCGTAGGGCTCGAGGTGCTCACAGACAGCGTTGGCGAGGGCGTGCCCCAGACCCTTCCCCCGGCCGTTGCGAGCAACGTAGACATCGCATAGCCACGCGAACGTGGCCTGGTCGGTGACCACGCGGGCATAGCCGAGCTGGGCGCCGGTGCCGCTGTCGTAGACCCCGAAGTTCAGGGAGTTGGCTATCGCCGCGTCCTGCTTCTCCCGGGATCGCCCCATCGCCCAGTACGCATCCGTGGACAGCCACTCATGAATGACCGCACGGTCAAGACGGTCTGGATCGGCGGATATCTCATAGCCGTCCGGCAGATCAGTGCTCATGGCTGCATCCAAGCAGCCCACTCCGCCCAAAGCCACCGACCACAGCACTCGGCATGACGGATCGCGATCACTTCGGAATGACTCGTCCAGGGGCTTCCAGGGGGCGAGCTGGGGCTGTGGTTGCGGCCGTCCGACCACACCGCGGGCCGCCTGCGGCTGACGCCGGCCGGGCGACGGTTCCTGCCGATCGCGCGCACCTGACCGCGCGATGCGACGCCGCGCTGAAGGCGGCGGCGCGGGCCGGCGGCGGGATGGGGAAGATCGCGCCGGCCGCGCTGGTGAACACGGTCACCGACGTGATGGCGCCGTTCATCGCGCAGATACGGGCGGACGCGGCGCAATTCAGCGTCGTGGAGGTGCCGCCTTGCGACGCCGCCGCGGCGCCGCGGCGGGGGCGGACCTGGCGATTTCCAGGGCGCCGCCGCCGGAGCAGCCGGCGGGTGGGGAGGGGATCGCCAGGCTGCCGTTGGTGGCGCACCCGCCGCCCGGGAATGCAGGGGAGGCGTACGACGGCTGCGGATCGAGCAACCGGCGTCGCACCACGCGGTTCAGCGGTCGGCGTGTACTGCACGGCGGCCTGTGACGACGTCGATCCCGCGATCGCGCAGACGCTCGCGGCCGCGGGGCACGGTGTCGCGGTGGCGTCCGGGGACCGGCGGATCACGCTGTATGCCAGGTGGTACGCGGCGCAGGCGATCGAGCCGCTGGTGCACGGGGTGCGGGCGTACTTCGGCCTGTGACAGCGGGGGCCGCGCCGGCGGCTCAGCAGGTACGCGAGCTGGTGCTCAGCTGGTGCTCAGCGACGCGTCGTCGATGACGAACGATGTCTGGAGCGAGGAGTCCTCCGTCCCGGAGAATCGCAGCGTGACGCTCTGCCCGGCGTACGCCGACAGGTCGAAGGTGCGCAGGGTGAAGCCGGGCGCGGCGTTGGTGTTGGACCAGGTGGCCAGCGGATGCGCGGTGCCGGAGGAGTCCAGCACGGCGGCGGTCATCGTGTCGTAGGCGACGGGTTGCGTCTCCGCGGTGTCGATGTGCAGGTAGAAGGCCAGGTTGGCGTGGGTGCAGTTGGCCGGGATCGTCACCTTCTGCGCGAGCGTGTCGGTGTGTGTGGTGCCGAAGCCGTCGATCCAGGCGAACCAGGTGCCGCTGTGCGGCGCTTTCAGCGTGTTCCTGGAGACGACTTTGTCGCCCGTCGTCCACGGCGACGCCGTCCCGGTCTCGAAGCCGCCGTTGCCGAGCAGCTGGCCGGCCGTGCACGTCCCGCCGCCCCCGCCGGTGGCGGGCAGCTTGTACGCCTGCGCGGCCGCCGCCGACCAGTTGAACTCGTCGTTGTCGCTGAAGGCGTAGTACGTTGCGCCGTTGGGCAGCAACGCCGCGGTGATGCCGCCGAAGCCGGACATGAACGGCACGTACACCGGGCTGGTGAACACCGGGTTGTCCGCCGAGGTGAACTGCTGGGCCCACAGGCCGTTCTGGTACTGGTAGGTCTTGCCGGTCGTGTCGGCGCTCGTGGTGATGCCGCGGTTCGCCGGGTTCTTCTGCATCGCGTCGGCGAGCAGCGTCGGGTTGAGCATCTGCACGCCGCCGATCTTCCCGCCGTCGGCGTTCAGGAACCGGCTGACCTTGGCGATGTCGTCCTGCGTGTAGAACAGGCCGTACCCGCCGAGCGGCTGCCCGGCGGCGCTGTTGTCGGTGCGCACGGTGGTCAGCACGTCCGGGCTCAGGTGCAGCGGGACCAGCACCTGGTCGCGGATCCAGCGGTAGATGTCGCTGCCGGCGCCGGCCTTGGACACCAGGTAGTTCTGCATCGCCCGGGTCAGCACGAAGGTGTCGGAGGAGTGGTAGGCCCACTGCGTGCCGGGCGCGGCGGAGTGCGGGAAGGCCAGCGCGGCGGTCATCTTCGGCCCGTACGCCTCGGCGCCGAAGAACGCCGTCATGCCGCTGCTGGCCTCATCGGACTCGAAGGCGCTGGAGGAGTAGTTGCCGGTGGCCATGTTCGCGGTGTCCTGGAGCGTGACGCCGGTCCAGGCGGAGGTGTTCGCCTCGCTGACCCAGTCGCGGATCAGCTGCGACGGCACGGACGAGCCGTAGACCTGTGCCAGCCGCATCAGCACGATGCCGGCGAACATCGTCTTGGCCAGCGAGTACGACGGCAGCACCATCTGGTTGCAGTACGGGTACGCGCCCTGCCGGGTCTGGCACCCGCCGACGTAGTTCACCCCGCCGTAGGACACGCCGTACGTACTCAGCGCCGAGGCGGTGATGCCGCTGCCGAACGCGCTGGTGTCGATGCCGGCGTTCGGGTAGTCGGTGCTCAGCGCGCTGATCGGCTTGGTCGGGATGCGGTTGGCGACCTCGGCGGCGTACGCGGTCGCCAGGTCGGTGCGACCGGTCACGGTGTGCCGGGAGTAGGTCGCGCCGACCTGGCCCCACATGTCGAACTGGAAGTACTCGCACGTCTCGTGCACGATCTGGTAGCGGACCTGGGAGATCGTGCTGCCGTTGAAGAGGAACGTCAGCAGGCCGTTGTGCACGCAGTTGGCGTTGCGCTCGACCAGCGCGAAGGGCAGCGAGAGCCGGGTGCGTCCGCCGTCGCCGCTCTCGTTCCAGGTGCGGCCGCCCTCGACGATCAGGTTCCAGTACCCGCTACCGGTGATCTGCAGGCCGCGGACGGCAGGGATGACGTGGCTGCCGTTCTGCACGAGGTCGATGCTCACCGGCGGCAGGTGCTTGAGCGCGGCGGTGGCCGCGTAGTTGTAGGTGTCCTTGACGGTGCTGAAGCCGCCGGCGGTGGCCATGCCGTTGAGCGTCAGAGTGCCCTCGAAGGTGTTCGTCGGGGCAGCGGCCGCCGCAGGCAGCGCGAAGGCGCCGCCGGTGACGGTACCGGTGGCCGCGCCGCTGGTCAGGTCGGCGGCGGTCAGCACCGACCTGGTCACGGCGCCGCTGCCGGTGAGCGGATCACCGGGGACGGCGGTCGCGGCGTACGCGGGTCTCGCCGCCAGCGGCGAGACCGGCACGAGGGCCAGGGCCAGCGCGAGGAGAGTCAACACGGCCCAGCGGCGCCGGGCGTACAAGACGGACACGGTGAACTCCTGTGGGGGAATGCGAGGGGGTGTGCCCGGATTCTGGCGACGCGCGGTGCTGCCGACAAAGACCAAGTGGGCTTCGACAGCAGGCCCCAAAGGCATCGGCCGGGGTCAGGTCGGCCGGGCCGGCGGCCGCGGGCAGCTGCCACAGGATGCGCAACCGCCGCCGGCGGGCAGCCAGCAGCCGGGTGAGGAACTCCGCGGTGCAGCACGGGACGTCGAGCGTGGCAGTACAGGTGACCAACGTGAAGCCTCTGGTTCAGCAGACGATCTTGTGGTGAGAAGCGTCCGGTCAGGGGCCTTACACCTGCCCGCACCCAGGGCTCCGCCGTCCGAGCCGGCCACTCACGAGAACTCCCCTGCACCTCGGCCCGTCACGTGGGGAGCCCGGCGGTAGGTGGTTCGAACAGCGACTGTTGGTGGCTACTTGGTTCATGCCGAGTGCGGTGGCCGCGTCCTCGGCCGCTTGCGGCGGACCGTCAGGTCCCGCCCGATCACCGGGAACTGACGCCCGGCTGGGCTCATTCGCAGTCGGCCGCCGATGTGTTCGAACAGCCGCAGACCCAGCGGCCCTCCAGCCGCCTGATCTGTCGTGAAGCGACGGCTGGGCCACGAAGAGCGCCTCGGCCGCCTTCGTCGTGAGCCATGGTCGTAGACCGTGATGAACCAACGCAGCGCCTGACCTCCACCTATGCCTCCAAGGCAGGCGCCGGGGCACACATTGGCATTGGACGGCACGGTGAGCGGCCAGCAAAATACCGGCAACCCCCACAGCAGCGCCGCGGCCCCGGCCGACGAGCAGCTGGACCCTCCTGGAGCCCTCCATGTCCCTGCGCTCCGCCCCCATCCCGACCTGCGACGTTTCTCCGACACTCGGATTGACCCCGTTGCCTGCTGCCTCGGTCCGCCGTGGGAGCGAAAAGGAACGGGATGCCGCGTCGGCCAGCCAGAACGCGGTGGCCGCCGCCGACCTCACCCACCCACTGCCCTGAGCGATGCCGGCCGGCTGAGGAAGGGCAAGGCGAGCAGTTCGTCACCTTCCTCCTCGACACCCGACCTTCCGCGGTTGGCGACCACGGCACCGTCAGCCTCAACACCGGGCGAAAGCGCCTGTGCGACGTAGCACTCCCGTTCCCGCCCGTCCTTCCAGGCCGTGCGGCGGCGATGTCGTGCGCGGCCTCGGCCCGCTCGGCGGCCCACGGAACGACCAAGGCGCACAGGAGCAATGACGACGCGCCCCGCCATCGCTACTCCGTACCCACCTGCCCCTGTTCGCACCCGACTCCCCAGACCCCCACCCAAGGAGGAACCATGCACCGAAGATCAGCCGACCGCAGCCGCTGGCGTCGCTCGCTCCTGCTGCTCAGCTCGGCAGCGCTGGCGGCCACCGCCCTGATCGCCCCGCTGCCCGCGGCCGCGGCCACCGCCAATCCGGTACCCGGTGACCCGCTGACCGGGAACGGCGCCGTCTCGCGCACCCTGCTGCCCTACAGTCAGCTGACGACCCCCCAGAACCCCGGCGCCCCGGTCGACGATGCCGCCTTCGCCCTGCCTGCCGCTGCCGCGCCGCCGCAGTTCACCTTCGAGGGCACCCTCACCCTCACCAACCCCGCCGGCAGCGGAGGGTTCAAGAGCATCAAGAGCTGTACCGGCTGCGGCAAGCACCTGCCGCCGATCAGCCTCGACATCGTCCAGAACGGCAGCTACCTGATCCCAGCGGTCCAGGGTCTGACGATCACCGGCGACACGCAGTCGGGCTCGACGTACAACCTCATCGTGGGGCCGGGGCGCGCGTGGTCGGAGAGCGGTGACACGGGCACAGCCGGGACGTTCTCCCGGGCATCCCTGCCGTTCGCGCTCGTCGACCGCAACCAGAACTGCGCCCACAACGGCGCGCTCAGCTTCCTGTACAACGCGACCTCGGTCTCGAACGTCGCCTACCAGGTGACGGCTGAGACGTGCGCGCTGCACCAGTTCGACATGTGGGGCCAGCTCGCCGCGACCTACAACGCGCACACCGTGCCCAACGCCGTCGCACTGGAGAACGCCGAGGCGGCAGAGGTCGCAAACCGCATGCCGACCAAGCCGCTGTCCGCCCTCGCCACCGACTATCCGGCGGCGGGGCTCAATCTCGCCACCTTCGGCAGCGGCATCACACCCTCGGCGAGAACCGCCTACGGAGTGGTCTACAACGGCGTGAACTACGTGGCGGACGGCACGTCTGCGAACAAGGGCTGCCAGACCCGCTACGGCACCTACGCCTTCTGCAAGGACATGCGCCTGCCCTCCTACTCCACGGCCAAGTCGGCGTTCGCCGGACTGTCGATGGCCAGACTGGTGCAGGACTTCGGACCCGGTGTCCGGAACCTCAACCTCAAGGACTACATCCCCGAGATGGCGTCCAGCGGCAACTGGAACTCCGCGCCGGTCACGTTCGACAACGCCGCCGACATGGCCACCGGGAACTTCAACTCGCAGCTCTACGAGAGCGACGAGAACGGCGCCAACACGACCAACTTCCTCAATGCCGAGCCCTACGGGACCGCGACGACCGGGAAGATGGGCTACGCACTGGGTTACGCCCGCCACACGGGCGAACAGGGCTACACCTGGGCCTACCACAGCGTCGACCACTTCCTGCTGGCACAGGCCGAGACCGGATACCTGCAGTCGCAGCGCGGACCGAGCGCCGACCTGTTCAACCTCATGCGCGACGAGGTCTACACGCCTCTCCACCTCACCGCCGGCACCCTGACCACGGAGCGCACCGACAACGCCTCCGCAGCCGGAACCTCCCCGACGACCGGCCGCCCGTTCGGCGCCCACGGACTCTTCTGGACGGTCGACGACATCGCCAAGCTCGCGACCTTGTTCCAGAACAACGGTGCTGCCGACGGGACACAGCTCGCGGACCGCGGACAGATGCTCGCCGCCATGCAGCGCAGCAGCACCGACACCGGCGTCGCCGCCGTCAGCGCGGACCTGACCGGGCACGGTGACGGGACGGCCGCGTCCGGCGGCTACCGCTACAGCAACGGCGTGTGGGCCTACCCCACGACCGGCCAGGTCCCCGGTTGCGGACTGCGCGTGCCGTTCATGTCGGGGTACGGAGGCATCACGATCGCGATGATGCCCAACGGCGCTACCTACTACTACGTCAGCGACAACAACGAGTTCGGCTGGTCCGCGACCATCGCCGAGCTCAACAAGCTCTCCCCGATGTGCGCGCCGACCACCACCACCGTCACCGCCTCACCCGCCACCGTCACCGCGGGACAGTCGGTGACGCTGACCGCGATCGTCGGCGCGGCCACCCGGTCGTGGGCCGCGACGGGAACCGTCCAGTTCCGGGACAACGGTGTCAACCTGGGGACCCCGGTGGCGCTCGGCTCCACTGGCACCGCCTCCTACACGACCAACTCCCTGGGCTCGGGCCAGCATTCCGTCACCGCCGTCTACACCCCGGACCTGTCCAACGACACCGGCACCGCCTCGTCCCCGTCCCAGACCACACTGACCAGCTCCTGCTCCAGCACGGCCACCACCTGCAAGGTGGTCAGCACCGCCGGTCTCAAGGTCGGCGACACGATCGGGATGGGCAGCGCCACGGCCACCGACGACACCCACGTGATCACCGCTCTCACCCCCACGTCGATCACCCCCCCCCCCCCCCCCCCACTCCTGCGCAGGTCGACGCGCGCATCGCCAGCCAGAGCGAACGTGCGGCTCTTCCAGCCCAGTTCGAGCACGCGCCGTCGGCGACGGTCTCCTTGCGGTGGCCCGGCGAGGGCGAGCAGAGCACGCAGCCGCTCTTCGAATCTTCCCGGTCGCGCTGCGCAACAAGGCCGTCGCCAAGCAGCAGCACCTCTTCTTCGACCAGCGAACCGAGCTCTACCGCGAGTACGCCGGCGAGGACGACCCCGACCTCGAGAACATCGCCCTTCGCCGGACCCCGCTCGACCCCAAGCGGCCCGCCCGCGACCTCCTCGAAGACCTCCTCACCGAAGCACAACTCCGGGAGCACACGGCCGAGCAGGACCTTGAGCATGCTCGCGCCGCAGCCTCAGCCGCCGAGGAGGCGTTCGCCGACGCCGAAGCGTCCGCGCGAGCAGCAGCCAAGGCTGTGGGCCCGGCCAGGTTCGACGGTGTCGCTGACTGGTTCCGCAGGGCCGTCGCTGCTGGGCGAGGGGCTGTCACGCGTGCGATCCCGCAGGCTCAGGCCGAGTCCCGACGGGGCACGGGGAGGTCGTGCAGCTGGGCGAGCAGGTGGCCCAGATCCTCCGAAGTGACGGGGCCGCCGTCGCCGAGGTCGTGGGTGAAGGTGACCAGGTGCGCTCCCACCTGGATGGGCCAGGGGGTGCCGGCGGGGCGGGCGGTGAGGATGCCGCTCTCGTGCAGCCACTCGGCGATCAGCACCTGCCGGGTCACCGCGTCCCGCCCGGCGCCAGCCTTGTGGACCTTGGCGATCACCGACCCCCAGGGGGCGGCATGCGGGAGGCGCATCACCCAGTTGTGATTGTGCTGCAACAGGTGGGCCTCACGGGTGTCGAACCCCTGCGAGGCGCTGGCGTCCTCGACTGCTGTGCGCACCGCGGGGGTCATCGGGCCGAATCGGGAGCGGTGGTCTGGGTCTTGTGCTGGTTGGTCATCGCGTCAGCCCGTCCAGGAGATGGGCGACGTCGTAGCGCAGGTCTGCTGCCGCGTGCACGCCGATCAAGAGCAGCAGCAGGCCGGTACGTCGGTACAGCAGGAGGAAGACGACCCCGAGCAGCGCGGTGGGCAGCGCCGCCCAGCCGAGGTACCCGTGCAGAGCGACCCGCGTTCCCACCGACAGCAGGTAGATCCAGCCAACAGCCCATCCCGCCCGGTCGGCCAGCACAGTGATGGCGCCAACCAGCAGCAACTCCTCGGCAACGACGCTCCAGAGCACGACGATCACGGAGGTGACGGGGCCAGTGATCCCGACGGCCCTGGCTTGGGCGGTGGCGTATATCCCTGCCGAGTCGTCCATGATCACGGCCATCTGCGCCTGCACGACCAGGCAGGTGACAACGGCGATCGCAACGGTCACGGCGACGGTGACGAGCTGGCGCGACTCGGAGATTCCAGGCGTGGGGCGTTCAAGGAGCTGCCGGGGCGTCAGGCCGTTGCGGCCGACGAGCACGAGGGCGAGCCAGGTGACCAGGGCGGTGACGCTGGCCACCGCCACCGGCCGCACGCCAGGGTGCGTGATCAAGGCGGCCTCGGCTATCAGCGCGGTAGAGCTGAGGGCGGTGAGCAGGAGGGAACGCCACCAGGCGGAGGGCCTGTTGAGGAGGACCAGCCACACCGTGGCGGCGAAGATGCTGATCAGCCGCAGGACAACGTCGGCCACCCGCTCACCCGGGACGGGGTGGCCTGCGCGGGCGAGCGCGTCCAGGGCGACGGACACCGCGGTCGGTCCGAGTGCCACCAGGAGCAGCCCGGCCAGGTGCAAGCCAGTGGATCGGCCGGGGGTGGCCGGTGGCGGGTTGCCGGTGACGGGGTGGGAGGTGACGGTACTCAACTCTGCTTCCTCGGTTCCTGGTTCTCAATGTGACGGGCAGACGGCGGGGGCGTCGGCTCGGAGCCGGGCCCAGGCGGTGCGGCCGTGCGGTGGGGTGTGATGAGCAGCCGCGCTGCGGTCAGGGAGACTGCGGTCCCGTCCCCGAGAATTGGGTCGGGGATGCGGTCGGGGTAGAGGTGGAGGTTTGGGCGGTGGTCCGGCGTCTGGGCCCAGGTCGCGGCCAACGCGAGCAAGTCCCGGGCAAGTTCGGAGCCGCCGGGGCCGTGGCCTACCGTGCCGAGCTCCCAGCGCGGGACGGCCAGCTGCGCGTCGTGGTGGAGGCGGCGGGTCAGATACGCCAGGCGGCTCCCGTCCACCAGGGCGGGACTGCTGCGCCCGGTGGCCGGCGCCGGGCGGCGGTGGTCGTAGGTGGCGCGCAGGCGGCCGACGGCTGCCCCGTCAGCGGCCAGGAGGATGGTCAGGTCATCGAGGGGCTGCCCGGCGGGAATGGACACTCCGGACCAGAGGGGATGTCCCCAGCCGACCACCGTCCCCTGAGCCGCAGCGGCTTCGGTGAACTGCTCGGGAGCGAGGTACAGCAGTACCTCGCCGTCGGTGCTGGCCCGCACCTTAAGGTCTGCGCCGCCGTTCGGAGCCGACGGCCAGGCCAGCGGCGGGGCGTCGCCGGGCAGCCAGACGTCGGCAGTCATCCGGCTGCCTTCGTGGGCGAGGCCGATCAGGCGGGTGTGGCCTTGCCAGCGCAGTGGCATCGCGAGCCGGCCGCCCGGCCGCAGCAGGCCCCACCAAGCCGATGGGATACCCGGGAGGCTCCCGGTGGCCACGATCCTGTCGAACTCGGCTTCACCAAAGGGAAGTTGCCCGGTCGCGTCGGCGTGGAGGACACGTACGCGGCTGTGACCGGCTGCGGCCAGCAGCAGGCGCGTGCGCCCGGCCAGCTCCTCGTCTCGCTCGACAGCGACGACCTGCCCACGTGGACCGGTAAGGGTGTCCAGCACGGCTGCGGTGATTCCGGGTGCGGCGCCGGCCAGCAGTATCCGCTGGCCCGGCTGGACGGCCGCCAGTTCCGCCAGTTGGGCCTGGACCCCGGGCGGGGTGGTCGAGCACACCACGCCCCCGGGGCCTTTCTTCACTACGATCGGGTGCGGTTCGTAGGCGGCTCGCGCGGAGCGGCCCGGGACGAACAGGTGCCGCGGCACCTCCTCCATCGCCGCCCGGACCGGGGCGCTCAGCATCGCCCCGAGCACCAGCCGACGCCCCTCGCGCACTGGCCTCTTCGGCAGGTCAGCACTCACCGCTGACCACCGCCGTGGTGCCCGCCGGTCGGGTTCGGCCAGTCCGTAAGTCCGTCCACGGCTGCGTGGGCGACGGCCTGCCAGCGGCTGTGCGCGCCCATCTCCTCGATCATGAACTTCTCTTCTCAACAGGGCCGGTGACGGCCCGGGAGGTGTACGGAGATGGGCAGGGCGGGGGCTGGGTCCGGTTCCGTCGGCTCAGCCGGGAGAGCCAGCCGGGCAACGTGGCTCCGAGCAGTTCGGTGCGCCTGCGGGGCCGCCGGTGGCTGGTCCGGGCACGAGCGGGCGAGGCCGGTCCCAGGGCTGGGGCCCGGTGGAACAGGGTCGCCTCTGCAAGGGCCGGCGTGGCCGGGGCGGCGGGCATGGGGGTGACGCTCCCGACCAGCAGCTCGTCCCAGAGCAGGTCGCTGAGGCGGCTGATGCAGGACGCGCAGGCAAACATCGGTGCCGTGGCGGAGGCGACGGTGACCGGCCCGATCCACAGCACTGGCACGTGATCGCGTCCGCAGTACAGCCAGCACCGGCCGGTGGTCCACTCGTTGCCGTCATTGGGCAGCGGCGTCTCGGGGCGGTCCGCGCGGGCGAAGGCGGCGATCCCGGGAATGACCATCCGCGCCGGAAGGTCGAGCTCTATCGGCCAGGTCACGCCGCTGCACCCCCGACTGGCTGAGCAGCGTCCCGGGCGGCCAGGCATCGGCCGTCGTCACCAGTCGGTTTCGGACCGCCAGCAGGAGACCCTCGTGTCGGGTGCTCGCGCCCACGCACCAGACGGCCGATCTGGCGTAGCCGCGGACGGTCCCTTCGGCGATGCCCAGGCGGTTGCCGATCTGCGGGTAGGTGAGCCCGGCTGCCATCAGGGTGAGCACGTCCCTCTGGCGGCGGGTCAGGCGCCGGCCGTCCGCTCGGACGGGCGGGAGCGCGTCCGCTGGGATCACCCCGAGGTGGATCGCGCGCAGGATCGCGGTGGTCCGGTCCGGGGAGCCCAGCCGCCTCTCCGCCGACAGCGCGTGGGCGGACACCTGCGTCTCCGTCATCGCCAGGCGACCGGCCACGGCCTTGTCAGTGAGAGCTCCCGCCAGCAGCCGCAGCACCTCGACCTCGCCCGGCGTCAAACCGGCTGCCGCCGCTCGGAGTCCGGGGTCGGCGGGACCTGCTGGGCCGCCGGTCGTGGCGTGAGGGAAGGTGCGCGGGTCGGTGGTCATCGGGGTCTCCGGAAGGCGGGTGTTGAAGAAGGGGGGTTGGGTCAGCGGGGAAGGTTGCGGATGATCACGCCGGTGGCGCGGCGCAAGGCGGCGGTGACCTGGCGGCGCTGTTCGCCGGTCAGCCCGTGGCGGCCGAGCCCGGCCTGCTCGACCGTCTCGGTCAGCGAGTGACGGTGGAGCTGGCTCAGGTGCGCGAGGACCGGCGGGTGGCGCAGGATCTCGCGGGCGGTGTAGGCGTCCGTGTCCTGCGTGGCGCGCTCGGCGGTGAGGCGGGCGGCCCGGTCGGTGAGCTTGTGGTCGCCGGTGGCGGCGGCGAGGTCGGTGACGGCCAGGCCGAGGCGGGTGTCCGTCAGCGGGTCCTCCGCCCGGTTGGTCCGATCGAAGGGCTCCAGCATCGCTTCCCCCGCGTCGGCGGCGGGGCGGCCGGCGGCCAGGTGGCACAGCACGGTCAGGGCCGCGCCGACGGCGTGTTCCCAGGGCTGTTCGTGCGGGGTCCGGGCGAGCAGGTCCAGGGCGGCCGGAGCCCGGCCGCTGGTGGCGGAGGCGATGACCGCGACCTGGCGCCCGTCGTGGAGGCGACGGGCGATCCCGTCACCGTGGCGCAGGTGGGCGTGGGCCTCGCTCCACCGTCCGGCGCGCACCAGCGCCCGGGCTCCGTCGTGGAGGCGGACGCTGTCGATCCACTCGACGCACTCCAGGTGGTCGAGCTCGGTGGCGGTCAGGGCGGCGAGCGCCACCGGGTAGCCGTCGAGGACGGTGTCGGTGCGCGAGGTGACCGCGTCGGCGAGGGTGGTGAGGAGCTCGAAGGCGGCGTCGGGCTCGTCGCACCTGATCTTGAGGTGGGCGAGGTTGACCAGCGGCTCCAGCACGACGGTGGCGTGGGGCATGGCCAGCGGGCGAGCCGCGAGGTAGAGCGCGGCGTGGTCGTGGCACAGCTGGCGGGCCTCGGCGATCTGGCCGGTGTCGGTGGCCAGCAGGGCGGCGCGGTTGTGGACGGTGGAGGCGGCGTGCAGGTCGTTGTTCTGGTCGGCCTCGTGGGCGAGGTCGGCCAGCGCGCGGACCCGCGTCGCGAGAGGCAGTGCGCGGGCACGCTTGCGCGGGACCAGGGGGAAGCGGCGGATAGCGTCGGCGAGCGGGCCGGTGGTGGTGGTCACCGGTCCTCCTTGGTGAGGATGGTGTCGGCGGCGGCGGTGGCGAGCAGGGCCTGCTCGTTCGTGCTTAGGCCGAGCCGGTTGAAGTGGAACAGCAGCAGGTGAGAGGTGACCGCGCGCAGTCCGCGCGTCAGCTGCCCGTCGAGGGCCAGGGCCGCGAGGCCCGCACCGGCGGCCGTGTGGTCGGCGAACCAGTGTGCAGCGTAGGCGAGTTGGCCTGATATCAGCCGGGAGCCGGGCCTGGAGTCGACGCTGATGAGGCGCCGTGCGGAGGCCCGCAGGGCGGCGGTGGGCGTCTTGGCGGGGGTGCGGTGGTTGGCGACGGTTGCCCAGACGTCGCCCTGTTCGTACCAGTCCAGGCCCGCGCCGCGCATCAGTGCGGTGGCGAGCAGGAGAGCCAACTCCCGCCGCTGGTCGTCGCGTTCGCGGTCGTGGACGGCGCGGAGGTAGGTGAGGGTGTGGTGGCTGTCGGTGTGGAAGTGCCGGTGGGCGACCTCCAAGCCGTGGGGGCCGCCGAAGGCGTGGGTTTCCGGCTCGTAGATCACCGGCCGCCACCCGGTCAGCACGCGGGCGGCCAGTCCGGCCCGGATCAGGGTGGTGACGGGGGCGGTCGCCGCCTCGGCGTGCCGGTCGGAGGGAGGCTGGTAGCGCAGGCGCCACCGGTCGCCCTTGCGCAGGAAGTTCCAGGAGGTGACCACCCCGGCCGCTTCCAGGGCGGCCATGCCCGGTCCGAGCCGGGCGGCGGCGAACTGCTCGGCGAGCACATCGGCCGGGTCGGCGATCAGGAGGTGCTGCTGGAGCCAGGGCGGGGCGGCCGGTGCCTGCGGCAGCGCGGTCCGGATCGTGTCGGTGCAGGTCATGTCGCATCTCTCAGGTCAGCAGGAGGCAGGCGTCCCAGCCGGAGACCGGGAGCTGTTCGCGGGCGGCGGTGTGCAGGGCGAGTGCGATCCCGGCGGAGCCTTCGAGCAGGCCGGCCTCGTCGGGGGCGGACTCGCGATCGGCCAGGCGCCCGGCGGCGAACAGCAGCGCCGCGCCGCGGTGCGCACTCGCGGCATCGGCGGCGACCCGGTGGGCGGTGAGGAGGGCGCCGGTGGTGCCGTGGCACAGCGACGCATCACCGAACTGGCCGATCTGGCCCGGGTCGCTCAGCGCGGCGAGCATCGCGAGCTCGGCCTTTTCCCGCCGGGCACCGTCGCCGGTGGCGAGGGCGGCGAGCTGCTGGGTGCGGGCGATGCCGGGAGTGCCGTAGCACCAAGACGGACGCGCGGGGCGGAGCAGTCCGGGCCGGCCGCGGCGGACTTCGGCAGAGGTGACCTTGTCGGGCCACCACGGGCCGTGGCCGCCGTCCTGCTCCCAGTCGTCCAGCCAGGCGGTGATCCGCTCGATCGCCTCCCGCTGGCCGGACACCTCGATGCCGTCGCGCAGGGCCAGCGCCAGGAGGGCGAGCGGGCCGGTGATGCCGTGGGCGATGCCGAAATTGCCGTGCCCGCCCGGGAACTGAGGGTCGAGTTCGCCGGAGGGGGCGAGGTCGGTCCACCAACCCGGCTCCCCGCCGGGCAGCGGCTCGGTCAGGCGCACCAGGTAGGCCAGCACGTCACGCAGCAGCGCGCCGTTCGGGTCGCGCTGGCGGAGCAGGGCACCGGTGCCGGTCAGGCCGTAGATCAGGTCGAACTCGGCGAACGCCGGCCGCTCGCCCCGCTTGATACGGGCGTGGGCCTGCTCCAGCCGGCGGGTGGTGCTCTGCGCGATCGTGGCGTCCAGGGTGGCCAGGGCCTGCGTGTAGGCGCCGGGGCCGTGGGTCGCGGCGGTGTGGACGGCGAACGCGACGGCACCCGCGCCGAAGAACAGCCCGGTGGCGGTGTCGGAGCGCACGGTCGAGCGCATCGAGGCCCGCAGCCAGGTGTGGACGGTGTCCCAGTCGCCGAGGCCGGTGGCGGCCCGTTCGATGTGCAGCAGGGCGATGCCGGGCGAGCCCTGGGCCAGGGACTGGCCCCAGCTGGCCCCGCGGTCGGCCGGTGGCAGGGCCAACTCGGAGGTGAGGGTGCCGAGGTGGCGCTGGGCGCGGTGGCGCTGACTGGTGTTCACCGGGCACCGGCCAGGTGCCGGGCGCAGGCGGCGGACGCGGCGGCGCGAGCGAGATGGTGAACCAGGCGCTCGTTGTCGGGGTCGATACCGAGCATCCGCACGGTGTGCAGGTGCAGCAGAGACCCGAGGACATCGCCTGCCTTCAACTCGCCCTGCTGCTCCAGCTGGTGGCGGTAGTCGGCGAGGAGCGAGGCGCGGGCGGCCCAGCCGCGCAGCAGGTCGCGACCGGCAGCCGATTCCCGCAGTTCGGCCCAGCCGCTGCTCACGTCGCCGAGGCGGACGGCCCTCTGGTGGAGGCCACGCTCTACCCGGACGCCGATCCGGTGCGGAACGTGGTACAGCAGCCAGTCCAGGCCGGCTCCGGTGTCGAGCAGACCTGTGGCCAACGCGCAGAGTCCTGCCCCGGCCACCGCCCGCACGTCGGTATCCGTCTGCTGGGCGTAGGCGAGTTGGAGCAGGACGGTGCGGGAGTCGGCGGCGAACACCTGCTCGGCGAGGTCGAGAGCTGGGCCGTGGCCGTACCGGCCCGTCTCGGGCTGGTAAGTGTCCAGGTTCAGGCGGGTGACCAGGCCCTCCGCCCGCAGTCGGCGGGTCCACTCGCCGACCCGCTCACCGGCCAGGGTGAAGGCGGCGGCCTCCGGAAGACGAAGACGCAGCCGCAGGTGGTGGCCGCCCTCGACGTGCCGCAGGAACCACCACTGGGGCGGATGCACCCACTGTTCCAGCAGGCGGGGCAGGTGCTCGTGGAGGATCTCCTGTGCGCGGTCCGGATTGCCGTACAGGCGGGCGGACAGCCAGGGGGACGCGCCCGGCAGGTGCCCGGCGTCGGGGCGGACCGTGCGAACGGGCCTGCGACGCTGCTTGGCCGCCAGCTGCGGGAGGGTGCTGTTGAGCTGCACGGTGATCTCGTGGGCCCGGCCGCCGATCCAGCCGTTCGCGCCGGGCACCGGGGCTTCGCTGAGGACGGCGGTCGGCTCGTGCTGGAGGTGATCGCGCAGCAGAGCCAGGTGGGCCCGCTGCCCGAGGTCCAGCGGGAGCTTGAGGTCACGCTGCCTCAGGTGGACATGCCGCGGAACGTGGTAGGTGTGCAGCCACTTGCGGGCGGCGCTCTCCCACTGCGGCCACGTCGCACTGTGGTCGGGCAGGTCGGCGGCGGGCAGGTGCCACTGTGCTGGGGCGAGGACGGTGCGGCCATGGCGCAGGCGGGGCAGGAACGGCAGGCGGCCGGCCGCGCCCCAGTCGAAGCCGGTGTACTGCGGGGTGAGAGCGTTGGTGATCTCGCACAGGAACCGGACGACGGGGTCGGTGACGGACCGGAATTCCAACGCGTTCACCATCCGGGGCTCGACCGGCTGGCCGTCGGCGAGGTGGACCAGACACATCCGCCGCTCGTCGGCGCACACCCCCAGCTCCTCCAGCCGCACCCCCGGTTCGGCTCCAAGGCCGGGGTGTTCACCGAGGTGGAGCACCGGCAGCAGCCCAGGTGCCCGGGTGACGTTCTGGACCTTGGTGATCAGCGGCGGCGTGGAGACCTGTACCGCGACGGCACCCTCCCGCAGGGTGGGAGCCGTCTGCGCCTGGCTCGTCCACTCCTCACCCAGGAGGTAGAGGAAGCGGCCGGCGGTGGTCGCGGCGGCGCGGGGGGCGCCGCTCACCGTCAGGGTGAAGCTCCCCTGGTCGAGCAATGCCTGGTTGCCGGCCGCCAAGTGGAAGATCAGCTCGCCGTTCGGCTGCACCGGGCCCGACTCGGTGCCAGGGGCAAGGTGGTCGAGCAGGTCGTCGTCCAGGAGCACCTCGACAGTGCCCTCCACGGCGGCCCGCTGGGCGAGGGCGAACAGTCGCTCGTCACGGCGGGACAGCCGCCGGGCGGGCTCGGGGAGTTGGGAGCCCCGGTAGCGGGCGGGCAGGCCCAAACCGGTGTCGGGGTTGAGGAGGTCGGTGACCGCAACGACGGCCCCCGGGCCGTAGTGGTCCACGAACCGGCCGTGGTAGTCCGCCCAGGCGGGGTGGCCGTCGGGGCGAGGGCTCAGCCGGGTCAGTAGCGCGGCGGCGCGCTCGGCCTGCTCCCGGACCGCCTGCGGCAGGGTGATCTCACCAGGCCAGCGCAGATCCACCATCAGGCCCTGGCCGGCTTCCGGCACCAGCTCACGCATCCGCGCCACCAGCACCCCGCGCGCCTCCCGCTGCGCGGCAGCGGTGCCCTGCCCGTTGTGCCACCGAACATCCCGCTGAACGGCCCTAAGGTCGGCCAGCACCGGCACGGCCCCCGGACAGTCGTCGGCCCGCACCGCCTCCAAGACGCCCACCAGGTGCTCCAATGGGTCGACTGCCGTCATCGGCGCCCGCAGCGCGCTCAGCAGGACCCCGTTGTCCACCAGAGTGGTCAGCATCCGACGGGCGGAGACGGCGCTCTGCTGCGGGAACCGCTCCAGAAGTCGGTCGGCCAACTCCCCGACCGCGCACCCCTTCCCAACGGTCTCCAGCACCAGCTCAACCGCACGGGTCAGCCGGACCGAAGCCTCCACCGAGCGGCTCCCGTCCAAGCCGGGACGGACGGGAAGCACCAGCCGGCCACCGCGTACGACGCAGAGGTTGTTCGCCACCACCGGCAGCCGCTCCACCAGCAGATCCTCCAGACGGCGCACCACCTGGTCCAGCCACACCGCGTCCACCCGCGCCACCGCCAACGGCTCCACCCCCTCCGGCACCTCGGACCGGTCGCCGAACCGCACCGCGCCGATGCCGGAGAACAGGCCAAACGGCGTTGCCCGCCCGCCGCGAAGGGCGTAGCGCATCACGGAGAGCACCAGCCGCCGCAGCCGCACCGGCAAAATCACACCGCCCGCCACGATCGCCGACACCCGCTCGGTCAGCTGCGCGCCAGCGGCCACCTCGATCGCCGACCCCCCCGGGCCACTAGCTACTGCTCAGGTACTGCGCGGGATCAGACGTTGCCGCCGTTGCTGGTGCAGGCGCCGCCACAGGTGGAGCCACACCCGTCGTCGGTGTTGCGCAGCAGGTTGGCGACGCTGTCGGTGCCCTCGGTGATCCGCAGGTCCAGGTCGAACTCGCCGGTCATCTCGGTACCGGCGTTGACGGACTGGGTCATGTCCCGTTCCCTCCCAGGTCGGTGGTGCTGTGGAACCCGGCCGGCGATTGCGGCCAGGAGATCGTGATGCGGCAGTGCCGCTCGATGAAGTGCCGCACCGGGGTCTGCCACCGGTGCCCGGCACCGGCCGGGATGCTGGCGAAGGCGTGTTCCTTCTACGGGGTCACCGTTCAGCACACGCTTCCCCGGCCGCATCCCGGCTGGTCATCTGGTGGATCAGACGATTCCGCCGTTGCTGGTGCACGAGCCCCCGCAGGTGGGGTCGCAGCCGTCGTCGGTGCTGCGCAGCAGGTTGGCGACGCTGTCGGTGCCCTCGGTGATCCGCAGGTCCAGGTCGAACTCGCCGGTCATCTCGGTACCGGCGTTGACGGACTGGGTCATGTCCCGTTCCCTCCCAGGTCGGTGGTGCGGTGGAACCCGGCCGCGGGTTACGGCCAGGAGATCGTGACGCGGCTGTGCCGCTTGTCGATGACGTGCCCGGTCGGGATCCGGTCGTCGGGGGTGCCCGCCGGGTGAACGGTGAAGACCGGGTCCGCGCTGTGGCGGTACTTGGTGTCCCAGGTCTTCACCTGATCGGCGATCAGCCCGGTCAGGCGGCCGGCGGCCGGGCCGTGCCCGGCCGCGCCGACCTCGTAACGGGCCGGCTCCTCGGACACCTTGCGCAGGGAGAGGTAGGCGAAGCTCGCGCCCTCCACGACCGCCGGGCACGCCATTCGGTTCGCCGGAGTGACAGTCTTGGTGTCCTGCTCCGGGTCGACCGACAGATGGCCGAAGCTGGGCAGCGAGGTGGCCAGCCACAGGAACAGAGAGTCGAGCGGCTCCTGCTGACCGACCGTCACCGACAGCCACACCTCGACCTTCGGCTGCTCCAGCACACCGTCCAGCGCGGAGGTGTCGGGGACCGGGTCCTCGTCGAAGCGCAGCCCGACCTCGGTCCCGCGCAGCAGCACCAGGCGCTCGTCGTGCGCGCCGCCGCCCTGCATCCGGACGAACCCGCACGGCTGAGCCGACTCACTGACCAGGTGGTCGCCGACCCGGCGCAGGGCGAGGGAGCGGGTGATGCCCCGCATCCGCAGTGGGACGACGATGACACCGCCCTCCGCGAGCTGGTCGGTCCAGGCAGGAGACAGGTCCCAGGCCCCGACCGTGACCATGATCCGGTCGAACGGGCCATGCTCCTTCAGCGGCTCCTCGGCGTCGGCCAACACGACGTTCACCTGACCGTACCCGGCCTTCTGGAGGAAGGTCTCGGAGCGGTCGGTGACGAAGGGGTCGATGTCCACCGTGACGACCCGGCCGTGCCGGCCGACCAGCTCGGCGATCAGCGCGGCCTTGTAGCCGCCGCCGCCGACCTCCTCCACGCTCATGCCCGGCTGCACGTCGGCCTGCTCCAGCATGGTCGCCTGGATGCTTGGCGCTGACACCGAGCTGGTGGCGAGCCCGTTGGCATCGCGCCGGGTGACCAGCGCCCGGTAGGGGTCGTAGGCGTCCGCGAGGGAGAACTCCGGGGCGAACAGGTGCCGGGGCACCTCCGACATCGCCCGCGCCACGGCCTCGCTTCGGATCACGCCGTCCGCCCGCAGCCTGGCGACCATCGCCGTCCTCAGCTCCTCGGCGTCGTCGTTGCTGCTCTGCTGGAGTGACATGTTGCTCTCCCTCGTCGTCGGTGCCCGCCACGCGGTCTGGTGGCGCTCGTTCAACTTCCCGGCCGCATGGCTGGGTTGGGGCCGCGCTGCCTCCCGCMGGCGCGCGGCCCCGGCATCCCCGCCTGGCGGCGCCGAGCTCGGCAGAATCGCATCAGGCAGGGAAGATCTGAGTGCTGCCCAGCGGGGAGTCAGCCGGGCACCGGGACGACCGGCTCCGCCCCGGCGCCCGGCAGTGCGGAGAAGACGTACAGCACTCCCTCGTCATCCCGAACCGTCACGGTGTATCCGTTCCCGAGACACAGCCCGGACAGGGCCGACTCCTTGGCCCGCTCGTCCCTGAGCCACGCCCTGCCAGGCCCGCACTCAGCAGGGGCTAGCTGCTCCAGCAGCTGACCGAGCCTCATCTCCAGCCACCGCAGCGCCTGCTGGGGACTTGCCGTCGGATGGCTGCCGATCGCGATGGGCTGCCCGCCCCCACCCGGGTAGGCCACCGCCGTAGACCAGAAGGAACGCGGCATCACGACCAGCGGCGGCTCGCGGTAGCTCTCTTCGCTTCGGGACCTCGCGAACACCTTCTCGGAGCGCCCAGCCGGCCGTGCCGAATCCTGCGTTCGACGGCGTCGCCCGCTGCCCCGCCCGAACAGGCTCCGCACCAACGCCCTCACGCCGCCACCCTCGACCGGTCGCCATGCAGCACCCGCACCCACACCACCTTCTGCCCCTTCCGCGTCATGACGCCCCAGTCGTCCGCGAGTTCCTCCACCAGGCGGAGCCCCTGACCGTGACCCCGCACTCCGGACGGTCGGACCACCGGGTGCAGGTCCGCCCGGCCGTCGGTCACCTCAAGTCGGCAGTCCCCGTCAACTTCTTGAAGTCGAAGAGGAATCGGACCAACGCTGTCGCTTGCGTGATCGAGCACGTTGGTCACCAGCTCCGAACAAATGAGCACCACGTCACCAGCGCGAAGCGGCGCCCAGCCACTTCCCTCCAGCGCCAGCCGGACCCAGCGGCGAGCGAGACCAACCGAACTTGCACATGCGGGAAACTCGCTCTCCCACACCTGGAGAGCGGTAGATCGTTGTGCTGTATCCACTGGAGCACCCCGTCTCGAACTCATCGTGCGGCGAACAGGAAGACCCGCTTCGAACAGCTCCGAAGGACCGGACCACAGCCTCAGGATCACTGTGCGTTCTGACACCGGAACGCTACGCTTCGTGCGAGGCCAAAGGGACTGACCAGCAGTACGAGTAACTCGACCTATCCCCGGGGAGGTTGGTACGTCATGGCAGGTGAAGGGGAGGCGCGCGGACTCGAAACACTGACTGGCAGCAGCCTTCGTGCTGATCGCCGTGAGGGCACCATCTCGGGCCAGCTATTCAGGGAGATTCGCGAGCGCGTCCAGCTGTCCCAGGAGCAGATGGCTGAGACCCTGCGAGTCGACAAGACCACCATCCAAGGGTGGGAATCAGGACGACGCCCGCTGAACTCCACCCGTACTGGGGCGCTTCGGGTAGTCAAGCGCAACCTGCTTCGCCTGGGCGGCGACCCGGCGCTGCTTGCTCTTCTCGACCAAGCACTCGACGCCGACAGCATCGTCAACTTCGTGTTGAGCGGGCCCCCAATCCAGGACGCCGACGACCATCCCCTGACAAGCTGGGTCCTCACCAGGGGGACTACTCACATGCTCGCCTGGGCGTTGACAGGCGCCTCACCTGCCGCTCTTCCCCCTGTGGAAAAGCGATCCCGACGAGGCCCAGCGGCCACATCCGCGCTCCTGCCCTTGGACGAACGCAAGGGCTTCTTTGAACAGATGCGCCGGGCTGCCGAGGTGGCCCAGTCGGCCGGCGACGACGCCGCACTGCTCCGCCGCCAGGCGCTCTACCTCTGCTCCTACGACACCGCCTCCGACACAGCCGCATGGCTCGCAGACATACGCCGCAAACAGTCACGCACCACTCAACACGGATGGTCACCAGACTGGGCTGACGCACGCTCAGTGGCTACCTCGCTTACACGGCACGGAGACAATGACGCGCTGGCTTCATTCATGCAGACCGGTCTTCAGGACGATGTCGGCGAGGGAGCGAATCTCAACTACTGGGCCTACTGGCTCGGCATCGACACCCTCCCCAAAGCTGATGACCACTTCATGCTGGCGAAGCCCGGGTACTCCTGGGATGCTCTGGCGCTGCTCCGCGGCCTGACCGAACGGCTGAAGCCGGGCCTCGGTGCCATCGACCTGAACGTTCACTCGGTCTGGGCCCTCCTGGCACTCCGTCCTCAACTCCTCGCCTCAGACACTGCGCTAAGCGCAACCTTGCGCGAGCGCATCGCCACGCTGTTGGACTTCGACGGAATCTCAACACAGGCACGCCAGGAGCTGATCTCTGTGCACTACGGTCTGAGAATGACCACCTGATCTTCAGGAAGGACGAACAACGTGAACGACCGCCAGGAAGCCGAAGGCACCGTCAGCTACCTCATCGAGATGGGGACCTTGAAGCGCGCCAAGCGCACTGGCTGGTGGATCGCTGGTGTCAAGGACCCGGAAACCATCGCCGAGCACTCATGGCGAACCGCGATCATCGGGTCCATGCTGGCCATGCTGGAAGGCGCGGACCCGGCACGGGTCGCTCTGCTCTGCACGTTCCATGACACCCAGGAGACCCGCGTCGGCGACATCCCCTGGATCGGACGTCGCTACATCACCGCCGCCTCGAACGAGACCGTGACGGCCGATCAGGTGGCCAACAGTCACCAGGCCATCAAGGACGGCATCCAGGCGATTGTTGATGACTACGAGACCGGCGATTCCCTGGAAGTCCAGGTTGCCCATGATGCAGACAAGTTGGAGTGCATGATCCAGGGGTTGGAGTATCTTCAGCAGGGATACCCTGGCGCCCAGGAGTGGGTGGACAGCACGCGCGCGAAGCTCAAGACAGCCTCAGCCATCGCCCTGGCGGACGCCGCTCAGACCATGTCGATCGCGGAGTGGCAGCGCACCTACCTCCGCTGACACCGATCAACTCCCGCCGCCACCAACCGCGCCCAGGGAGATGCCCAGTGACGATAGCCCTCCGCCACTTCCAGGCCGGAGCTCTGCCGCAGGACCACCAGCAGACGCTGCTCGAAGTGCACGCAGACGCCCACCGCGACGTGCTGGACGTCCCCTTCGTCCAGCGGTTCCCCTGGTTCGCCCAACACTGGACCAGCCGTCCCGGTTACCGTTGCGTCATGGCCTACGACGACGCCGAGCCCATCGGCTTCTCGTACGGCGCCCCGCTGGAGGACGGCCGAGAGTGGTGGCGTCACCACCTCACCCCAGAGCCGGTCGAGACGTCCACGTTCGCCGTGTCCGAGGTCGCGGTACGTCCGGACTGGCGGAAGCAGGGGATCGCCGAACAGACTCACGAGGCTCTGCCGGCCGATCGGCCCGAGGGTCTGGCCGTGCTGTACGTGGATGTCACCCACCCACGCGTGCAGGCCATGTACGAGCGGTGGGCGTACGAGAAGGTTGGCGAGCACCGACCGTTCGAAGATGCGCCGCTCTACGCCGTCATGGTGCGCCGACTGCGATAGCGCGGGCCTCAAGGGGTCATGCTGAGCTTCTTTCCAACGTGAGCAGGTCACCGCGGTCGATGGCCTCGCACAGAACAGTCTTGATCTCCGGCGGCATCAGGTTCAGGGCACCGACAGTCTCGGCGGTGAGCGAGACCTCTTCGAGGCGGTATTCGCCGCGGTCGTCGCGCTCGAACTCCGGGCCGCTGCGGTCGGCGAAGTTCCACGAGGTGATGCGGGCGAGGTAGAAGAACTCCCGCTCGCCCTGGGTGTTCTCCAGCTCGTGGAGCAGGCGAACGATCTCGGCTTCGCCGGCGATCTCCTCGCGGATCTCGCGCAGCAGCGCGGCCTCGCGGTCGGGGTCGGTGTCCTCGACGCCTCCTCCGACGGTCACCCAGTACGGGTCGATGCCGGGGCGGACGCGCTTGATCACGAGCGTGGTGCCGTTCGGGGTGATCAGGATGGCGCGGACGCGCTCCTTCATGGGCTCGGTCTCCCTTGTGAGTTCGTTGGGCGGGTGGTCAGTGGAGGAGTCAGCCGCCGTCAACGTGCAACGACTGGCCGGTGATGAACGATGCGGCCAGGCTAACGGGGGGCGGTGTCCGCGATCGAGTACGGCCCAGGAATGGTCGCGCCTTCGGCACGACGTTTTTCTGGTTCGGGCGCCCCGCTGCGCGGTTCCCCCGGCCCCCCTTCGCGGCCCAGTATCCGGAGCCGGCCGCCCGCCTCAAGGGCGCTCCCGTTGGTCGCGTGGCTTCGCCACCGGCCGTCGGCCGGCCCTTGACCCGGACGGCCTCTT
>NZ_JBFUMY010000104.1:0-24569 GCF_054049135.1 Kitasatospora sp. P5_F3 | reverse complement strand
GCCAGCGGCTGGCCGAGGTCGAGCAGGAGACCCGGGCCGCCGTCGAGGCGGGCTGGATCGACGCCGACACCGACGAGCCGGACCCGGCCCGCGCCGCCCTGCACGCCGCCGACGCGGAGCAGGCCGCGACCGCAGCGCTGGAGCAGTCCCGCGCCGCCGCCGAGCAGGCCGCCGCCCGGGCCAGGGAGACGGGGGCTCTCGAGGCGAAGGCCGAGCTGGCCGCCGCCCGCGCCAGCGACGCGTACCAGAACGCCCACCGCGCGCTCTCCGCCGAACAGCGCACCGCAGCCGCACTGGCCGCCGAGCCCCGGCTGGCCGAGCTGCTCGCCCTGACGCCGTATCAAGAGGACGAAGGCGAGGGCTGCCTCACCCCCGCCCTGCTGGACGCCAACGCCGAGGCGCTGCGCGAGCAGCTCGAAGCCGCCGTCAGCAGCGCCGAGCGCACGCTCTTCGACCTGCGCACCGCCGCCGCCGACGACTCCCGGATCCTGGCCGCGCTCGGCGACGGCGGCCTGCTGCCGCCCGGCCCCGACGTGCTGGCCACGGTCGAGTTCCTGGGCGAGCACGGCATCCCCGCGCTGCCCGGCTGGCGCTACCTGGCCCAGTCGGTCGACCCGGCCGACCACGAGGCGATCCTGGCCGCCCGGCCCGAGCTGGTCGACGGCGTGGTGGTCACCGACCCGCAGTCGCTCGACCGGGCCAGGGAGGCCCTGCAGGCTGCCGCCCTGCTGCCGCGCTCCACCGTCGCGGTCGGCACCGCCGCCGCGCTGATCGCGCCGATCGGCGCCGAGCCGCCGTTCTTCCTGGTGCCGCCGAACCCGGCGATGCACAACGAGGGCGCGGCCGACGACGAGCGCCGCCAGCTGCGGACCCGGGCCACCGCCCGGGAGGAGCACATCCGCGAGCTGGCCGCCCGGCTCGGCGGCGACCGCGCGCTGAACGGTCGGCTCGCCTCCTGGCACCAGCAGTGCCCGCCCGGCACGCTGGCCGAGCTGACCGAGGCCACCCTGGCCGCCGCCGCCCAGGCCGAGACCGCCGCCGCCGAGTTGGCCACCCTGCGCGCCGAGCACAGCGAGGCCGAGGCCGACCAGCTCTCCGCCGCCGCCGCCCACGAGGAGCGCCGGGAGGCCGCCCAGCGCACCCGCCGCCGGGCCGACGCGCTGGCCGGTCTGGCCTTCCGGCTCCGCGAGCGCGGCAACTGGACCCGCCGGCAGCGCGAACTGACCGAGGACGCCACCGAGTGCGACCGCCGCCAGGCCGTCTGCGCCGAGCGGGCCCGCACCTGCGACGAGGACCGCCGGGCAGCCCAGCGCGCCGCCGACGACGCCCGCCGCACCGTCCGTACGCTGCGCTCCGAGCGCTCCGAGCTGTCCGCCGTCGCCGAGGCCGAGGAGCCCACCGAGACCCCGGCCTCGCTGCCCGCGCTGCGCGAGGCGTACCGGGCCGCCGCCCAGCTGTACGAGAAGGTCGGCGTCGGCGCCGACCTGCGCGCCGMGCAGGCCAGGGCCGAGGGCGACGAGGCCGCCTCCGCCACCGAGCTGGACCGGCTCAGCAACAAGGTCCGGCTGCGCGCCGAGGAGCTGCTGGCCAGCCCGGACGGCGCCGACGGCCCGGCCAGGCAGGCCGCCGCGGCCCGCGCCGAGGAGCTGGTCGCCACCATCGAGGCCCGCTCCGCGACCGCCTCCGAGCAGCTCGGCCGGCTGCGCGGCGAGGCCGAGCGCTCCGCCCCCGCCAGCGGCGAGGAGCACACCGCGCTGCCCGAGGACCTGGTCCCGGCCGACCCCGAGCACGCCCAACTGCTGCTGCGCACCGCCACCTCCCGGCTCGCCGAGCGGCGCGAGCTGGTGGACAACGCCCGGACCGCGCACGCCGACCTGCAGCGCACCCTGGACGCCGCACAGAGCGCCGCCGCCGACTTCGAGGAGAGCGCGGCCCAGCTCCGGGACGGCCTGCGCGACCACCACCCCGAGGAGAACGAGCAGCCCGCCGAGCCCTACCTCGGCTCGCTCGCCGAGGCCCGCAGCACCGCCGCCGACTCCCGCCGCACCCTGCGGACCGCCTCCACCGAGCTGACCGCCGCCGAACTCGCCGTCCGGGACGCTTCGGACGCCCTGGTCCGGCACGCCAACGCGGCCCGGTACGAGGCCGTCCGCACCCCCGCCCGGCAGCAGATCCGCGAGCTGCCCGCCGCTGCCCTGCCCGACCACGCGGCCGCCTGGGCCACCGCCTTCGCGCCCCGACTGCGGGTCCTCACCGACGAGTTGGCGCAGCTGGAGCGCAACCGGGGTTCGATCGTGGACCGGCTGCGCGGCCTGGTGGAGAGCTCGCTCGCCACCCTGCGGGCGGCCCAGCGGCTGTCCAGGCTGCCCGAGGGCCTGGGGGAGTGGTCCGGCCAGGAGTTCCTCCGGATCCGCTTCGAGGACCCGGACCACGCGCTGCTGGTCGAGCGGCTCGGCGAGGTGATCGACGAGGCCACCAGCTCCGCCGTGAGGAAGAACTCCGACCTGCGCCGTGACGGTATGTCACTACTGCTGCGCGGAGTGGCCGCCGCGATCGGCCCGAAGGGCGTCTCGGTGGAGATCCTCAAGCCCGACGCGGTGCTGCGGGCCGAGCGGGTGAGTGTCGGTCAGATGTCGGACGTCTTCTCCGGCGGCCAGCTGCTCACCGCCGCGATCGCGCTGTACTGCACGATGGCGGCCTTGCGGGCGAACGACCGGGGCCAGTCCCAGCTGCGGCACGCGGGCACGCTGTTCCTGGACAACCCGATCGGGCGAGCCAACGCGACGTACCTGCTGGAGCTCCAGCGGGCGGTGGCCGACGCGCTCGGCGTCCAGCTGATCTACACCACCGGGCTCTTCGACACCACGGCGCTGGCCGAGTTCCCGCTGGTGATCCGGCTGCGCAACGACGCCGACCTGCGGGCCGGCCTGAAGTACATCTCGGTCGAGGCCGGCCGGGGCGGCCCGACCCGTCGGCCGGGCCGCCCGGGCGTTTGGTGCGATGCTTGACGTGTGTTCGAGCAAGAGCTCCGTGAGCAGCTGGCCCAGGCCCGCCTCGCGCTGGCCGCGGCCCGCGAGGCGGGTGACGACGACGGTGTCGAGGCCTACGAGGGCCGGATCACGTCCCTGATCAGGATCGCCGGGCATCACGGCATCGACCTGCCGCACACCCCGGAGGAGGACGGCGACTGACCGCACGACCGGTCAGTCCCGTCGCCCGTCCTCCGCGAGGTGGGCGGTCAGGATGCCGTCGAGCAGGCCGGGGAAGAGCGTCTCCAGGTCCGCGCTGCGCAGGTGGCTCATCCGGGACGTCCCCCGGCGGCACTGGCGGATCACGCCGGCCTCGCGGAGCACCTTGAAGTGGTGCGTGCTGGTCGACTTGGTCACCGGCAGGTCGAACGCCTGGCAGGCCAACTCGCGCTGGTCGCGCGCGAGTTCGGCGGCGATCCGGAGCCGGACCGGGTCGGCGAGGGCGTGCAGCACCGCCGCGAGCCTGATCTCGGCCAGGGCGGGTTCGGGGAGCTGGGTGTCGGTCACCGGCCAATAGTACGAGAAGTGCCGTAGTTTGACAGCTGCCGTACTACGAGGGCTATCGTACAAACCCCGATGTCCCAGCCGAGGAGCCGACCGTGAGTACCCTGTTCGAGCCGATCACCCTTCGCTCCCTGACCGTGCCCAACCGGATCTGGCTGGCGCCGATGTGCATGTACTCGGCCGCCCCCGAGGGGCCCGAGGCCGGGGTCGCGACCGACTTCCACCTCGCCCACCTGGGGGCCAGGGCGGCCGGCGGGGCCGGTCTGGTGATGGTCGAGGCCACCGCCGTCAGCCCCGAGGGCCGGATCTCACCGTGGGACCTCGGGCTGTGGAACGACCGCCAGCAGGAGAAGTTGGCCCGGATCGCCACGCTGGTGAAGTCGCACGGCGCCGTCCCGGCGATCCAGCTCGCACACGCCGGCCGCAAGGCCGCCACCGACCGGCCGTGGCTGGGCGGGAAGCCGCTGTCGATCGAGGCGGGCGGCTGGCAGCCGGTCGGCGCCTCCCCGGTGCCGTTCAGCGCGGAGAGCCAGGTGCCGGACGAGCTGACGGTCGAGGAGATCCAGGACGTGGTGCGGGCGTTCACCGAGGCGGCGGGGCGGGCGCTGGCGGCCGGGTTCGAGGCGGTGGAGATCCACGGGGCACACGGCTACCTGATCCACTCCTTCCTGTCACCGCACTCCAACCACCGCACCGACGCCTACGGCGGCGACTTCGCCGGACGCAGCCGGTTCGCGCTGGAGGTGGTCGCGGCCGTCCGCGAGGTGTGGCCCGCCGAGCTGCCGCTGCTCTACCGCACCTCCGCCACCGACTGGCTGGAGGGCGTGCCGAGTTGGACGGTGGAGGACACCGTCCGGCTCGCCAAGGAGCTGCACGCGGCCGGGGTGGACCTGCTGGACGCCTCCTCGGCCGGGATCGACCCGGACGCGAAGATCGCTGTCGGGCCCGGCTTCCAGGTGCCGTTCGCAGCCCGGATCCGGTCCGAGGCCGGGCTGCCCACCGGGGCGGTCGGGCTGATCACCGAGCCGGCCCAGGCGGAGCAGATCGTGGCGAGCGGCCAGGCCGACGTGGTCTCGCTCGGCCGCGAGCTGCTGCGCGACGCGTACTGGCCGCAGCGTGCGGCGGCCGAGCTCGGCGCCGAGCCGCGCTGGCCGGTCCAGTACGGCTACACCCTGCGCAGGCGCGGCTGATCCACCGGCCCGGGCGCCCGGCGCCGCTCGCGACTGCCCGTCATCGGGTCGGCCGCATTGGGCCCACGCCGCCGCTGGGCGGCGATCTGACGTGAGATCAGGATCTCCAACAGGCACCACGCGGTACCGAACACCCCGAGCGCGGTGGCCATCAGCGCCGGGGTGAGCAGCCAACTGCGGGCGTACGAGGCCAGGGTGGCCACGATCAGGCTGATCAGCGTGCAGGAGAAGAACATCCACGCGCGCACGGCGGCGGACCGCACCTCGTCCGGCAGACGACGGCGACGGCGTGCAGTGGGCATCGGCTTCCCCCGGGGCGTACGTGAGCGGAACATCCGTACTCAGCTTGCCCGTTCCGGGTCCGCCCAGTCGGGCAATTCCCCAGACCGGACGTTCGTCGCCGAGGCCGACTCTGCCGGCGGGGCAACTCCGGACAACTGAGGCCCGGTCCAGGAGAATTCCTGGCCCGGGCCTCAGTGCTTTCCGGGGTCAGTTGCCCAGCGTCGCGTCCAGCTCCGCGAGCGCCCCCTGGACGATGGTGCGCATGGCCTGCTCGGCGGCCTCGGCCTGCCCGGTGCAGATGGCGTCGGCCACCTCGCGGTGCAACTTCACCGCGTACGGCTCCGGTTGATGCGGCATCAGCTGGTGCTCGGTGCGGCCGGTGAGCACCGCGCCGACCGTGTCGCCGAGGTGGGCGAACATCTCGTTTCCGGAGGCCCGCAGGACGGTCGCGTGGAAGGCGATGTCGTGCCGCAGGAAGGTGTCGAGGTCGGCGGCGCGCGCGGTGACCGTCAGTTCGACCGCCAGGGCGCCGAGTTCGCGGCGCTGGTCGTCGGTGGCGTGGGTGGCGGCCAGGGCGGCGGCGGCCGGTTCGACCGCGACCCGGAGCGAGCCGAGCGAGCGCAGCTGGGCGGAGCGGTCGGCGCCGGCCAGCCGCCAGCGGATCACCAGCGGGTCGAAGACGTCCCAGCCGGTCTTGGGCTGGACGGTGATGCCGACCCGGCGGCGGGAGGCGACCATCCGCATCGACTCCAGGATCCGGATCGCCTCCCGGACCACGGTGCGGGACACCCCGTACTTCGCCTCCAGCTCCTCGCCGCGGAGCACCGCGCCCTCCGGGATCTCACCGGAGGCGATGGCCGGACCGAGGTCCGCGAGCAGTCGTCCTGGCAGGCCCTGGATCTCCATCGGATCAGGATATCCGGCCACACATGTATGACGATTGGGTTTCGGCTACTTGAATAAGTCATACCTTTGCGGCACTGTCGTCGTGAGCCAGCCAGAACAGGAGCACCAGCCATGGGTCTCAGCGTCGAGAACCAGCCGCCCACCCTCGTGGTGATGGGCGTCTCGGGCGTCGGCAAGACCACCGTCGCCCGGCTGCTGGCCGAGCGGCTCGGCCTCCCGTACGCGGAGGCCGACGACTTCCACCCGCCCGCCAACATCGCCAAGATGGCGGCCGGCATCCCGCTCGACGACCAGGACCGGCAGCCGTGGCTGCACGCCCTGGCCGACTGGCTCGGCAGCCAGGTCGCCGCCGGGAGCGGGGGAGTGGTGGCCTGCTCGGCGCTCAAACGCCGCTACCGGGACATCCTGCGCAGCCAGGCCCCGGCCACCCGCTTCCTGCACCTGACCGGTGATCAGACCCTGATCCGGGCCCGACTGGCCGACCGCAGCGGACACTTCATGCCCGCCTCGCTGCTCGACTCCCAGTACGCCGCCCTCGAGCCGCTCCAGCCGGACGAGCCCGGCGCCGAGATGCCGCACGGCCGAAACGCCCAAGTAGCTCCGCTACGAGGGCGTCCCGGCCGCACGCCGATCGCACGCACCGAACGACCCGGCCTGATCCGACGCGAATTGCCGGACAGGCCCCAGACCCCCTCCCACCCGCGCCCCGTCAACGGAGACCTCGCGTGACCACCCTGACCGCTGCCCTGCCCCACACCGACAGCGACTGTGTCCTGCTGCTCGCGGTGCTGCTCAGCATCGGCGTGATCGTGCTGCTGATCACCCGCCTCAAGCTGCACCCCTTCCTCGCCCTGACCCTCGGCTCCGGGGTGCTGGCGGCCGTCGCGGGCGCGCCGTTCGACAAGCTGCTCAGCAGCTTCGCCACCGGCTTCGGATCGACCGTCAGCAGCGTCGGCCTGCTGATCGGCCTGGGCGCGATGCTCGGCAAACTGCTCGCCGACTCCGGCGGCGCCGACATCGTCGCCGACACGGTGCTGAGCCGCTCCAGCAAGCGGATGCTGCCCTGGTCGATGGCGCTGATCGCGGCCGTGCTCGGCCTGCCGCTGTTCTTCGAGGTCGGCGTGGTGCTGCTGATCCCGATCGTGCTGCTGGTCGCCCGGCGCGGGAACATCCCGGTGCTGCGCCTGGGCATCCCCGCGCTGGCCGGACTCTCCGTCCTGCACGGCCTGGTGCCCCCGCACCCCGGCCCGCTGGTCGCCGTCGACGCGCTGAAGGCCGACCTCGGCGTCACCCTGGCGCTCGGTCTACTGATCGCCGTCCCCACCCTGATCGTCGCGGGCCCGCTGTTCGCCCGCTTCGCCGAACGCTGGGTCGGCCCGCTCACCCTCCCCGCCGAGACCGAGCGCCCCGAGCGCGGCGAGCACACCCCGAGCTTCGCGGCCGTGCTGGCCACCATCCTGCTGCCGGTGGTCCTGATGCTCGGCAAGGCACTCGCCGACGTGGTCATCGACGACCCCAAGGCCGGACCGCAGCGGGTGATGGACTTCATCGGCTCCCCGCTGATCGCCCTGCTCGCCGCCACCCTGCTGGCGATGTTCACCCTCGGCCGCGCCGCCGGCTTCAGTAAGGCCCGGATCTCCACCACCGTGGAGAAGTCGCTCGCCCCGATCGCAGGCATCGTCTTCATCGTCGGCGCGGGCGGCGGCTTCAAGCAGACCCTGATCGACGTCGGCGTCGGCAACGCGGTCAGCGACTGGTCCGCCAAGTGGCACATCTCCGCCCTGCTGCTCGGCTGGCTGATCGCCGTCCTGATCCGCCTGGCCACCGGCTCGGCCACCGTCGCCACCATCACCGCCGCAGGCATCGTCGCCCCGCTGGCCGCCGACCTCTCCACCACCCACGCCGCCCTGCTGGTGCTGGCCATCGGCGCCGGTTCGCTGTTCTTCTCGCACGTCAACGACGCGGGCTTCTGGCTGGTCAAGGAGTACTTCGGCATGACGGTCGGTCAGACCCTCAAGTCCTGGTCGGTGATGGAGACGGTCATCTCGGTCACCGCGATCGCCCTGATCCTCCCGCTCAGCCTGATCATCTAGCACTGCCGCCCACCGCCCGACGGCCGTACCCGCTGCTCAGGGGGTGCGGCCGTCGGTGCGCTCATATCGGCTGGGGCCGTAGGCTGTCCGTTGGCCGAGGCCCCGGTGGCGTGGTGGCGGCGGGCACTCAGCCGGTAGCGGCCGGTGTGGTCATGCCCAGTCGCGCGCGCCGTTCGAGGCGGCCTTGCACGTATTCACCGAGCGGTGTGTCCGCGCACTTGCGCCACACCTGCGGTCTGGTCCTGGCGAGTCGCTCGCCCGTCAGTGCGGCCAGCTCCGGTTCGGCCGCGCCGCGCAGGACGGCCAGGGCGGTGCGGGGTCGGCGCCGGTTGGACTTGTTCACGGCCTGCTTGTTGAGCCGGATGTTCTTGCGGGAGCTCTTGTCGTTCTCGCCGTACCAGTTCCGACAGTCCTTCAGATAGCCGAGCCGCTTCTTCTCCTGCAGTGTCCGCTGGACCACGAGAACCGCCCCCTCGCCCGCGCCGATGCTGGGCATGGSGGGGAGAGGGGGCGACCGGTTTTCGCTGCGGGAGTGCCTACTTGGTGCCGCGCTTCGCGAGGAAGGTCTCCACCTGCTGCCGGATCTCCGGGGTGTCCAGCCCACGGACCGTCATGGTGGTGCGGCGACGCAGCACGTCGTCGGCGGTGTACGCCCACTCGTTGTCGGCGGCGTACGCGACCTGGGCCCAGACGTCCGGGCCGTCGGCGTGGATCGGCTCGCCCAGCTCTGGGTGCTCGGCGATCAGGCGGGCGATCTCGAAGGACAGCGTGCCGTAGTGCGAGGCCAGGTGCTTGGCCACCAGCGGCTCCATCCGGGAGCCGGGCTCGCGGTCCACCAGCAGGCGGTGCGCGACGGCGTTCGGGGCGCCGACACCCGGCAGCGGGACGGTGGCCGGGATCGGCGACATGTCCTCGCGCAGGCCGGTGCCGGGCACGTGGGCGAGCTTCTCGAGCACGGTGCGGCCGATGTGACGGTACGTCGTCCACTTGCCGCCGGCGACCGAGAGCATGCCGCCCCGGCCCTCGGTGACCACGGTCTCGCGCTTGGCGGCGGAGGTCTCGCCGGGGCCGCCGGGCAGCACCCGCAGGCCGGCGAAGGCGTACGTGATCAGGTCCCGGTCGAGGTGCTCGTCGCGGATCGCGTGGCCGGCCTCGCCCATGATCTGGTCGATGTCGGCCTCGGTGGCGCGGACGTCCTGCGGGTCGCCGGTGTACTCCTCGTCCGTGGTGCCGAGCAGGACGTGGTCCTCCCACGGGATCGCGAACGACACGCGGTACTTGTCGATCGGGATGGTGAGCGCGGCGCGCCACGGCGTACGGCGCTTGACGACGACGTGCGCGCCCTTGGAGAGCCGGATGGACGGGGCGGCGCCCGCGTCCTCCATCTTGCGCAGGTGGTCGACCCAGGGGCCGGTGGCGTTCAGCACCAGGCGGGCGCTGATGCCGAACTCGGTGCCGTCCAGACGGTCCGTCAGCTCGGCGCCGGTCACCCGGGTGCCGGTGAACCGAAGACCCGTCACCGCGGCGTGGTTGAGCACCACCGCGCCCGCCTCGACGGCCGCGCGGACGGTCATCACGGCGACCCGGGAGTCGTTCATCTGGTGGTCGCCGTAGACCGCGACCGAGCGCAGGCCCTCGGTACGGAGCGCGGGCACCTGCTGCGCGGCGTGCGCGGCGGTGGAGACCCGGCCCATGCCGTCCCGGAAGGCGGAGAGCGCGGAGTAGAGGAAGACGCCGGCGCCGAGCTTGGCCGCGCCGTGCGGGCCGCCCTTGTAGACCGGTACGAAGAAGGTCAGCGGGTTGACCAGGTGCGGGGCCACGTCACTGGAGAGCACCCGGCGCTCCTTGTGGTTCTCCGCGACCAGCTTGACCGCGCCGGTCTGCAGGTAGCGCAGCCCGCCGTGGACCAGCTTGGAGGAGGCGCTGGAGGTGGCACCGGCGAAGTCGCCCGCGTCCACCATGGCGACCTTGAGGCCCGACTGGGCGGCAGTCCAGGCGGTGGCGGTACCGAGGATGCCGCCGCCGATCACCAACAGGTCGTAGGTGGCCTTGCCGAGCAGCTCGCGGGTCTCGGCACGGGAGGCGGTGTGGCCGTTGGTGTAGCCGGCGCCCAGAGTCGGGATGGTAGCCATGGTGTGTGTTGCGGCGCTCGGTGCGGGCGGCGCCGCGTCTCCTCTCGATGGTGCGATGGTGCGGCCTCTGAGAGACCGGGTGCGGCCTCTGAGAGGCCGTCAAACGACGCCGGCCGGTCGGGGCCGCTGCAGGCCCCGACCGGCGTGACGGTCAGCTCTCGTCGTCCTCCTCCACCCAACCCATGGTGCGCTCGACCGCCTTGAGCCACTTCTTGTACTCGCGCTCGCGGGTGGCGTCGTCCATCCGGGGAGTCCACTCGGCGGCGCGGTGCCAGTTGGCCCGCAGGGTGTCCAGGTCGGGCCAGAAGCCCACCGCGAGACCGGCCGCGTACGCTGCGCCGAGCGCGGTGGTCTCGGCCACGTACGGGCGCTCGACCGGGGCGTTCAGCACGTCCGCGATGTTCTGCATGAGCAGGTTGTTGGAGGTCATGCCGCCGTCGACCTTGAGGGCGGTCAGCTCGACGCCGGAGTCCTTCTGCATGGCGTCGACGACCTCACGGGTCTGCCAGGCGGTGGCCTCCAGCACGGCGCGGGCCAGGTGGCCCTTGGTCACGTACCGGGTCAGACCGGCGATCACACCGCGGGCGTCGGAGCGCCAGTACGGGGCGAAGAGGCCGGAGAAGGCCGGCACGAAGTAGGCGCCGCCGTTGTCCTCCACCGTCGAGGCCAGGGTCTCGATCTCGGCGGCGGTGGAGATGATGCCGAGCTGGTCACGCAGCCACTGCACGAGCGAGCCGGTGACCGCGATCGAGCCCTCCAGGGCGTAGACCGGCTTCTGGTCGCCGATCCGGTAGCCGACCGTGGTCAGCAGGCCGTGGTAGGAGTTGACGATCTGTTCGCCGGTGTTCAGCAGCAGGAAGGTGCCGGTGCCGTAGGTCGACTTGGCCTCGCCGGGGGAGAAGCAGGTCTGGCCGAACAGCGCGGCCTGCTGGTCACCGAGCGCGGCGGCGACCGGCACGCCGTCCAGGACGCCGACCGCGTGGCCGTAGACCTCGGCGGAGGAGCGGATCTCCGGCAGCACGGTGAGCGGCACGCCCATCGAGTCGGCGATCTTCTCGTCCCAGGCCAGGGTGGAGAGGTTCATCAGCATGGTTCGGCTGGCGTTGGTCACGTCGGTGACGTGCTTGCCGCCGTTGACGCCGCCGGTGAGGTTCCAGATCACCCAGGTGTCCATGGTGCCGAACAGGATGTCGCCCGCCTCGGCACGCTCCCGCAGGCCCTCGACGTTGTCCAGCAGCCAGCGGATCTTCGGTCCGGCGAAGTAGCTGGCCAGCGGCAGGCCGGTCTCGCGGCGGAACCGGTCCTGGCCGACGTTGCGGCCCAGCTCGCGGCAGAGCGCCTCGGTCCTGGTGTCCTGCCAGACCAGCGCGTTGTGCACGGGCTTGCCGGTGTTCTTGTCCCACATGACGGTGGTCTCGCGCTGGTTGGTGATACCGATCGCGCGGATGTCGTCCTTGGTCAGGCCGGCCTTCTCCAGCGCGCCCGCGACCACGGACTGCACCCGGGTCCAGATCTCGGCGGCGTCGTGCTCGACGTAGCCGGGCTGCGGGAAGATCTGGCTGTGCTCCTGCTGGTCGACGGCGACGATCCGGCCGTCGGCGCCGAAGATGATGCAACGGCTCGACGTGGTGCCCTGGTCGATCGCGGCGATGTAGTTGCCAGTGGTGGTCATGAGGTCCTCGGCTCGAATGAGGGATTCAGGGAGGGTTGGGCCTGACCCTGGGTCAGTCCCCGTGCGCGGGCGTGGGGCAAACCAACGCGGCGTCAGAACGCCAGGTGGTAGAAGCCACCGGCCAGCAGACCACCGACGACCGGGCCGGCCACCGGGATCCAGGCGTACGACCAGTCGGAGCCGCCCTTGTTCGGGATCGGCAGCAGGGCGTGCATGATCCGCGGGCCGAGGTCACGGGCCGGGTTGATCGCGTAGCCGGTCGGGCCGCCGAGCGAGAGGCCGATGCCGACCACGGTGAAGGCGACGATCAGGATGCCGGTGCCGGAGAGGCCGAGACCCGTGGTGAGGCCCTGGGTGAGGATGGCCAGGCAGAGCACGAAGGTGGCGATGATCTCGGTGAGCAGGTTCTGCACCGGGTTCCGGACCTCGGGGCCGGTGGCGAAGATGCCGAGGGTGGGCTCCTCGTTCGCCTGGAACTGGCCCAGGTAGGTGACCCAGACCAGGCCGGCGCCGATCAGTGCGCCGAGCAGCTGGGAGCCGAGGTAGAGCGGGACCTTGCCCCACTCGCCGGTGTTGGCGGCGATGGCGAGGGTGACGGCCGGGTTGAGGTGCGCACCCGACTTCGGGGCGGACATGTAGGCGGCGATCATCACCGCGAAGCCCCAGCCGAAGGTGATGGCCAGCCAGCCGGCGTTGAGGGCCTTGGACTTCTTCAGCGTGACGGCGGCGCAGACGCCGCCGCCGAGGAGTATCAGCGCGGCGGTGCCGAGGGTTTCGCCGACAAAGATGTCGCCGTTGGAGAACGCGGACACTAAGGACTCCTTCGTCCGTGACCGGAGCAGGTGGGGGAGAGTGGCGCTTCCCGTCCCGGGGTCGCGCCGTGACGGTGGCGTTCCGTTTGCTCCGGACACCGTTCGACAATGTCGACCGTCATGCGGAAGCTTCCCCCCGCTATCACCCTCACGTCAAGACGGGGTGACACACCTGTGATCCATCACTCGACGTGATCACGCCGTGGCGTCGAAACTAGCACCCGTATGGCGGAAAATATGGACAAAACGCCAAAGAGCGGGCAGGCCGAAGCCCACCCGCACCTACGGGAATCTCACCAAGCGTCAGAAGTCAGATGTCAGAACCGGCCGGCGCCCAGGTCCCGGGAGATCGCCCGGGCCGCGCTGCGCACCGAGGCCACCAGCGAGGGCCGGACGAACCCGTCCTCGCAGACCCGCTCCACCGCACCGCTGATGCAGACCGCACCCACCGGATTGCGCCGCCGGTCCTGGATCAGCGCGCCGATCGAGGCCACGCCCTCCCAGGTCTCCTCCACCGCGTCGGCCCAGCCGCGCTCCCGGATCAGCCCGCACTCCTCGTCCACCGAGGCCAGATCGGTCAGGGTCCGCGAGGTGTACGCCTCCAACGGCTCCTCGCCCAGCTCACCGCGGGCCACCGGGTCGTACGCCAGCAGCACCTTGCCCAGCGCGGTGGAGTGCAGCGGCTGCATCGAGCCGACCTCCAGCACCTGGCGGGTGTCGTCCGGGCGGAACACGTGATGGACGATCAGCACGCCGCGCTGGTGCAGCACCCCGAGGTAGACCGTCTCGCCGCTGGCCCGGGCCAGGTCGTCCGCCCAGACCAGCGCCCTGGCCCGGAGCTCGTGCACGTCCAGGTAGCTCTGCCCGAGCCGGAGCAGCTCGGCGCCCAGTTGGTACTTGCCGCTCTCCGGGTCCTGCTCGACGAAACCCTCCTGCTGGAGGGTGCGCAGGATGCCGTGCGCCGTCCCCTTGGCCAGCCCCAGCGCGGTGGACACCTCCGACAGACCGAGTCGCCGCTCGCCACCGGCCAGCAGCCGCAGGATCGCGGCAGCCCGGGACAACGACTGGATCGGGCCGGGCATTGCGTACCTCCGCTGACAGGCGGTCGACATTGTCGACCGCAGTGGTATCGCACTGAGTCTGCCAGGCCGACGGCCGGACGTGCACCTTTCCTCAGGAGTTCAGGAGTAGCGGTCCGTTCGCACGGCTGCGGCCAGTGCGCTGATCTGTGCCGGACCGACCCGGCAGCAGCCACCCACCAGCCGGGCCCCGTCCGCCAGCCAGGACGTCACCCGGTCGGGCCGGAAGGTCGGCTCACCCTGCCAGCTCTCCCCACTGTTCGGGTACACCACCACCGGCTTCCCGCTCGCCCGCGCCGCGACCCGCACGGCGGCGTCCGCGTCCGCCGGCGAGCAGCAGTTCACCCCAACGGCCAGCACCTCGGGCGCGGCACCCGCCAGCGCGAACGCCTCCGCGATCGGCTGGCCCGCCCTGGTCCGGTCACCCGCGATGCTGAACGACAGCCAGACCGGGACCTCGACCCCCGCCAGCGCGCGCAGCACGGCCGCCGCCTCGTCGGTGTCCGGGATCGTCTCCACCGCCAGCACGTCCGGACCCGCCGCCAGCAGCGCCTCGATCCGCGGCCGGTGGAAGTCCACCAGCTGACCCTCGGTCAGCCCGTACCGGCCCCGGTACTCCGAACCGTCCGCCGGCACCGCCCCGTACGGCCCCACCGAGGCCGCCACCCAGCCCGGCCCCGCCGCCCGCGCCAGCTCGACGCTGCGGCCCAGCAGCACGGCGGCGTGCTCCCGGTCGACACCCCGGCGGGCGAACCCCTCGAAGCTCGCCTGGTAGCTCGCGGTGACGGCCACCTGGGCACCCGCCGCGAAGTACGCCCGGTGCGCCTCGGTGATCGCCGACGGGTCGTCCGCCAGCAGCCGGGCGGACCAGAGCCCGTCCGAGAGATCGTGCCCCGCGTCCGCAAGCTGATTGGACAACCCACCGTCCAGCACCAGCGGCCCCGCCGCGAGCGCCTCGGCGAACGAAGCTGTCGTCACATCTCCTCCTCGAGGTAGCTGCGCGGGACAGTGACGCGGCGTCACCCCTTCGCACTACCATCCAGTCATGACCGGCCCCCACTCACACTGCCACTTCTGCGGCACGCCGTACGCGGCTGCCGGCACCGTCTGGCCGCGTACCTGCCCCGGCTGCGGCGAGATCAGCTACCGCAACCCGCTGCCCGTCGCCGTCGCGCTGCTCCCCGTCGAACCGCCGGACGGTGCCCGCAGCCTGCTGGTCATCCGCCGCACCATCGAGCCCGGCTACGGCGAACTCGCCCTCCCCGGCGGCTACGTCGACTTCGGCGAGAGCTGGCAGCAGGGCGCCGCCCGCGAACTCCGCGAGGAGGCCGGCATCGACGCCGACCCCGCGAGCGCCCGCCTGGTCGACACCGGCAGCGACCCGCGCGGCGCGTTCCTGATGCTCTTCGCCCTCTTCCCGCCCCGCGCCCTGGCCGACCTGCCGCCCTCCGTCCCGACCGACGAGACCGACGGCTGGTACCTGATCAACACGCCCACCCGGCTGGCCTTCCCGCTGCACAACCAGGTCGCCGACGCCTGGTTCAAGGGCAGCTTCGACTGAGTTGCGGCCCGTCGCCGCAGGTGGGCGCCCACCGGACACCCTGGCGTACGGGACGATCACATGGCAGAGTCCAGCACCGTCAGCGCCACTCCGGGCGGGCCGCCACCAGCCGGTCCCGTCCCCACCGACCGGCCGGGAGAAGACCACCGTGAGCACCCCACCCCAGGATCAGCCGCTCTGGCGGCCCGACCCCGCTCGCGCCGCCGCCACCCAGATCGTCGCCTTCCAGGCCTGGGCCGCCGAACACCACGGCGCCCCTGCCGCGCCGCTCGCGCCCACCGCCGGTGACGACGAGGCCGCCGCCCGGTACGCGGCCCTGCACGCCTGGTCCACCGAGGACCTGCCCCGGTTTTGGGGGGCCGTCACCGAGTGGTTCGACGTCCGGTTCAGCACCGAGCCCGAGGCCGTGCTCACCGACCGGTCGATGCCCGGCGCCCGCTGGTTCCCCGGCTCCCGCCTCAACTACGCCGCCGAGGCGCTTCGCCGCGGCGAGCAGGAGAGCTACCGGGACAAGCCCGCGATCCTGCACCTGGACGAGAGCGGCGAGCCGCCCACCGAGCTCAGCTGGGCCGAACTCCGCCGCCAGGTCGGCTCGTTGAGCTCGGCTCTGCGCGAGCAGGGCATCCGCCCCGGCGACCGGGTGGCCGGCTACCTGCCGAACATCCCGGAGGCCGTGGTTGCCCTGCTGGCCACCGCGGCCATCGGCGCCGTCTGGACCAGCTGCGCCCCCGACTTCGGCGCCCGCAGCGTGCTCGACCGCTTTCAGCAGCTCGAACCCGTCGCCCTGATCACCGTGGACGGCTACCAGTACGGCGGCAAGAACCACGACCGCCGCGAGGTGGTCGCCGAGCTGCGCCGCGAACTGCCGTCCCTGCAGACCGTGGTGCACGTCCCGCTGCTCGGCACCGAGGCCCCCGAGGGCACCCTGCCGTGGAGTGAGCTGACCGCCGCCGACGTCGAGCCGGTCTTCGAGCCCGTCCCGTTCGACCACCCGCTCTGGGTGCTCTACTCCTCCGGCACCACCGGCCTGCCCAAGGCCATCGTGCAGAGCCAGGGCGGCATCCTGGTCGAGCACCTCAAGCAGGCCGGCCTGCACCTCGACCTCGGCCCCGACGACCGGTTCTTCTGGTACACCTCCACCGGCTGGATGATGTGGAACTTCCTCATCGCCGGCCTGCTGGTCGGGTCCACGATCGTCACCTACGACGGCAGCCCCGGCCACCCCGACACCGGCGCCCTCTGGTCGGTCGCCGCCCGCACCCGCGCCAACGTGCTCGGCACCTCCGCCGCGTACGTGATCGCCAGCCGCAAGGCCGAGCTGCACCCCGGCCGCGACCTCGACCTCTCGGCCGTCCGCTGCATCGGGACCACCGGCTCGCCGCTGCCCCCCGACGGCTTCCAGTGGATCTACGACGAGGTCAAGCAGGACGTCTGGCTCGCCTCGGTCAGCGGCGGCACCGACGTCTGCTCCTGCTTCGTCGGCGGCGTCCCCACCCTCCCCGTGTACCTCGGCGAGATCCAGGCCCCCTGCCTCGGCTCCGCCGTCGAGGCCTGGGACGTCAACGGCGACCCGCTCACCGACCAGGTCGGCGAACTGGTCGTCACCCAGCCGCTGCCCTCGATGCCGATCGGCTTCTGGGGCGACAAGGACGGCAGCCGCTACCACGACAGCTACTTCGACACCTACCCCGGCATCTGGCGGCACGGCGACTGGATCACCGTCACCTCGCGCGGCACCGTGGTCATCCACGGCCGCTCCGACTCCACCCTCAACCGGCAGGGCGTCCGGATGGGCTCCGCCGACATCTACGAGGTGGTCGAACGCCTCCCCGAGATCACCGAGTCCCTGGTGATCGGCCTGGAGGAGGCCGAAGGCGGCTACTGGATGCCGCTGTTCGTGGTCCTCGCTCCCGGCGCGACCCTGGACGAGGACCTGATCGGCCGGATCCGCACCTCGCTGCGCACCGAGCTGTCACCCCGTCACGTCCCCGACGAGGGGGGGCCCCCCCCCCCGGCGGGCACCCCTTCTTCCATCTCCTCCGGCTACTCGCCGGACAGCACCTGCTGCGCCGCCGCCCGGGCCTCGTCGGCGGTGTCGGTGGCGCGGGCCGCCTCGGCCGCCCGCTGACACTGCGCCAGGGTGTACTTCGCCAGCGTCGAGCGCACGTACGGGATCGCCGCCGCGCCCATCGACAGGCTGGTCACACCGAGACCGGTCAGCACACAGGCGAGCAGCGGATCGGAGGCCGCCTCGCCGCAGACCCCACAGCTCTTGCCGACCGACTTCGCCGCCTCGGCCGAGAGCGCCACCAGGTCGAGCAGCGCGGGCTGCCACGGGTCCTGGAGCCGGGCCAGTGCGCCGACCTGGCGGTCCGCCGCGAAGGTGTACTGAGCCAGGTCGTTGGTGCCCAGCGAGAGGAACTCGACCTCGTTCAGGATCGAACGAGCCCGCAGTGCGGCAGACGGGATCTCCACCATCGCGCCGAACTTCGCCTTCAGCCCCGCCTCCCGGCAGGCGTCGGCGAAGGCCTTGGCGTCGACCCGGTCGGCCACCATCGGCGCCATCACCTCGAGGTAGACCGGCAGACCCTCGACGGCCTTGGCCAGCGCGCGCAGCTGAGTCTGCATCACCTCGGGGTTCTCCAGCAGTGTGCGCAGACCGCGCACACCAAGCGCCGGGTTGGGCTCGTCCGCCGGGGTGAGGAAGTCCAGCGGCTTGTCGGCGCCGGCATCCAGCGCCCGCACCACCACCCGCCCCTCGGGGAAGGCCTCCAGCACCTTGCGGTACGCCTCGATCTGCTTCTGCTCACTCGGCGCCTTGGCCGAGTCGTCCAGGAACAGGAACTCGGTGCGGAACAGGCCGACGCCCTCGGCACCGTTCTCCAGCGCCGCCGGCAGATCCGCCGGGCCACCGATGTTGGCGAGCAGCGGCACCTTGTGCCCGTCCGAGGTCTGCCCCGGACCGGAGGAGGCGGAGAGCGCGGCCCGCCGCTCGGCGGCGACCCGCCGCAGCTCGGCCTGCTTCTCCTCGGACGGGTCGATCAGCACCTCGCCGGTGGACCCGTCGACCGCGACCATGATCCCCTCGGGCAGATCGGTGGCCCCGGGCATGGCGACCACGGCGGGCACACCCATCGCCCGGGCCAGGATGGCGCTGTGGCTGGTCGGCCCGCCCTCCTCGGTCACGAAGCCGAGCACCAGGGTCGGATCCAGCAGCGCGGTGTCGGCGGGCGCCAGGTCCCGGGCGAACAGCACATACGGCTCGTCGCTGTCCGGCACACCCGGCATCGGCACGCCGAGCAGCCGGGCCACGATCCGGTTCCGCACGTCGTCCAGGTCGGCGACCCGCCCTGCCAGGTAGTCCCCGGCGGCGGCGAGCAGCGCCCGATACGCGGCGAAGGCGTCGTAGACGCCCCGCTCCGCGCTGCTGCCGACCGTGATCCGACGGTTCACGTCGGCGATCAGCTCCGGGTCCTGCGCCATCAACGCCTGGGCCTCCAGCACGGCCTGGGCCTCGCCACCCGCCAGGTTGCCACGGGCGATCAGGTCCGCCGCGACGGCGTCCACGGCCGCCTGGGCGCGAGCCTGCTCGCGAGGCGCGTCCTCGGTGGGGATCTGGGTGGCCGGGGGCTCCAGCACCGCCGTGCCCATGTGCCGGACCTGGCCGATCGCGACACCGTGGCTGACACCTACGCCTCGCAGCGCCTGTTCCATTGTGGGTTCCTTTCACCCGGGTACTGGCCGAGCCGTCCCACCCCGGACTGCGGGGCGGGACGGCGCGTTACGTCTTCTCGGTCCGTCAGTTCCAGGTGAACAGGTCGCCGTCGACGGCGATGTCGCCGTGCTCGACCACCCCGGACAGCGCGTCGGCCGAGGCCTCCAGCGCGACGATCGGGGAGATCGGCGACTTGCCGGCCTTCTCGACCTCGGCCGGGTTCCAGCGGATGACCGCCTGGCCGCGGGTGACGGTGTCGCCCTTCGACACCAGCAGCTCGAAGCCCTCGCCATTGAGCTGGACAGTGTCGATGCCCAGGTGAGTCAGCACCCCGTGGCCGTCGACGTCCACCACCACAAAGGCGTGCGGGTGCATGGAGACGACGACACCGTCCACCGGAGCGACCGCCTCGGTGGGCTCGCGCACCGGGTCGATGGCGGTGCCGGGGCCCACCATCGCGCCGGCGAAGACAGGGTCGGGCACGTTGGCGAGCCCGACGGCGCGACCAGCCAGCGGCGAGGTCACAGTGGTCATGGTGGAGCCTCCCAGGTACGGAGCACAGCGTGCCGCCGCGGACAGCGGCGGTGTGATCGTTCTGAAGCCTAAATCATGCCAACTAGGGACATTTCGCAAGCGTCCTCTGGGGCGGGTCCCGACCGGCGATCCGACGCCCGTAATGCACGGTTGCTGCTGCGTGCCGTCATCGTCCCTGCTGGCAGGGGCTTGCGAGGGCACGAGTGGTCTAGTCCTTTTGGTTGACGCGCCGCACTCTACGCCATGCGGGTGAGCCGCGACGATCGCGCCGATCGGGCGGCATAGAGGGGTGTGAGCAGACAGTGCTGGGCCGACCGGGTGAGGGGTCGGTGCGGCGCGCGGCGGCTCGATTAGGCACTCCGCTGCGGAAGGGCTATGGTTTGTCGAGTCGCCGCAAGACGGCGATGAACACCAGATGACGGATTCGCAAAGCTTCGGTTAAAACGAAACAAACGGATCTGCTAGGATGGTGGATGGGGTTGGAGATTCCTTTATGAAGTAAAACACTAGCGAGGACGCAGTGCGCGGGGCCGCCTATTCCGGTGGTTGCCGTGCCGCTCWWCSSRAGTGGTTGCAGGATTACCTGCAGACATTCACGGAGAGTTTGATCCTGGCTCAGGACGAACGCTGGCGGCGTGCTTAACACATGCAAGTCGAACGATGAAGCTCTTCGGAGTGGATTAGTGGCGAACGGGTGAGTAACACGTGGGAAATCTGCCCTGCACTCTGGGACAAGCCTTGGAAACGAGGTCTAATACCGGATATGACCTTCCTCTGCATGGGGGTTGGTGGAAAGCTCCGGCGGTGCAGGATGGTCCCGCGGCCTATCAGCTTGTTGGTGGGGTAATGGCCTACCAAGGCGACGACGGGTAGCCGGCCTGAGAGGGCGACCGGCCACACTGGGACTGAGACACGGCCCAGACTCCTACGGGAGGCAGCAGTGGGGAATATTGCACAATGGGCGAAAGCCTGATGCAGCGACGCCGCGTGAGGGATGACGGCCTTCGGGTTGTAAACCTCTTTCAGCAGGGAAGAAGCGCAAGTGACGGTACCTGCAGAAGAAGCACCGGCTAACTACGTGCCAGCAGCCGCGGTAATACGTAGGGTGCGAGCGTTGTCCGGAATTATTGGGCGTAAAGAGCTCGTAGGCGGCTTGTCGCGTCGAGTGTGAAAGCCCGGGGCTTAACCCCGGGTCTGCATTCGATACGGGCAGGCTTGAGTGTGGTAGGGGAGATCGGAATTCCTGGTGTAGCGGTGAAATGCGCAGATATCAGGAGGAACACCGGTGGCGAAGGCGGATCTCTGGGCCATTACTGACGCTGAGGAGCGAAAGCGTGGGGAGCGAACAGGATTAGATACCCTGGTAGTCCACGCCGTAAACGGTGGGAACTAGGTGTTGGCGACATTCCACGTCGTCGGTGCCGCAGCTAACGCATTAAGTTCCCCGCCTGGGGAGTACGGCCGCAAGGCTAAAACTCAAAGGAATTGACGGGGGCCCGCACAAGCAGCGGAGCATGTGGCTTAATTCGACGCAACGCGAAGAACCTTACCAAGGCTTGACATATACCGGAAACGGCTAGAGATAGTCGCCCCCTTGTGGTCGGTATACAGGTGGTGCATGGTTGTCGTCAGCTCGTGTCGTGAGATGTTGGGTTAAGTCCCGCAACGAGCGCAACCCTTGTTCTGTGTTGCCAGCATGCCTTTCGGGGTGATGGGGACTCACAGGAGACTGCCGGGGTCAACTCGGAGGAAGGTGGGGACGACGTCAAATCATCATGCCCCTTATGTCTTGGGCTGCACACGTGCTACAATGGTCGGTACAAAGGGCTGCGATGCCGCGAGGCGGAGCGAATCCCAAATCACGTCACGAAAGTCGGTAACACCCGAAGCCGGTGGCCTAACCCGTAAGGGGAGGAGCCGTCGAAGGTGGGACCAGCGATTGGGACGAAGTCGTAACAAGGTAGCCGTACCGGAAGGTGCGGCTGGATCACCTCCTTTCTAAGGAGCAYATAGCCGGATGTGAGCGAATGTCTCACACGGTTGCTCATGGGTGGAACGTTGACTATTCGGCACACACGGTCTGTTGGCCTCACGAGTACTGCGCTTCGGTGCGTGGAAAGTGGGTGAGCGGAGTGGGTGTGGTGGGTGTCTGGTCGTTGTTTGAGAACTGCACAGTGGACGCGAGCATCTGTGGCCAAGTTTTTAAGGGCGCACGGTGGATGCCTTGGCACTAGGAACCGATGAAGGACGTGGGAGGCCACGATAGTCCCCGGGGAGCCGTCAACCAGGCTTTGATCCGGGGGTTTCCGAATGGGGAAACCCGGCAGTCGTCATGGGCTGTCACCCGCACCTGAATATATAGGGTGTGTGGAGGGAACGAGGGGAAGTGAAACATCTCAGTACCCTCAGGAAGAGAAAACAACCGTGATTCCGGGAGTAGTGGCGAGCGAAACCGGATGAGGCTAAACCGTTTTGGTGTGATACCCGGCAGGGGTTGCCAGAGCGGGGTCGTGGGAAAGTTCTTGATTGGTCTGCCGGCCGGTCGGTGAGTCAGAAACCGTATGGATAGTCGAAGGACATGCGAAAGGTCCGGCGTAGAGGGTAAGACCCCCGTAGACGAAATCTGTACGGCTCACTTGAGCTTCTCCCAAGTAGCACGGAGCCCGAGAAATTCCGTGTGAATCTGGCGGGACCACCCGCTAAGCCTAAATATTCCCTAGTGACCGATAGCGGATAGTACCGTGAGGGAATGGTGAAAAGTACCGCGGGAGCGGAGTGAAATAGTACCTGAAACCGTGTGCCTACAAGCCGTGGGAGCGTCGGAYRTGMRGCTTGCYKTRYRTCTCGTGACTGCGTGCCTTTTGAAGAATGAGCCTGCGAGTTTGCGGTGTGTAGCGAGGTTAACCCGTGTGGGGTAGCCGTAGCGAAAGCGAGTCCGAATAGGGCGTCTGAGTTGCATGCCCAAGACCCGAAGCGGAGTGATCTAGCCATGGGCAGGTTGAAGCGGAGGTAAGACTTCGTGGAGGACCGAACCCACCAGGGTTGAAAACCTGGGGGATGACCTGTGGTTAGGGGTGAAAGGCCAATCAAACTCCGTGATAGCTGGTTCTCCCCGAAATGCATTTAGGTGCAGCGTCACGTGTTTCTTGCCGGAGGTAGAGCACTGGATAGGCGATGGGCCTCACCGGGTTACTGACCTTAGCCAAACTCCGAATGCCGGTAAGTGAGAGCGTGGCAGTGAGACTGTGGGGGATAAGCTCCATGGTCGAGAGGGAAACAGCCCAGAACACCGACTAAGGCCCCTAAGCGTGTGCTAAGTGGGAAAGGATGTGGAGTCGCAGAGACAACCAGGAGGTTGGCTTAGAAGCAGCCACCCTTGAAAGAGTGCGTAATAGCTCACTGGTCAAGTGATTCCGCGCCGACAATGTAGCGGGGCTCAAGTACACCGCCGAAGTCGTGTCATTGCAGCWATAGGGCCAACGCCCGCTGTGATGGGTAGGGGAGCGTCGTGTGCCGGGTGAAGCAGCGGAGGAATCCAGTTGTGGACGGTTCACGAGGTAGTAGGTGAGCGATGGGGTGACGCAGGAAGGTAGTCCAGCCCGGGCGGTGGTTGTCCCGGGGTAAGGGTGTAGGCCGAGTGATAGGCAAATCCGTCACTCATTAAGGCTGAGACCTGATGCCGAGCCGATTGTGGTGAAGTGGATGATCCTATGCTGTCGAGAAAAGCCTCTAGCGAGTTTCATGGCGGCCCGTACCCCAAACCGACTCAGGTGGTCAGGTAGAGAATACCGAGGCGTTCGGGTGAACTATGGTTAAGGAACTCGGCAAAATGCCCCCGTAACTTCGGGAGAAGGGGGGCCGGAACTGGTGATGAGTCTTGCACTCTGAGCTGGGGCCGGCCGCAGAGACCAGCGAGAAGCGACTGTTTACTAAAAACACAGGTCCGTGCGAAGCCGTAAGGCGATGTATACGGACTGACGCCTGCCCGGTGCTGGAACGTTAAGGGGACCGGTTAGTCWWGWTTCGWCWWGGCGAAGCTGAGAACTTAAGCGCCAGTAAACGGCGGTGGTAACTATAACCATCCTAAGGTAGCGAAATTCCTTGTCGGGTAAGTTCCGACCTGCACGAATGGCGTAACGACTTCTCGACTGTCTCAACCATAGGCCCGGTGAAATTGCATTACGAGTAAAGATGCTCGTTTCGCGCAGCAGGACGGAAAGACCCCGGGACCTTTACTATAGCTTGATATTGGTGTTCGGTTCGGCTTGTGTAGGATAGGTGGGAGACTTTGAAGCAGCAACGCCAGTTGTTGTGGAGTCGTCGTTGAAATACCACTCTGGTCGTGCTGGATGTCTAACCTGGGTCCGTGATCCGGATCAGGGACAGTGTCTGGTGGGTAGTTTAACTGGGGCGGTTGCCTCCTAAAGAGTAACGGAGGCGCCCAAAGGTTCCCTCAGCCTGGTTGGCAATCAGGTGTTGAGTGTAAGTGCACAAGGGAGCTTGACTGTGAGACCGACGGGTCGAGCAGGGACGAAAGTCGGGACTAGTGATCCGGCGGTGGCTTGTGGAAGCGCCGTCGCTCAACGGATAAAAGGTACCCCGGGGATAACAGGCTGATCTTCCCCAAGAGTCCATATCGACGGGATGGTTTGGCACCTCGATGTCGGCTCGTCGCATCCTGGGGCTGGAGTAGGTCCCAAGGGTTGGGCTGTTCGCCCATTAAAGCGGTACGCGAGCTGGGTTTAGAACGTCGTGAGACAGTTCGGTCCCTATCCGCTGTGCGCGTAGGAATATTGAGAAGGGCTGTCCCTAGTACGAGAGGACCGGGACGGACGAACCTCTGGTGTGCCAGTTGTTCTGCCAAGGGCATGGCTGGTTGGCTACGTTCGGGAGGGATAACCGCTGAAAGCATCTAAGCGGGAAGCCTGCTTCGAGATGAATATTCCCACCTCCTTGAGAGGGTAAGGCTCCCAGTAGACGACTGGGTTGATAGGCCGGATGTGGAAGCCCTGTAAGGGGTGGAGCTGACCGGTACTAATAGGCCGAGGGCTTGTCCTCAG
>NZ_JBFUMY010000103.1:0-19571 GCF_054049135.1 Kitasatospora sp. P5_F3 | reverse complement strand
CACGGCGGTTCGCTGACCCTGATCCGGCCCAGCCTCGGGGACTTCATCGCCGATCGGTCCGAACTGCTCCGACGGGCCGCCGATGTGTTCGAGTGGGTGCGCTCCAAGGCGCTTGAGGTCACCGTAACGGGCCGCTACGCATTGTCCGAGGCCGCCCAGGCCCACAGCGATCTGGAGGCTCGGCGTACCACCGGCAAGCTGCTCGTCATACCCGATGCGGCCGCTGTTGGACGCCGCGAGGAGACGCAGAGCTGATCGCGGGTGACGAGGTCGGGGATCTTGGAGACTGAGATGTCGAGGGCATGGCCGACCGTCATCGCCAAGATCCCCGACAGCGTCAGGCACTCAGCAGGCCAAGATCAAGTTCTGGCGGGTTTCTGGCGTATCTGGGTCAAACCCCTTCAATATCCCTCAGTCGAGACCTGGCCCACCCGTCCACAACCTCCCGGGACAGAACACCTAGTCACATCCCCGCCACATCACGCACCGGGTCGTCAGGCCCAGTCAGGGTTTGATTCCTGGGGTTCTGCGCCCTGAGGTACTGGTTGTCGACGGGGTATGCCGCAGTATCCGGGAGTCCGTAGCAGGCACTACACAGAACTCACTCGGAGATCGAACTCAGTGCACTCTCATTTCACATCGCGAGTCCTGGAGTGTTCGATGCGAGTTGGCCAGACCGCGTTTCCGCAGGTCAGAGCTGTGCTGACCTGCGGAAACGATGAGAGATCAAACTGCGTTTCCGCAGGTCAGAGGCGCCCCTACAGGTCGTAGTACAGCTCGAACTCGTGCGGGTGCGGCCGCAGGGCGATCGGGGCGATCTCGTTGGTGCGCTTGAAGTCGATCCAGGTCTCGATCAGGTCCGGGGTGAAGACGCCGCCCGCGAGGAGGTACTCGTGGTCGGCCTCCAGGGCCTCCAGGACGGCGCCGAGGGAGGCGGGGACCTGGGGGACGGAGGCGTGCTCGTCCGGGCCGAGCTCGTAGAGATCCTTGTCGACCGGCTCGAGCGGCTCGATCTTGTTCTTGATGCCGTCCAGGCCGGCCATCAGCATGGCGGCGAAGGCGAGGTAGGGGTTGGAGGACGGGTCGGGGGCGCGGAACTCGATGCGCTTGGCCTTGGCGTTGGAGCCGGTGATCGGGATCCGGATCGCGGCGGAGCGGTTGCGCTGGGAGTAGACCAGGTTGACCGGGGCCTCGAAGCCGGGGACCAGGCGGTGGTAGGAGTTCACCGAGGGGTTGGTGAAGGCGAGCAGCGAGGGGGCGTGCTTGAGCAGGCCGCCGATGTAGTAGCGGGCGGTGTCGGAGAGGCCCGCATAGCCCTGCTCGTCGTAGAAGAGGGGGGTACCCGCGGTCCACAGCGACTGGTGGACGTGCATGCCCGAGCCGTTGTCGCCGAAGATCGGCTTCGGCATGAAGGTGGCGGTCTTGCCGTTCCGCCAGGCCACGTTCTTGATGATGTACTTGAACAGCATCAGGTCGTCGGCGGCGTGCAGCAGGGTGTTGAACTTGTAGTTGATCTCGGCCTGCCCTGCGGTGCCCACCTCGTGGTGCTGGCGCTCCACCTCCAGGCCGGCGGCGGCGAGTTCGAGGGACATCTCGGCGCGCAGGTCGGCGAAGTGGTCGACCGGCGGGATCGGGAAGTAGCCGCCCTTGTACTTGACCTTGTAGCCACGGGCGTCGCCCTCGGCGGAGCCGGAGTTCCAGGCGCCGGCCTCGGAGTCGATGTGGTAGTACGAGGCGTTCGCGGTGGTCTCGAAGCGGACCGAGTCGAAGACGTAGAACTCGGCCTCGGGCCCGAAGTACGCGGTGTCGGCGATGCCGGAGGAGGCGAGGTAGGCCTCGGCCTTCTTGGCGATGTTGCGCGGGTCCCGGCTGTAGGCCTCGCCGGTGATCGGGTCCTGGATGAAGAAGTTGATGTTGAGGTGCTTCTCCTTCCGGAACGGGTCGAGCCGGGCGGTGCTCAGGTCAGGGACGAGTGCCATGTCGGACTCGTGGATGGCCTGGAAGCCACGGATCGACGAGCCGTCGAACATCAGCGTCTCGGACGGGTCGAAGGTCGCCGCAGGCACTGAGAAGTGCTGCATGACGCCCGGTAGGTCGCAGAACCTCACGTCGATGAACTTGATGTCGTTCTCCGCGATGTACTGCTTGACCTCGGCGGCGTTGTTGAACATCCATCCTCCTCAGCGGGCGGTGTGGTGGCTCACCCTAGGAATCTGCCGTTTCCGGTTGGTGACTCCACCGTTTCCTGAATGTTAACCGCGCGGGTCCGACGGGCGGCAAACGCGTACGGTTCCGGGCAAAACGCCACCCCTGCCGAGAGGGTGGCCGACAAGTGGTCTGGACCACTCCGGAAGGCCGGTCGGGGCGGAATCACCCGTACGGGGGGAGGGGCCCGAAGATCGTCCGCACTGCCCGGATAGTGTGGATTCGTGGACACCAGAGAAGCGTTGGGATCGTGGATCGACGGCCCGAAGACTGCCGCCGAGCGGATGGGCACCGACTTCGGCTACCGCGGTGAGCGCCTCGGCCTGCCCAAGGAGGGCCCCGGCGCGCTGGCCGGCCCGGGGCGGCGGATCGGCGCGCTGTGCGTCGACAGCTGGTTGTGCAGCCTGGTCGCGTACGGGCTGATCGCCCAGGGCAGTGCGGCGAGCGCCAACATGTGGACCCTGCCGCTGTTCTACGTCATCACGGTGGTGCTGATGGCCACCACCGGCACGACGGTCGGCAAGCGGCTGTTCGGGCTGCGGGTGGTCCGGCTGGACGGTGGCCGGGCGTCCATCCCGCAGGTGCTGCTGCGCACCCTGCTGCTCTGCCTGGTGGTCCCGGCCGTGGTCTGGGACCGGGACACCCGCGGTCTGCACGACAAGGCGGTCGGCACCGTCGAGGTGCGGATCTGACCCGAGGTCAGCACAGTCGAACGGCCCCGCCGCGAGAGTCTCGCAGCGGGGCCGTGGTGTGTCGGTGGGGGAGGGCGGTCAGCGAGCCTGGCCGCCCTTGGGCATCCGGGCACCCTTGGGCATCGGGCCCTTGGGGATCGGCGCCTTGGAGAGCAGGTCGCCCAGGGCGCGCAGCCGGTCGTTGGTCTCGGTGACCTGGCCCGGGGTGATCGCCCGCGGCAGGCGCATCAGGTGCACCTGGAGCTTCTTCAGGGGCACCTCGCCCTCGCCGTTGCCCACCACGATGTCGTGCACCGGGACGTCGCCGACCACGCGGGCCATCTTCTTCTTCTCGGCCGCCAGCAGGCTGCGGACCCGGTTCGGGTTGCCCTCGCCGATCAGCGCGATGCCGGGACGGCCGATCGCACGGTAGACCGCGTCCTGGTTGCGGGTGACCGCGACCGGGGTCGAGTTGGCACTCCAGCCACGGCGGATGTTGTTCAGCACGGCCGCGACGGCGCCCGGCTGACCCTCCATCTGGCCGAAGGCCGCCTTCTCGGCGCGTCGCCCGAAGACGATCGCCATGGCCAGGAAGCCCACGATGAAGCCGAGAATACCCAGGTAGATCGGGTGGTCGATCACAAAGCCGATGGCGAGGAACACGCCGAAGGTGATGAGGCCGACGGCCGCGATGATCAGGCCGATCTTGGTGTCGACCTTCTTGGTCATTGTGTACGCCTGGCGGATCTGACTGAGCCGCCCAGGGGTATCCGATTTTTGCCTCGCCATAACGCTCATGGTACGTGGCGAGGGCACGGGATATCCAAGGGCGCCCCCAAACTGCAACCCGGGGGCATCAACGCAGGTCACAGATCAGGCGTGCCGCAGCGAACCGGCCCGTTCGGCGGGGAGGAGCGAGGCGGCCTCGGAGCGGTCCGCCGCATGGCGGCGGTTCTCGCAGACGGCCGACCAGGCGTTCAGGCGGGCCCGCTGCTGGCCGCCGGTCAGGAGCAGCTGCTCGGTGCGCCGCAGAGCGACAGCCATGATCGCGAAGGGGAGGATTCCGGTCGTCTTCGGCATGGTGCCAGCATCTCACCAAGGTGTTACCGGACGGTGACCCGCCGGTCAAAGCCCGATGAAAGACCGGGGCCGGAGCGTGATTTCCACGCCCCGGCCCCGGTCGAAGTACGTCAGACGCCCGCGCGCTCGCGGTGCTCCAGCGCCTGGCGGTACAGCCGCCCGGCCCGGTACGAGGAGCGGACCAGCGGGCCCGACATGACGCCGGCGAAGCCCAGCTCCTCGGCCTCCTGCTGGAGCTCGACGAACTCGTGCGGCTTCACCCAGCGCTCGACGGGGTGGTGCCGCACCGACGGCCGCAGGTACTGGGTGATGGTGATCAGCTCGCAGCCCGCGCCCACCAGGTCGGCCAGCGCCTGGCTGACCTCCTCGCGGGTCTCGCCCATGCCCAGGATCAGGTTGGACTTGGTCACCAGACCGGCCGCGCGGGCCTGGGTGATGACGTCCAGCGAGCGCTCGTAGCGGAACGCCGGGCGGATCCGCTTGAAGATCCGCGGCACCGTCTCGACGTTGTGCGCCAGCACCTCGGGGCGGGACGAGAAGACCTCGGCCAGCTGCTCGGGCACCGCGTTGAAGTCCGGGATCAGCAGCTCGACGCCCGTCCGGCCGGTCGCCCGGTCGGCGGTCAGCGCGTGCACCTGGCGGACCGTCTCGGCGTACAGCCAGGCCCCGCCGTCCGGCAGGTCGTCACGGGCGACACCGGTGATGGTGGCGTAGTTCAGGTCCATCGTGACGATGGACTCGGCCACCCGGCGCGGCTCGTCCCGGTCGAAGTCGGCGGGCTTGCCGGTGTCGATCTGGCAGAAGTCGCAGCGGCGGGTGCACTGGTCACCGCCGATCAGGAAGGTCGCCTCGCGGTCCTCCCAGCATTCGAAGATGTTGGGGCAGCCGGCCTCCTGACAGACCGTGTGCAGCCCCTCCTTCTTCACCAGGGAGTGGAGGGCGTTGTACTCGGGGCCCATCTTGGCCCGGGTCTTGATCCACTCGGGCTTCCGCTCGATGGGGGTCTCGCTGTTGCGGACCTCCAGGCGGAGGAGCTTCCTGCCGTCGGGCGCGACAGCGGACACGTGCGACTCCTAGAACTAGACGGGGTACCACCCAGGGTACGCCTGTGCTTGTAGGGCTTGTACCGGGCCTGCACCCTGCATTCGCAGGGGGCACAGCGCTCCGGCGGCGCTGCGCATTCCCGCTCAGCGGGTCAGCGCGGGCTCCGGCAGTTCGGCCAGCACCTCGCGCAGGTGGCGTTCCACGATCGGGAGGGCCTCGCCGACCCCGAAGTCACGGTCCAGCTCGGAGCTGACCGAGCCGACCCCGGCGTCCCGGATGCCGCAGGGCACGATCCGGTCGAACCACGTCATCTCAGGGTCGCAGTTCAGCGCGAACCCGTGCATCGTCACGCCGCGCGCGACCCGCACGCCGATCGCCGCGAGCTTGCGGTCGTCGCCGCGCTGGCCCGCGTTGGACGCCGCGTACTCCGGCCCGGCCAGCCGGGGGTCGATGCCCAGCGGCAGTCCCATCCGAAGGGTGAGTTTGCCGATCTCGACCACCTGGGACGGGTCCGGCACGGCGCCGGGGATGTCCGCACCGAGCACCCAGACCCCGCTGCGGCCCTCGATCCGGGTGGTGCCCACCCCGAACTCGCCGCAGGCGCGGATCAGCGCCTCCTCCAGCCGACGGACGTACGCGACCACGTCGATCGGGTCCGGCAGCTTCACGATCGGGTACCCGACCAGCTGGCCGGGGCCGTGCCAGGTGATCTCGCCGCCCCGGTTCACCTGCACCACGGGGGTGCCGTCGAGCGGGAAGTCCTCGGGGTTGGTCCGCTTGCCCGCGGTGTACACCGGCGGGTGCTCCAGCAGCAGCACGGTGTCCGGGATCTCGTCCGCGACCCGCAGCGCGTGCAGCCGCTGCTGCTCCGCCCAGGCCTCCTCGTACGGCACCGACCGCTCGCCTATGCCCATCCGGACGAAACGTACCTGCTCGCTCACCGCTGCTCCTTGCCATGGCGTTCGAGACCGACCCCGAAACTGTACGCCCCGCTTTGCTCGGCCAGGCACCCGCCAGGGGCTCGGGGAACTGCGACGCCGACCTCGGAAAAGGTGATCGTCGCGTAGGTGGTCAGGGACTTTCGCAGTGTGACCCGCCAGCCACGAACCGTCGCCGTTCCCCGAGCCCCTGGTGGTGCCTGGCTACCTCTCGGCGAGAAGTTGCAGGCGCAGGGCGAGCTGGAGTTCGAGCGAGCGTTCCGGGTGGTTCCAGTCGTGGCCGAGCAGGATCTCGACCCGGTCGAGGCGCTGGACCACGGTGTTCACGTGGACGTGCAGCTCGTCCTTGGCCCGGGTCAGGCTGCCGCCGCAGTCGAAGTAGGCGCGCAGGGTGCGGACCAGCTCGGTGCCCCGGCGGGTGTCGTAGTCGAGCAGCGGGCCGAGGGTGGCGCCGACGAACGCGGCCACGTCGTGACCGTCGCCGAGCAGCACGCCGAGGAAGCCGAGGTCGGCCGCCGACGCACCGTCACCTTCGCGGCCGAGCACCCCCAACGCCCGGACGCAGCGCAGCCCTTCGGTGTACGCCGCCGCGAGTGCCACCGGCCCGGTGGCGACCCGGCCGGCGCCGACCGTGACCGGCACCCCGGCCAACCGGGCCAGCCGGTCGGCGGCCAGTTCGGCCGCGTCGCCGGGGGTGCTGCCGCCGTCCTCCGGCAGCAGCAGCACGACGGTCTCGCCGTGCTCGGCGCTGATCCCGCGCGAGCCGAACAGGTAGCGGGAGGCCGCGCCCGCCAGCCGGGCCCGGTCGGCGGCGGAGACCATCGCGACCAGCACCAGGTGCGGGCGGCCCAGGTCGACACCGAGCCGGCGGCCCCGGGCGGTCAGCCCGGCCGGGTCGCGGTCGGGGGAGCTGAGCAGGTCGGCCAGCAGTTCGCCGCGGACCCGGTTCTCGGTCTCGGCGACCGAGCGGCGGAGCAGCAGGAGCAGGGCGGTGACCACTCCGGCCCGCTCGAACAGGCGGCGGTCGGCGTCGTCCAGGTCGGGCCGGTCGTGCAGCACGATGCTGCCGAGCGGCTCCTGCCCGGCCAGCACCGCGCAGACCCAGCTGTCGCCGGCCCGGACGGCGCGGCCCTCGGCGCGCGAGGCGGCGACCGCATCCGACAGTCCGTCAGCTCCCGGCGTGCGCCCGGCCAGTACGAGCCCCTCGGCGTCGCGTACGCCCACCTCGCCACCGAGGAGTGCGGCCACCGCGGCCGCCACGTCCGGGACTTCGGCGCCGCGCAGCACCAGGTCGGTGAGCCGGTCGTGGGCCCGTTCGGCGCGCTGGACGGCGGCGGAGTGGGCCTGGATCACCTCGTTGGCGGTGTTCAGTTCGGCCAGCGCGGCCCGGGTGTCGGCCAGCGCCTTTGCGGTGTCCAGGGCGATCGCGGCGTGCGCGGCCAGCGTGCAGAGCAGCGCGACCTCGTCGGGGGAGAACGCCCGGGGCGAGCGGTCGGCCGCGAACAGCACGCCGATCACCTGGCCGCCGAGCAGCAGCGGGACGCCGATGATCGCCACCAGGCCCTCGTCCAGCACCCCGGCGTCGATCTTGCCGGTGTGGTGGAACCGCGCGTCGGTCCGGTAGTCCGGCGTGGCGTACGGCCGGGCGGTCTGCGCCACCAGGCCGCCGAGGCCGTCGCCCAGGCTCAGCCGCAGGGTCTGGAACAGAACTGACACCGAGCCGTCGGTGACCCGCATGTAGGTGTCCCCGGCGGCCTGGTCCGGCAGGGTCAGGTACGCGGTGTCGGTGCCCAGCAGCATCCGGGCCCGGCGGACGATCGCCTGCAGCACCGCGTCCAGGTCGCGGGAGGCGGCCAGGTCCCCTGCGGTGTCGAAGAGCGCCGTCAGTTCGGCCTCCCGGCGCCGGTGCTGACGCATCGTCCGGTGCACCCGCAGGGCCAGCCAGGTGGCGTCGTCGATCTCGGCCAGCACGGCCGCGGGCGCGCCCTGGCGCCGGGGTCCGGTACCGAAGCGGTACCGGACGTTCCGGGAAGGGTCAGACGCCGACGGGCTGCCCGGCCGGAGCCGGTGCGTCCTCGCCGATCTCGGCCAGGTCGCGGCCCCGGGTCTCCCGGGCGCAGACCACCGCGACCACGGTGATCGCCGCGGCGATCGCCACGTAGACCGCGATCGGGGTCGAACTGCCGTAGTCCTTGAGCAGCGCGGTGGCGATCAGCGGGGCCGGGGCGCCGGCTGCCACCGAGGCGAACTGGGAGCCGATCGAGGCGCCCGAGTACCGCATCCTGGTCGCGAACAGCTCGGAGAAGAAGGCCGCCTGCGGGGCGTACATCGCGCTGTGGAAGAACAGCCCGACGGTGATCGCCAGCAGCAGCGAGCCGAAGCTCTTGGTGTCCACCAGACCGAAGAAGACGAAGGCCCAGATCCCGACCCCGACCGCGCCGAACAGGTAGACCGGCTTACGGCCGATCCGGTCCGAGAGCGCCCCGAACAGCGGGATCAGCGCGAACTGGATCGCCGAGGCGATCAGCACCGCGTTCAGCGCGGTCTGCTTCGGCAGGTGCACGTGGCCGACTGCGTAGGCCAGCACGAAGGTGGTCATCACGTAGTACGAGATGTTCTCCGCCATCCGCGCACCCATCGCGGTCAGCACCTCACGCCAGTGGTGCCGCAGCACCGCGACCAGCGGCGGCTGCTCAGGAGCCAGCTTCTTGCGGGCCTCGGAGGCCGCCAGCGCCTGCTTGAACAGCGGCGACTCGTCCACCGAGAGCCGGATCCACAGGCCGACCATCACCAGCAGCGCGGACAGCAGGAACGGCACCCGCCAGCCCCAGGCGACGAAGTCCGCGTCGGACTGGACGGCCGTCATCAGCGAGAGCACGCCGGCCGCCAGCAGGTTTCCGGCCGGCGCACCGCCCTGCGGCCAGGAGGCCCAGAAGCCGCGCCGCTTGGCGTCCCCGTGCTCGGAGACCAGCAGCACCGCGCCGCCCCACTCGCCGCCGAGCGCGAAGCCCTGCACCAGCCGCAGCCCGGTGAGCATCAGCGGTGCCGCGACGCCCGCCTGATGGTACGTCGGCAGACAGCCGATCAGGGTGGTCGAACCGCCCATCAGCAGCAGGCTCAGCACCAGCAGCTTCTTGCGGCCTATCCGGTCGCCGAAGTGCCCGAAGACCAGCGCGCCGATCGGCCGGGCGGCGAAGCCGATCGCGTAGGTGAGGAAGGACAGCAGGGTACCGGTCAGCGGGTCGGAGTTGGGGAAGAACACCTTGTTGAAGACCAGCGCGGCGGCTGTTCCGTACAAGAAGTAGTCGTACCACTCGATCGTGGTGCCGATCAGGCTGGCGCCGACCACCTTGCGGAGCGATGCTCCTCGGGTTCTCGCTGCGTCGGGAGAACTGGCCATGGGGGTCACCTGTCTGGTTGCGGGGCGGGAGTGCAGGGGAGGGCGGGGGAGGTCAGTGTGCGGTCCAGCCGCCGTCGACCGGCAGGCTGGCCCCCGTGATGTAGGAGGCGTGCGGGGAGCAGAGCCAGAGGGCGAGCTGGGCCACCTCGTCGGGCTCGATCAGCCGCTTGACGGCGGTGCGGTCGAGCATGATCTGCTCCACCACCTCGTCCTCGCGGATGCCGTGGGTCAGGGCCTGGGCGGCGATCTGCTTCTCCACCAGGGCGGTGCGCACGTAGGCGGGGTTGATGCAGTTGCTGGTGACGCCGTACGGGGCGCCCTCCAGTGCGACGGTCTTGCTCAGCCCCTCGAGACCGTGCTTGGCGGTCACGTACGCCGACTTGAAGGCGCTGGCCCGCAGCCCGTGCACGGACGAGATGTTGACGACCCGTCCCCAGTCCTGCTCGTACATGTGCGGCAGGGTGCGGCGCAGGATTCGGAACGGGGCCTCCACCATCACCCGCTGGATCAGCGCGAACCGGTCCGGCGGGAACTCGTGCACCGGCGCGACGTGCTGGAGGCCGGCGTTGTTGACGACGATGTCGGCGTCGTCCGGCAGCGCGTCCACGGCAGCCGGGTCGGAGAGGTCGGCGACGATCGCCTCACCGCCGATCCGGGCGGCGAGTTCCTTGGCCGGCTCGGCCGCGAGGTCGACGATGTAGACCCGGGCGCCGGCTGCGGCGAAGGCCTCGGCACAGGCCCGGCCGATCCCCGAGGCGGCCCCGGTGACCAGCGCCGTACGGCCGGCCAGCGAGTGGGCTGAAGTGGTGTCCATGGCCGAGAACGGTAGAAACCGACGGCGCTCACTCCTATGTGCCGGGCAGCCACAGGTCGGGGCGGGTTCATGGCGACCGGCGCCATGCGGGTGGTCGGGCCGAAGAGCCCGGTCCAGCCAAACACCCGCCGCGACACCTTCCCTACAACGGGCGCCATTGCTTCACCCGTTCGGAGGATTGCCCGCCCAGATCCACCCATAGCGGCGAAATGCTCGCTACATTCACGCCGATTCCCGACAGGGGGCGCCGCTCCATGCACCGGGGGGACTGGTGAGGCGCTCGAGAGGTGTGACTGATATGCCCCAACGGCCTGCAACCGACAGCCCGGCGTACGGACCGCTCGACCCGCTCGACCCGCACCTCGATCCGCGCGAGGGGCCGTCCGGGGCCACACCCGGCGGGTCGCCCGAGGTGTCACCGCAGGTCGCCGCGGTGGCGGCCGCGGGCGCTGCCGGTCCGTCAGGCGCGGCAGGCCCAGCGGGCCCAGCGGGCACGTCCGGTCCGTCCGGGCTGGACAAGACCCTGAACCCCCGGCTCGCCGCGCTGATCGAGGAGGCCGGCTTCTCGCACGCCGGGCTGGCCCGCCGGGTCGACCAACTCGGCCTGGAGCACGGCCTCGACCTGCGCTACGACAAGACCTCGGTGACCCGCTGGCTGCGTGGCCAGCAGCCCCGGGGCGCCACCCCCGCGCTGATCGCCGAGGTGTTCACCCGCAGGCTCGGGCGGCGGCTGACCGCGCTGGACATCGGTCTCGAGGCCTGCGCCCCGGTGTACGCGGGCCTGGAGTTCGCCGAGAGCCCGCAGGAGGCGGTGGACATCGTCGCCAGCATGTGGCACAAGGACACCGGCCAGCAGTCCGAGCTGCGCCGGATCGCCTTCACCCCGGCCGGCCTGGTGGTGCCCAGCCGGGACTGGCTGATCGGCCGCACCGACGAGCGGGTCGCCCGGGACGGCTCCGTCCCCGGCCTGCCCGCAGGGGCCCCTGATGCCTCGTCAGGCCGTCCGCAGCCGCCCGGAGTCCGCCCCGGCCTGCCCGCCGCCCGGAGCGCCGTACGGGCCTCTCAGCCGGGTCTGCTGCGGGTGCCGACCCAGAGTCGCGGCGCCATGCCGCAGTCCGCCCTGGAGGCCGCCGAGGCCCGGGAGCAGCGCCCGCCGCTGCGGGTCGGCCGGGGGGACATCGCCGCGATCCGGGCCGTCGGCGACCTGTTCCGCGCGCTGGACCACGCGTACGGCGGCGGCCACGCCCGCCAGGCGCTGGTCCGGTACCTGGAGAGCGAGGCCGAGCCGATGCTGCGCGGCCGGTACGGCGAGCAGATCGGCCGGGCGCTGTTCGGCGCGGTCGCCGACCTGACCCGGCTGGCCGGCTGGACCTCCTTCGACATCGCCGCGCACGGCCTGGCCCAGCGGTACTTCGTCCAGGCCCTGCGGCTCTCCCAGGCGGCGGGTGACCGGGTGCTCGGCGGCTACGTGCTCACCACGATGAGCCAGCAGGCCGTCCATCTCGGCCACGGCCGGGAGGCGATCCAGCTGGCCCGGGTCGCCCAGCAGGGCGTCGGCGCGGCCGCCGCGCCCACCGTGCAGTCCCTGATGCACGCGGCCGAGGCCCGCGGCCACGCCCTGCTCGGCGACGTACGCTCCTGCACCACAGCTCTGGTCCGCTGCGAGCGAGCCCTCGGCATCGCCCGCCCCAACGACGAACTGCCCTCCTGGGCACGCTACTTCGACGAGGCGCAGCTGGCCGACGAGTTCGCGCACTGCTACCGCGACCTTCAGCAGTGGCGCCCGGCCGCCCAGCACGCCGAGAAGTCGCTCCGCCTACGGGCCCCGGCCTACGCCCGCAGCCGCATCCTCTGCCGCCTGGTGCTGGCCGGCTCCCGCCTCGGCCTCGGCGAGATCGACGACGCCTGCACCCTGGCCACCGAGGCACTCCGGGCGGCGGGTGAGATGCGCTCCGCCCGCACGGTCGAGTACCTGCGCGACTTCCACCGCCGCCTGATCCCCTACCGGGCCAACCAGTCCGCCCGCGCCTTCGACGAAGCGGCCCGGCAGTCGGGGGTGATCTGAGAGTGGCGCTGGGCGAGCAGCGGGAAGAGCAGGACGGAGAGCATGCCCGCGCCGACCAGGGCTGCGGCGGTGGAGGACGGCAGGTGATCGGCCTCGACCTCGATGGTGGTGATGACCACGACCAGCGGCAGGGCGGTGGCGCCGAACAGGCCGAGCGCCACCCGGTCCCGGCCGCCCAGTTCGGGCGGAGCCAGCAGCGCGGCGAACAGCAGGAGGAAGATCGGGACCAGCAGCAGGGTGCCGGGGTCGGAGAGGAGTGCGTCGAGGTCGAAGTTCATACCGCTGACCACGAAGAACACCGGCACCAGGAAGCCGAAGCCGATGCCCTCCAGCTTGGCGTCGATCACCTCCTCCTCCGCCTCGGGCACGTCGGACAGCAGCAGCCGGGAGATGATCCCGGCGGTGAAGGCCCCCAGCAGCATGTCCAGGCTGAGCCAGATCGCGGCGCTGACCATCACGGCCAGCACCAGGATCGGCAGGATGGTGCCGAGCGCGGTGGTGGTCAGCGCCAGGCCGGCGAAGGCGCCGTTCAGCGGGTCACGGTTGATCAGGGCGCCCGCGCCGATCGCGATCGCGTCGACGTCTTCGGCGGAATGTCCGACCATGAGTCATATCGGCACGCTGGCCCACCGTCCCCGCAGAGGCCCGCTGTTTACGGACGTGGTTCGGAAGGCAGGGGCTCGGGGAACTGCGACGCCGACCTCGTACAAGGTGATCCGTGCGTAGACGGTCAGGCACTTTCGCAGTGATACCCGCCAGCCACGAACCGTCGCCGTTCCCCGAGCCCCTGCGGGGGCTCGCCTCGCCCGCCCCGAGCCCCGCCGGAGGCGTTACGCGGCCTCGGCCTCGGCCGCCGTAACCGGGACGCGGAGGTCGCGCAGGACGGCCTGGGCGGCCCGTCGGCCGGAGACCAGGGCGCCCTGGACGGTGCTGGTGTCCCGGTGGTCGCCGCAGACGTACAGGCCGGCCAGCAGCCGGACCGGGCGGCGGAAGTTGTGCGGCGGCGGCATCGCCGGTACCGCGTCCGGGACGTGCCGGACCGTCAGGAACTCCCAGTGCGCCGCGGCGGAGCCGTAGAGGTGCACCAGGCGGCGGCGGAGCACCGGCTCGTACCCGGCCGGGCCGCCCTGGTCGAACCGGCGCCGGCCCAGCACGGTGGTGGCGACCAGCGCCCGTCCCGGCGGCGCGTACGAGGGGTGCAGGTCGCTGAGGACCAGCGAGTGCGAGAGCACCGGGCGGCCCTGCGGCCGGTCGGCGTCGAGCAGCAGCACCGGCTCGTCCAGCGGTGAGCGGTCGGCGGCGTGGAAGTACGTGGTGACGGGGTGGAAGTCCGGCACCCGCAGCCCGGGGAGCAGCAGTGCGGCCGACTGCGCGTCGGTGGCCAGGACCACGGCCCGGGCGGCGACCCGGCCGTGCGCGGCCGTCTGCACGCCGTCGGCGGCGACCGAGGTGACCCGGACCCCGAGCCGGAGCGTCCCGGCGGGCAGGCCCTCGGCCAACTGCGCCGGTACGGCGGCCAGTCCGGCCGCCGGGAGACAGAGCCGCCCGCGCGCGTACGAGCGAAGCACCAGGTCGGCGACCCGGCTGCTGGTGCCGAGCGCCGGGTCGCTGAGCAGGGCGCCGAGCAGCGGGCGGAGCAGGCCGTCCACGGTGCGCGGCGGCAGACCGCGGTCGGTCAGCGACCGCGCGGTGGTGGTCTCCGGGCGGGCCAGCAGCCGGGGCACCGGGGTGGTGGCGAGCCGGCCGAAGGTCGAGGCGAGCCGGGCCCGGTCCAGCGGACTGCCCAGCGGCCCCCGGGCGGTGGCCTGCCTGGCCGGGGTCTGCTGCGGATCGCCGAACCGATGGCGACGCCCGGCGCTGTGCACCAGGACGCCCGGGGCGAGCAGGCTGAGCTCCAGCCGCTCCAGGTCGAGCACCCGGCCCGGCTCGGGGAAGTCGGTGTTCAGCAGCGCGCCGCCGTGGTCGAGGCGGAAGCCGTCCAGCTCCCGCCCGGCCGCCCGGCCGCCGATCCGTTCGGTGGCCTCCAGGACCTGCACGGTGAGGCCCCGGGCGGTCAGCGCGCGGGCGGTGGCCAGCCCGGCGAGTCCGGCCCCGACCACCACGACGTCCGGGTCGGACTGGCGGCGGGTACGGCGGGTGAAGTCATGTGCGGGCACGAGTGTGCTCCCTCCCTGGTCCCGGGGCTGCGGCCGGGCAGGCCGCAGGGTGCCGGGACACGGTCCGAGCATGTGATGCCCCGTCAATCCGCGGATCAGGCCGGGAGTCGGGCCTGAATCGGGAGGAGTGGGAACTGGCGGCGGGGCACGGTCACGGACTGTGCGCCGGAAGCGCGCGTTCGACGGTCGGCGGGCGCGTACGGTCACCAGAGGCGCGCGATGCGCCGGATACCTGCTGCCGTGCGCCCCCCTGCGCCCGGGTCGGACGGCGCCTGCCGCCGCGCCGGGTCAGACCGCCGCCCGCACCGCCGCCTCCGCCGTCGGGTGTCGGAATCGGAAGCCGGCCGCCAACAGCCGGGCCGGGACCGCCCGGTGACTGCCCACCACCTCCACCGCCATCTCGCCGAGCACCGCCTTGAGCGCGAACTCCGGCACCGCGAAGACGGTCGGTCGGCCCATCGCGCGGCCGATCAGTTCGGTCAACTCGCCGTTGGTGACCGGCTCGGGGCCCGCCAGGTTGAACGGCCCGGACAGCTCCGGGGTGTCGATCAGGTAGCGCAGCGCGGCCACCTCGTCGGCGAGCGAGATCACGCTCCAGTACTGCTGCCCGTCGCCCAGCCGCCCGCCGAGACCCAGCCGGAACAGCGGGAACAGCCGCCCGCCCGCGCCCCCCTTCGCGGAGAGCACCAGGCCGGTACGGGCGTGCGCCACCCGGACGCCCGCCTGCTCGGCCGGGCGGGTGGCGGCCTCCCACTCCACGCAGACCCGGGCCAGGAAGTCGTCCCCGGGCGGCGCCTGTTCGTCGATCACCTGATGCCCGGTCTGGCCGTAGAAGCCCACCGCCGAACCACTGACCAGCACCCGGGGCGGCTCCTTGAGCTCGGCCAGCGCGGCGGCCAGCGTCTCGGTGCCGAGCACTCGGCTGTCCCGGATCTCCTGCCGGTACGCGTCCGTCCAGCGCCGGTCACCGACCCCGGCCCCCGCCAGGTGCACCACCGCCTCCACCCCGTGCAGCCCGGCCCGGTCGATCTGCAGCAGGTGCGGGTTCCACCCCACCCCGACGGTGCCGTCCGGCTGCACCCCGGTCCTGGACCGCTGCCGCACCAACCGCACCACCTCGTGCCCGTCCGCCAACAGCGAGCGGACAAGCGCCGAACCGATCAGACCTGTGGACCCAGTCACCGCGATACGCATGGCCCCATCCTGGCAGCCGGGCCCGCCCGGCTGCCGGTCAGGCCCGCCGGAACGGCCGCTGCAAATGTCCCGGCAGGGCCATCAGGTGGTCGCCTACGATGGCGGCCATGGGAGCGAACGGCGCAGCTGACCTGACGATACGTACCGCACGGCAGCAGGACGAGCCGGAGCTCGCCCGCCTCGACCGGGTCTCCTGGTCCTGGCTCAGCGACGTGGTCCCCCCGCCCGAGCCGGACGCCGAACTCTTCAGCGAGCGCCGCCCGCCCGAGCACTTCCTGCTTGCGGAGTCGGCCGGCCGGATCGTCGGATACATCCACCAGGGTCCCGCCACCCCGCTGGCCAGCAACGGCCACATCCGCCAGATCCAGGGTTTCGTGGTCGACCCCGAGACCCGCGGCCAGGGCATCGGCCGAGCCCTGATCGAGGCCGCCTGCGACCTGGCCCGCGCCGACGGCATCCGCCGGATCACCCTCCGGGTGCTCGCCCACAACGCCCCCGCCCGGCGCCTCTACGAGCGCTGCGGCTTCGAGGTGACCGGCATCCTGCCGGAGGAGTTCTGGCTGGACGGCGCGTACGTGGACGACGTCTGGATGGGCCGCCGGCCCTGAGGACCTGACGGACCGTCAAGTGCCAAGCGGCTGACGGGGCGAACGCGTGAACGGTACGGTACCGCCGTGACCTACTCGACGCCGCCCGGCTGGTACCCCGTGCTCGACCCGGGGCCGGACGGGGTTGCCCAGGAGCGCTGGTGGGACGGCGAGGCGTGGACCGCCGAGATCCGCCCGGTGGGCGGCGTGCCGGGCGCCAAGCCGAAGCGCGGGCTCAAGGTCGGTCTGGTGATCGCGCTGGTGCTGGCGGTACTGGCCGGTGGGGCTGGGGCGCTGGTCTGGGCCACCCGGGGCGACGATCCGGTGCGCGCGCCGTCGGCTGCGCCGCCGGTGGTGACGAGCAGTGCTTCCCCGAGCCAGAGCCAGACCCCCACGCCCAGTCCCACCCCGACGCCGAGTCCGACGCTGACCCCCAGCCCGGCGCAGCCCAGCCGCGCCCCGCTGCCCTCCACCCGCTCGGTGCAGGAGCTGTCGCGCGGCTGGGAGGTGCCGGTACCGGCCGGCTGGAGGATCGACGACCACGGCGACAAGGTGACCCTGCAGTTCTCCACCAAGCCGTACTCCTGCGACGTCGGCAGCGGCAGCTGCGTCCGGGCCAACTTCTCCGTGGTGGCCGAACGGGCCGACGGCGCCTCCGCCCAGGCGGTGGCCCGGGCGGAGATGGCCACCTACGCGCCGCTCCTGTACGGCGACCTCACCTCGACCCGCACCGTGGTCTCGGCCCCGGTGACGGTGGCGGGCGTGACCGGGCACGCCGAACGCTGGCGGGTGGACCCGGTGAAGGGCGTCCCCGGCTACGTCCTGGTGGTGGCGGTCCGGGCGGCCGGTGGCGGCTTCACCGTGCTGGTCGGTTCGGCGGACGAACACCCGGACGCGCCCTCGCCCGAACTGCTCGACCAACTGGTCGCCGCCATTCGCCCACTGCCCGGCGGCACCGGCGGTGGCACCGGTACCGGGGTGTCGGTCTAGGTCCGACGGGCCGTCAGCCCGCCGCCTTGGCCCGGCGGACGAACTCCGTGATCAGCGCCGGGGCCTTGACCCCGCGCCGCACCTCGACCCCGCTGGAGACGTCCACGCCCCACGGCCGGGCCGCCGCGATCGCATCGGCCACATTGGCCGGGTTGAGCCCGCCGGCCAGCATCCACGATCCGCTCGGCGGGTTGGCGCCCAGCTCGGACCAGTCCCACGGCTCGCCCGAACCGGGCACCGGCGAGTCCAGGATCAGCAGGTCCTCGCCGAAGTCGCCACAGACCGCGCCCGCCCCGGCCGCGGCCGAGGTGGCCCGGACCAGCTGCAGTCCGAGGTCCCGCAGTTCGGCGAAGGCGGCGGGCGGGTGGTCGCCGTGCAGCTGGACGGCACCGACCCCGGCCGCCGTTGTGGCCCGCCGGACCTCCGCCGACGGCTCCCGGCCGAACACCGCCACCGTCAGGACCCCGGCGGGCACCTGCTCGGCCAGCCGCCGGGCGGCTGCCGGTTCGATCCGGCGCGGGCTCTCGGTGAGCACGAAGCCGATCGCGTCGGCACCGGCCGCGACGGCGGCCGCGACGTCCTGCGCGGTGCTCAGACCGCAGATCTTGACGAACACTGTCCCGACGTCTCCCGCTTCGCTGGGCAAGAGGCCCGTACCCCTCGACCCGAGTACGGTACGCGCCCACCGGCCCGCAGGCACTACCCACGGCCCCGCCGCCTGAGCCGGCGTCAGCCCCCGTACAGCTCCCAGAGCCGGGGGAACCGCTTCGCCATCTGCCCGGCGTCCTCGAAGTCGAAGCTGTCGCCCTCCGGCTGCCGGGGCTGCCGCGTCCCCAGGTCCGGCAGCGGCAGGCCGGTCAGCTGTTCGTGCGCCTCGTCGGCGGCGTAGCCGAGGTCCTCGGCATCGCCGTCCTCCTCCTCGTCGAAGTCCGGCACCAGCTCGGCCAGGTCGTCCGGCTGGTGCAGCGCGCCCTCGAAGACCTCCCGGCCCTGGCCGATCAGCCAGCACCGGAAGAAGTCGAAGGTGTCCTCCGAGGCGCCGTCCAGCATCAGGTACGCCGCCGCCCACAGGTCGTACCGGTAGGCGCGCTGGAACCGCGCCTCGAACAGCCGGGCGAAGTCCACCACATCATCCGGCGTCAGCTGCGCCAGCCGTTCCACCAGCGCCTCGGCCTGGTCGTCCGGATCGCCCTCGGCCGCGTCCCTGGTCTCGTCGATCAGTTGCCAGAAGTCCGTCTCGTACATCACCGCTCCAGCATCGCCGCTCGACCGGTGTCCCGCACGTGATGTGGCCCGCGAAACGCGGAACCCCGCGCCGTCCGAGTGGACTACGCGGGGTTCCGTGAGCAGAACGCGGTGGAACCGCGGCCCTTACAGGCCGAGCTCGACCTCGAACTCGCCGGCCTCGAGGATCTCCTTGACCGCGACCAGGAAGCGGGCGGCGTCGGCGCCGTCCACCAGGCGGTGGTCGTAGGAGAGCGACAGGTAGGTCATGTCACGGACGCCGATGACGGTGCTGCCGTCGACCTCGATGACGACCGGGCGCTTGACGGTGGCGCCGATGCCGAGGATGGCCGCCTGGTTCGGCGGCACGATCACGGTGTCGAACAGCGCACCGCGCGAGCCGGTGTTGCTGATGGTGAAGGTGGCGCCGGACAGCTCGTCCGGGCTGATCTTGTTGCCGCGGACCTTGCCGGCCAGCTCGGCGGTCTTCTTGGAGATACCGGCGAGGTTGAGGTCGCCCGCACCCTTGATGACCGGGGTCATCAGACCCTTCTCCGAGTCCACCGCGATACCGATGTTCTCGGAGTCGAAGTAGGTGATGGTGCCCTCGGCCTCGTTGATCCGGGCGTTGACCACCGGGTGGCTCTTCAGCGCCTGGGCAGCGGCCTTGACGAAGAACGGCATGGGGGACAGCTTCACGCCCTCGCGGGCGAGGAAGGAGTCCTTGGCCTTGCCGCGCAGCTTCATGATCTTGGTGATGTCCACCTCGACCACGCTGGTCAGCTGGGCCTGCTCGTGCAGGGCCTTCATCATGTTGTCGCCGATGACCTTGCGCATCCGGGTCATCTTGACGGTCTGACCGCGCAGCGGGGACGCCACGGCGGCGGCCTTCGGTGCGGCGGCGGCCGGCGCGGCGGCCGGGACGACCTTCGCGGCCTCGGCGGCGGCGATCACGTCCTGCTTGCGGATGCGCCCGCCGACACCGGTGCCGGTGACAGCGGAGAGCACGACGCCCTGCTCGGCCGCGAGCTTGCGGACCAGCGGGGTGACGTAGGCGTCCGAGCCGTCGGCGGCCGGAGCAACCGGGGCCACCGGCGCAGCCGCGACCGGAGCCGGAGCGGCGACCGGGGCGGGAGCGGCCGGCGCAGCGGCCACGGGGGCCGGAGCGGCAACCGGAGCCGGAGCGGGGGCGGCGACCGGGGC
>NZ_JBFUMY010000102.1:0-12579 GCF_054049135.1 Kitasatospora sp. P5_F3 | reverse complement strand
GCCCGGTTACATTCCGAACCCGGAAGCTAAGCCTCATAGCGCCGATGGTACTGCAGGGGGGACCCTGTGGGAGAGTAGGACGCCGCCGAACAATCTTTAGTCAGAAAGCCCCGCCGGGTAACCGGCGGGGCTTTCTGCATTTCCGGGCCGGGGTACCTGTCCAGTTGCCTCGGCGTTCCGTCCACGGCACACTGGCCCGTCATGGGCGGTGACCGAGGGCACGAGGCGGAGAGCGACTTCCGGGCGTTCTACGAGGGTGCGTACGGTCAGTTGGTTGCTCACCTCTATGCCCTGACCGGGGATCTCGGCGATGCGCAGGACGCCGCACAGGAAGCGTTCGTGCGGGCCTGGAGTCACTGGGGCCGGCTCAGTGCGTACGAGAATCCGGTGGCCTGGGTGCGGTTGACCGGTCAGCGGATCGCGATCAGTCGGTGGCGGCGGGCCAGGACGGCGCTGCGGAGCTGGGTGCGGCACGGCGAGGGGAGTCCGCTGCCGGGGCCCGGGCCGGAGTCGGTGGCGTTGGTGGAGGCGCTGCGGCGGTTGCCCGAGGCGCAGCGGTCCGCGTTGGTGCTGCATCACATGGGCGGCCGGGCGGTGGCCGAGATCGCGGCCGAGGAGGGTGTCCCGGTCGGGACGGTGAAGGCGCGGCTGCACCGTGGGCGGCAGGCGTTGGCCGAACTGCTGGGCGAGGAGGAGGGCGAGGGCGGCCTGTCGCTCCGTCAGCCGGATGTGCCGTCAGGCCCGATGGCCACGCCGTCGCCGTCCCCGTCGCCGGAGACGAGACAGCCGAAGCAGACGAAACAGCCGACCAAGCAGCCACTGCGGCCGCAGTCCGAGCGGGGGAAGCAGGGCGCCGCCCCTGTGGTGCCGGAGCAACGGGGCGGCGGGGAGCGTAACTTGAAGAGGACGCTGAGCGCTCGTGGCTGAGAGGGGGCCGATCGCCATGGACGACCAGGATCGTCCGGCCATCACCACCGCGCGGTTGGACGGCCTGTTCGACGGCCTGCGGGGCGAGTTGAGCGGGCTGCGGATGCCCGAGCCCGATCAGTTGGTGGGCCGGGCGGTACGCCGTCGCCGTCGGCGGCGGGTCGAACTGACCTTTGTTGCCGGGGTGTTGGCCTCGGCCGGGGTGTGCGGTCTGGCCCGGGTGTCGGGAGGCGGTGGCGGGATCGCCACCGAGCTGGTGGGGCCGCCGTCGTTGCGGACCATCTCGCCGACCCTGGTGCTGCCGGGGCCGGGCGAATCGGTCGGGCGGGTGGAGACGGTGATGCCGGTGGGCGCGACGGGTGGCGGGCTGCTGTTCGGCCGGGAACAGCTGCCGGTGAGCCAGGGGCGCTACGGTCCTTGGGGGTCACAGCTGTTGGCGGCTTCGGCGTTCGCGATGCCCACTGTCCAGGGGTGTGTACCGGAGCTGGTGGACTCGTTGGGTGCCCTGCACCGGTGGGAGCTGGTGCATGGGGATGTCGGCCGGCCGGATGTGACGGCGGTGCAGTACCTGCTCGAGTTCCCCGCGGAGTCGCAGGCGGCGCAGGCGGCGGCCCGGCTGCTCGGGCCGGTGGAGTGCGCGGGGCTGGGCTGGCCGGCGGGGGAGCGGACGGACCGGGCGGTGGCGGTCGGTTCGACCAGGCTGCCGGGCCGGGTGGAGGAGTTCACCACCCGGGTGAGTGGCCGTCAGCTGGGGGTGCTGATGGTGCAGTACCAGGTCGACCGGTTCGCCGAAGCCGCAGTGCTGGACCCGGAGTTCCGGGCGGCGGCGGAGCAGTTCGGTGCGGTCGGAACAGCTGGGGTCGGAACATCTGCGGCCGGGACGGGTACGGCCGGGACGAGTACGGGCGGTACCGGCGCGACCGGGACGGCGTCGAGGGGTCTGACCGGTCCGGGCTGACCGTGGCAGGAAATCCTCGGAAGTTTTCCGGATTTCGACGCAACCTTTCTCCGTCGAGAGGCGTGTCCTCTACGTGCCGACGACGGGGCAGCGATCGCCCGGTCCAGGCCCCGTGGGTGCTGTGGGGAACAGGGGACTCCACAGCACCCACGCCGCACGTGCCCGGCCAGGGTTTCTTCCACCGGGGGAACATTCGTTGACCTGGCTCCGCAGCGCTGGAACGCTGAGGGACGTGAGCCGAGCCGTGAGCCTTGTGGGCCGCCTGTACGTCGATCTCCGACGGCATGCGAGCGCGATCTGTGCCGTCTGTCGCTGACGACGACGCACCGCCCGCCCCTGCCCGGCCGCCGTTCTCCCGGCGCTCCGTGACACCTAATCGCTGACTGCGCACTCGCGTCCGCCCCGTCCCCCGGGCGGGCCGTTCAACGATCCCGAAGCCCCCATCGACCGTCTCGGCGGTCGGGCGCTCCCTGCTGCCCGTAAAGGATCAGATCCCCATGGCCTCGACCATCTCCAGGCGCACCCTCCTCGCACTGGCCGCCGTCGGCGCGGCGTCCGCCGCCTGCGGCCGGGCCACCGCCACCGGAAGCAACGGCGGGCAGGAGACCAGGAAGATCCGCTACCAGGGCTGGGCCGGGCAGGTCACGCTGCCCGAACTGGCCGAGGATCTCGGCTACTTCGGCGATGTGAAGCTGGAGTGGGTCGGCAACACGATCAGCGGCCCGCAGGACATCCAGTCGGCGGCCACCGGTCAGACCGACTTCGGCGGCGCGTTCAACGGCGCGGTGGTGAAGCTGATCGCGGCGGGCGCCCCGGTGAAGGCGGTGATCAGCTACTACGGGGTGGACGAGTTCACGTACAGCGGCTACTACGTGCTGGCGGACAGCCCGATCCGGTCGGCCCGCGACCTGCAGGGCAAGAAGGTCGGGATGAACACCCTGGGAGCGCACAGCGAGGCTCTGCTCGACATCTACCTGCAGCGCAACGGGCTGACGGCGGCCGAGATCGCCAAGGTGGAGCCGATCGTGATCCCGCCGGTGAACGGTGAGCAGATCCTGCGTCAGAAGCAGGTCGAGGTCTCGGTGCTGGGCGGCATCCTGCGGGACAAGGCCCTGGCGGCGGGTGGGATCCGGCCGCTGTTCAGCGACTTCGACCTGCTCGGCAAGTTCAGCGCCGGCACCTTCGTGCTGACCAACCGCTTCCTGAAGCAGAACCCGGGCACCTCACAGGTGTTCGTCACCGGTGTGGCCAAGGCGATCGAGTGGGCCAGGACCACGCCGCGCGAGGAAGTGATCGCCCGGAGCACCGAGATCATCCGCAAGCGGGGGCGCAACGAGGACGCCAGCTCGCTGAAGTACTGGCGTTCCACGGGGGTCGCGGAGACCGCAGGCCGGATCAACGACGAGGAGTTCAAGCTCTGGATCGACTGGCTGGTCGCGCACGGCGACATCAAGGCAGGCCAGGTCAGGCCGAGTGACCTCTACACCAACGAGTTCAACAAGTACGGGGGTTGAGATCGTGACCAGTCAGATCAGTTTCCACCAGGTGACCAAGACCTTCCCGGCGACGCGGAAGGGCGGGGCCGAGTTCACGGCCCTTGACCGGGTCGATCTGGACGTCGCCGCCGGTGAGTTCGTGGTGATCGTCGGCCCGAGCGGTTGCGGCAAGTCGACCCTGCTGGACCTGGCGGGCGGTCTCACCCGGCCGACCGGAGGCGAGATCCTGCTCGACGGCCGACCGGTCACCGGGCCGGGGCTGGACCGCAGTGTGGTCTTCCAGCAGTACGCGTTGCTGCCGTGGCGGACGGCGCAGGGCAACGTCGAGTTCGGCCTGGAGGCGACCGGGGTGCCGCGCCGTCAGCGGGCGGTACTCGCACGGGAGTACCTGGACCTGGTCGGTCTGACCGGCTTCGAGGACCGGCATCCGCACGAGCTGTCGGGCGGGATGAAGCAGCGGGTGGCGATCGCCCGCAGCCTGGCGTACGACCCGGGGGTGCTGCTGATGGACGAGCCGTTCGCGGCGCTGGACGCGCAGACCAGGGAGTTGCTCCAGGACGAGCTGCTGCGGATCTGGGAGCGCACCGGCAAGACCGTCGTGTTCATCACGCACGGCATCGAGGAGGCGGTCTACCTCGGCCAGCGGGTGGCGGTGCTGACCTCCAGGCCGGGCAGGGTGAAGGAGGTGGTCCCGATCGACCTGGGCGAGCGGACCAAGGCGCAGGATCTGCGCTCCGCACCGGAGTTCGCCCGGTACCGGCACGAGATCTGGAGCCTGCTGCACGACGAGGTCAGCCGGGCCCAGCAGTTGGAGCGAGAGGTGGTCCCCGTATGAGCACCGACCTGCGGCCGGCTCCGTCGATCAGCCTGCCGACCCCGAAGACCCTGCCACCCACGCGTCGCCCGTCCTGGCTCCCCGGAGTATTGCTGACGGCCGTCACGAAGACGGTGGCGATCGCGGCGCTGCTGGTGCTCTGGGAGCTGGCGCCGCGTCTCGATCTGGTGGACCGGACCTTCCTGCCGCCGGCCAGCGAGGTGCTGGACGCCTGGCTCGGCCTGCTGGACAGCGGACAGCTGACGGTCAACACCTGGGCCAGCCTGACCCGTTCGCTCAGCGGCTTCGGCCTGGCGGTGGTGATCGGGGTGCCGCTCGGCCTGCTGATCGGCTGGTACCGCCGGATGGCCGACCTGCTCAGCCCGTTGCTCGAACTCTTCCGCAACACCGCCGCGTTGGCGCTGCTGCCGGTCTTCGTGCTGATCCTCGGGATCGGCGAGACCTCGAAGATCTCGATCGTGCTGTACGCCTGCCTGTGGCCGATCCTGCTGAACACCATCAGCGCCGTACGCAGTGTCGATCCGACGCTGCTGCGACTGGCCCGTTCGCTGGACCTGTCGCCGGTGCGGCTGTTCCAGAAGGTGATCCTGCCCGCTTCGGTGCCGGTGGTGTTCACCGGCATCCGGCTGGCGGGGGCGGTCTCGATCCTGGTGCTGGTGGCGGCCGAGATGGTCGGCGCCAAGGCCGGTCTCGGCTATCTGATCAACGCTTCGCAGTACAACTTCGCGATCCCGCAGATGTACGCGGGCATCGTCACCATCTCCGTCATCGGGGTGGCGTTCAACCAGTTGCTGGTCTGGCTGGAGCGCCGGTTCACCGCGTGGCGCGCCCCGCTCAACAGTTGAGGAGAGAGCCGTGCAGGAGCTGAGTACGGACGTTCTGGTGGTCGGCGGCGGCCCGGCCGCCACCTGGGCCGCGCTGGATGCGGCCCGGGCGGGCGCGGACGTGGTCCTCGCCGACAAGGGCTACTGCGGTACCAGCGGCGCAACTGCCGCCGGTGGTACGGGAGTCTGGTACGTCGAGCCGGACCCGGCGGCCCGCGAGGCCGCGATGGCCAGCCGGGAGGCGCTGGGTGGCTATCTGGCGGACCGTCGCTGGATGGGACGGGTGCTGGACCGGACCTACGCCAACATCAACGAGCTGGCCGAGAGCCGGGGTTACCCCTTCCCGACCGGCCCCGACGGACGGCAGCTGCGCAACGGGCTGCAGGGTCCCGAGTACATGCGCCGGATGCGGATCAGGGTGAAGCGCGCGGGAGTCCGGGTGCTCGACCACAGCCCGGTGACCGAACTGCTGGCCGCCGCCGACGGATCGGTGGCCGGGGCGGCCGGCCACCGGCGGCAGGAGGGCCACGGCTACCTGGTCCGGGCCGGGGCCGTGGTGCTGGCCACCGGCGGCTGCGCGTTCCTGAGCAAGGCGCTGGGCACCGACACCAACACCGGGGACGGCGCCCTGTACGCGGCCGAACTGGGGGCCGAGCTGTCCGGGATGGAGTTCTCCAACGCGTACGGGATCGCACCCGAGCACACCTCGGTGACCAAGACCGCGTTCTACTCCTTCGCCACCTTCTACCGCGAGGACGGCGAGGAGCTGGAGGGCGCGGCAAGCCAGGGCGGGCGTTCGGTGATCGCGCGGGAGCTGCTGACCGGAAAGGTGTACTGCCGACTGGACCGGGCGGACGGGGCGGCCCGGGCCGCGATGCGGCTGGCCCAGCCGAACTTCTTCCTCACCTTCGACCGGCTCGGCGTCGACCCGTTCACCGAGCGGTTCGCCGTCACGCTGATCGCCGAGGGCACGGTGCGCGGCACCGGCGGCATCCGGATCACCGGGGACGACTGCCGCACCACGGTGCCCGGTCTGTACGCGGCCGGGGACGCGGCAACCCGGGAGGAGATCTGCGGCGGCTTCACCGGCGGCGGCAGCCACAACGCGGCCTGGGCGATGTCCTCCGGCAGCTGGGCGGGCCGGGGCGCCGCCGGGTACGCGCTGGCGCTGGGGACCGGTGCGGCCCGACGGGCCGTCAGCCCGGCCGGTGGCGCCGGACTGCGGCCGCTCGGCTCCCGGGACACCGACCCGCGCGAGGTGATCCGCACCGTGCAGGGCGAGGTGCTCCCGTACGACAAGAACTACCTGCGGCACGGTGCGGTGCTGACCGGGGCGCTCGGTGTGCTGGACGACGCCTGGGCGCGGCTGCGGAACGGACTGCACGGCACCGGCCGGGAGGCGGTGCTGGCCCGGCAGGCCGCCGCGCTGACCGCCAACGCCCGCTGGATGTACCGCTCGGCGCTGGCCAGGACGGAGAGCCGGGGGATGGCCAGGCGGCTGGACTTCCCCGGGCAGGACGCGGCCCAGCACCACCGGATCGCCTCCGGGGGCTTGGACGAGGTCTGGACCCGGCCGCTGACGGCGGTGGCGGCGTGATCGAACTCGTCTCGCCCGAGCGCTGCATCAGCTGCGACAAGTGCATCAAGGTCTGCCCGACCGACGTCTTCGACCGGGGCGCCGACGGACTTCCGGTGATCGCCCGGCAGAGCGACTGCCAGACCTGCTTCCAGTGCGAGGCGAACTGCCCGACGGACGCCCTGTTCGTCGCCCCGCACACCCATCCGCAGCCGCCGTTGGACGAGCGCGCGCTCGCCGAGTCCGGACTGCTGGGCAGCTACCGGGCCCAGATCGGCTGGGGCAGGGGCCGCACCCCGGGCTCGCTGCGCGCGGTCGGCCCGGCCCTGGGCACCGCACCGATCACCTCCTGAACACCCGTCACGAAGGGACCCGAGTCATGAGTCTGGAGATCCACAAGGTCGGCGGCCGGATCGGCGCCGAGATCACCGGGGTGGACACCTCGCGGCCGCTGGACGCGGACACCGTGAGCCGGCTGAACGAGGCGCTGGTGGCGCACAAGGCGCTGTTCTTCCGGGAGCAGCACCTGGACGACGAAGGCCAGCTCCGTTTCGCCGCCAACTTCGGTGCGCTGACCACCGCCCACCCCACCGTCCCGTCGCTGGCCGGGCAGCCGAGCGTGCTGCCGGTGGACAGCGAGGACGGCGGCCGGGCCAACCGCTGGCACACCGACGTCACCTTCGTCCGCACCCCGCCGAAGGCCAGTACGCTGCGGGCGCTGGTGGTGCCGCCCTACGGCGGCAACACGCTGATCGCCAACTCCCAGGCCGCGTACCGGGATCTGCCCGAGGCGCTGCGGGAGCTGGCCGACCGGCTGTGGGCGGTGCACACCAACGACTACGACTACGCGCAGGGCAAGGAGCTGGACGAGGCGGACGCCGAGCGCCGCCGGGTCTTCACGGCCGTCAAGTACCGGACCGCCCACCCGGTGGTGCGGGTGCACCCGGAGAGCGGTGAACGCGGGCTGTTCGTCGGCGGGTTCGCGCAGCGCATCCTCGGTCTGCCGGCCGCCGAGTCGCACGACCTGCTGCGCAGCCTGCAGGCGTACGTCACCCGGCCGGAGAACGTGGTGCGCTGGCGCTGGTCGGTCGGCGACCTGGTGCTGTTCGACAACCGCTCGACCCAGCACTACGCGCCGGACGACTACGACGACCTGCCGCGCCGGCTGCACCGGGTGACGGTGGCGGGGGACGTGCCGGTCGGGGTGAGCGGGGAGTCCAGCTACCTGATCGAGGGGGACGAGGCTCCGCACTACACTTCCTAGTCAACGCCGAAGGGGGGCCCCCCCGGGKGGGGGGGCCCCCCTTCGGCGTTGGATCAGGAGAAGCGGCCGGCCGGGCGGGGCAGGCCGTAGTGCTCGCGCAGGGTGCGGCCGGCGTAGCCCTCGCGGAACAGGCCGCGCTTGCGCAGGATCGGCAGCACCTGCTCGACGAAGTCGGTCAGGCCGTCGGGGAGGATCGGCGGCATGATGTTGAAGCCGTCGGCGGCGCCCTGGGTGAACCAGGTCTCGATGTGGTCGGCGAGCTGCTCGGGGGTGCCGACGACCACCTGGTGGCCGCGTCCGCCGCCGAGCCGGCCGACCAGTTGACGCAGGGTCAGCCGGTCGCGTTCGGCCAGGTCGCGGATGAGTTCGAACCGGCTCTTGGCGCCGTTGATCTCGGTCACCGGCGGCAGTGGCGGCAGCGGCTCGTCCAGCGGGTGGTCGGTCAGGTCGATGCCGAGCACGGTGGAGAGCACGCCCACCGAGCGGGCGGGGTTGATGAGGTCGTCCAGCTCGCGGTCCAGGCGGCGGGCCTCCTCCTCGGTGGAGCCGAGCACCGGCACCACACCGGGCAGCACCACGACCTGTTCGGGAGCCCGGCCGAAGCCGGCGGCCTGCCGCTTGAGGTCGGCGTAGAAGGACTGCCCTTCGGCCAGCGTCTGCTGCGCGGTGAACACCGCCTCGGCCCAACGGGCGGCGAAGGCCCGGCCGTTGTCGGAGGAACCGGCCTGCACCAGCAGCGGGTGGCCCTGCGGCGGGCGGGGGATGTTCAGCGGGCCGCGGACCTGGAAGTGCTCGCCGACGTGGTCGATCTCGTGCACCCGGTCGGCGTCGGCGAAGGCGCCGGTGGCCCGGTCCAGGGTGAGCGCGCCGTCCTCCCAGCTGTCCCAGAGCGCGGTGACCACGTCGAGGAACTCGGCGGCCCGCTGGTAGCGGACGGCGTGCTCCTGGTTGGCGGAGCGGCTGAAGTTCTGCGCGGACCGCTCACCGGCCGAGGTGACGATGTTCCAGCCCGCCCGGCCGTGGCTGATGTGGTCCAGCGAGGCGAACTGCCGGGCCAGGTTGTACGGCTCGCTGAAGCCGGTGGAGACGGTGCCGATCAGGCCGATCCGCTCGGTCACCACGGCCAGCGCGGTGAGCAGGGTGAACGGTTCGAAGTGGCTGATCAGGCCCCAGCCGCCGTCCGAGCGGGCCTCCACGCCGTCGGCCAGGAAGACCGAGTCGAAGGAGGCCGCCTCGGCGGTCTGTGCCAGTCGCTGGAAGTGCGCGATGTCGGCGGCCTGGTGCGGGTCGGTGCGCGGGTGACGCCAGGCCGCCTCGTGGTGGCCGACGCCCATCAGGAAGAGGTTGAAGTGCAGCTGCCGGTCGTCAGTGGGCATGGTGAAGTGCTCCGGTTCCGGAGGAGATCGGGGATTGTCCCCAATTCTCGTTCCGGACACGGGAGTCGGACAGTGATTCGCCCACCGACGGAATTAATCCGCCCGTCACGAGCCGAGCCGGTCAGGAGCTGGGCCCGTCAGGAGCTGCGCGCGGTGCGCAGCTCCATCGGCCGCTGGTACGCGCTGTCCAGTACGCCCGCGCAGGCCGCCACGGCCAGCACGTCCGGCCCGAACGAGGCGGCCGTCACCAGCTGCCCTGGCTCCACCGCGCCGTGCCGGCCGACCTGGTCGTACAGGTAGTCGGCCAGCTCCGGACGGACCGTCAGTCCGGCTTCGCTGACCACCAGGACCTCGGGATTGAGCACGTTGAGCAGCAGCGCGGCGGCCGGGGCGGCCAGCCGGAGCCGTTCCTTGATCAGTGCCACGGCCCGCTCGTCGCCGGCCCGGGTCAGGGCCAGCAGCAGTTCGAAGTCCGGTGCGGGGATGAGGCCTTGGGCGTGCGCGCGGCGGGCGACGGTGCGTTCGGAGACGGTGGCCTGGAGGCAGCCGGTCCGGCCGCAGGCGCAGGGCTCGGTGGAGCCGGGGACGGGCAGGTGGCCGACGTTGCCGGCCCGGGAGCGGCGGCCGCGCAGCACGGCGCCGCCGGTGGCGAAGGCGGCGTCGACGACGTTGCCGACGAAGAGCTGGACGAGTTCGGTCGAGCCGCGGCCGGCGCCGAACAGCAGCTCGGCCACGGCCAGCGCCCGGGCGTGGCTGTCGACGTGTACGGGCAGCCGGGTGGCGCGGGCGAGTTCGGCCCGGACCGGGACGTCCCGCCAGCCGAGCGGGCCGTGCTCGACCACGGTGCCGCGTTCGGAGTCGACCCAGCCGCCGGTGACCACCCCGAGGCCGAGCAGGGAGCGTCCGGCGGCCCGCCGGGCCAGGAAGCCCGGCAGGTGGTCGCGGACGGTGGCGAGCACGGTGGCGGCGTCGCCCCGGCGGGGCAGCCGTTCGTGCGCGACCACCCGGCCGCGCAGGTCGAGCAGCGCGAAGGTGAGGAACGGGACGCCGATGTGCACGCCGCAGGCGAGGTGGTGGCGGCTGTCCACGTCGAGCGGCAGCTGGGGGCGGCCGGCCCGGGGCGGTCCGTCCGGCGCGGGCAGTTCGCGGACCAGGCCGAGGCCGATCAGGTCGGCGGTGTGCCGGGAGACCGCCGCCGGGCTGAGTCCGGTGGCCCGTCCGACGGCGCCCCGGGCCAGCGGCCCGGYGGCCAGTACGGCGCGCAGCACCGCCCCGGTGCCGCCGCCCTCGGTGGGCTGCGGCGCCCGGGCCGGCGCGGGGGGAGCGACCAGAGAGAGCATGCGGTCGATGCTCCCAGCGGGGTGTTGCACGGGCATGGCGGCGGCATGACGGGGCCCCGGCGCCGTCAAGAGCTCGCTAAGACTGGCCGTACGCATCACCTGATCAGCGGATTCCCGGCCGGACGGCCGTAGGCTCGGGGGCAGGCGAACAGGTGTCCGGGGGCGTGGCCTGCCGGGCTGACCAAGAATGGTGCGCATGGCACGCGGCAGGCTGCGGATCTACCTCGGGGCGGCACCCGGCGTCGGCAAGACGTACGCCATGCTGGCCGAGGCGCACCGCCGCGCGCTGCGTGGCACCGACGTGGTGGCCGGCTTCGTGGAGCACCACGGGCGGGACCGGACCGCCGAGCTGATCGAGGGTCTGGAGCTGGTGCCGCGCCGGGAACTGACGTACCGGGGGGTGACCCTCGGCGAGCTGGACCTGGACGCGGTGCTGAGCCGGCGGCCCGCCGTCGCCCTGGTGGACGAGCTGGCCCACACCAATGTGCCGGGCAGCCGGAACGCCAAACGCTGGCAGGACGTCGAGGAGCTGCTGGCGGCCGGGATCGACGTGGTGTCGACCGTCAACATCCAGCACCTGGAGTCGCTCGGCGACGTGGTAGAGGGCATCACCGGGGTCCGCCAGCGCGAGACGGTGCCGGACGAGGTGGTCCGGCGGGCCGACCAGATCGAGCTGGTCGACATGTCGCCCCAGGCGCTGCGCCGCCGCCTGGCCCACGGCAACGTCTACCCGCCGGACCGGATCGACGCCTCGCTGGCCAACTACTTCCGGCCGGGGAACCTCACCGCGCTGCGCGAGCTGGCCCTGCTCTGGACCGCCGACCGGGTGGACGAGTACCTGCAGCGCTACCGGGCCGAGCACGGCATCGAGGGCACCTGGCAGGCCCGCGAGCGGATCGTGGTCGGCCTGACCGGCGGCCCCGAGGGCGCCACCCTGATCCGGCGCGCGGCCCGGATCGCCGACCGGGCCTCCGGCGGCGAGCTGCTCGCCGTGCACATCGCCCGCTCGGACGGGCTGGCCGGGGAGAGCGGCTCCCCGCAGACCCTGATCGAGCAGCGGGCCCTGACCGAGAGCCTCGGCGGGAGCTTCCACACCGTGCTCGGCGACGATCCGGCCGGCGCCCTGCTGGACTTCGCCCGGGGGGTGAACGCCACCCAGATCGTGCTGGGCAGCAGCCGCCGCCGGGCCTGGCAGTACCTGTACGGCCCCGGGGTCGGCGCCACCGTGACCCGCGAGAGCGGCGACATCGACGTGCACACCGTCACCCACGAGCAGGCGGCCCGGGGGCGCGGCCGGGTGCCGGTGCGCAAGGTCACCGACCTGGGCCGGACCAGGACCGTGCTCGGCTGGCTGATCGGCGTCGGCGGTCCGCCGCTGCTGACCCTGCTGCTCACCCAGGTGAACGGCCTCGGGCTCTCCACCGACATGCTGCTCTTCCTCAGCCTGACCGTCTGCGCGGCGCTGGTCGGCGGGCTCTTCCCGGCGATCGCCTCGGCGCTGGTCAGCTCCTCGGCGTTGAACTACTACTTCGCGCCGCCGATCCACACCTTCACCATCTCCGAGCCGCAGAACATCCTGGCCGTGGCGATCTTCACGGCGGTCGGCATCGCGGTCGCCTCGGTGGTCGACCTGGCCGCCAGACGTACCCAGCAGGCCGCCCGGGGCCAGGCCGAGGCGCAGTCGCTGAGCGCGCTGGCCGGCACCGTACTGCGTGGCGCCCCCGGCGGGGACGGGCTGCTGACCGCCCTGCTCGACCAGGTCAGGGAGACCTTCCAGCAGGACTCCGCCGCCCTGCTGGAGCGTGCTGACGACCACTCACCCTGGCAGGCCGCCGCCGCTCGGGGCCCGCACCCGCCGGCCCGCCCCGAGGACGGCGACGTGGACGTCCCCGTCGGCGAGCACCTCGCCCTGGTGCTGCGCGGCCGGGTGCTGCCCGCCGCCGACCGCCGCCTGCTCGGCGCGTACGCCGCCCAGGGCGCGGC
>NZ_JBFUMY010000101.1:0-12639 GCF_054049135.1 Kitasatospora sp. P5_F3 | reverse complement strand
ATCAGCCCGGTGCTGGCCCAGGGCGGCGACCCGGGCCGTGACCTGATGGTGGTCAGCGACTGGATGGCCGGACGGTACGTGGCACTCGGCTGGGTGCAGCAGTTCGACGCGGCGAACATGCCGAACGTCGCCAGGTACCTCGACCCGCAGCTGGCCTCGCCGGCCTTCGACCCGGGGCGTCGGCACAGCGTGCCGTGGCAGTCCGGGATCACCGGCATCGCGTACAACCGGAAGGCGCTCGGGCGGGAGCTACGGTCGACGGCCGACCTGTGGGCGCCCGACCTCAAGGGGCGGGTCACGCTGTTCGCCGGGATGGACGAGGCGCTCGGGCTGCTGATGCTGGCTCAGGGTGCGGATGTCTCGAAGTTCACCGCTGACGACGCGCACAAGGCGATGGCGCAGGTGCAGAAGCTGGTGGACACCAGGCACATCCGGCGTTTCACCGGCAACGACTACACCAGCGACCTGGCCTCGGGTGCGGCGGTCGCCTGCCAGGCGTACTCCGGCGACGCGATCCAGCTCAAGGCGGAGAACCCGGACATCGAGTTCGTGGTGCCCGAGGAGGGTGGCGAGCTGTGGGCGGAGAGCCTGATGGTGCCGAACCGGGCCGCGCACAAGCAGAACGCCGAGCTCCTGATCGACTACTACTACCAGCCCGAGGTGGCAGCCGAGTTGGCGGCGGCCGTGCAGTACATCTGCCCGGTGCCGGCGGCGCGGGACGTGCTGGCGAACAGTGACGATGCGGAGACCGCCGCGCTGGCGGAGGAGGCGCTGATGTTTCCGACCGACGAGATGCGGGCGCGGCTGCACGCCATGCGGGACGTCACCGCTGCGGAACGGCCGGACTTCCACCGCATCTGGGGCAAAGTCGCCGGCGTCTGACACCGGGGCCCGAGCATCTACGGTCCGGGGGCTCGGGGAACTGCGAGGAGATCTGGCGTTCGGGTCACCGCGAAAGTACCTGACCACCTAGGCGACGATCACCTTGCAAGGGTCGGCGTCGCAGTTCCCCGAGCCCCTGTCTTCCGAAGCGTGTGCCTCGACTACCTGCGAACTGCGTCCAGGGCGAGCAGGGCGACGTGCAGGGAGAGGCAGGACTCGACCTGGTCGAGGTCGACGGCGAGGATGCGTTCGACCTTGTGCAGGCGGTCGTAGAAGGAGGGGCGGGAGAGGTGGGCGGCGTCGGCGGCCGCCGACTTGTTGCGGCCCTGTTCGAGGTAGATCCGCAGGAGCTGGACCAACTGGCCGCCGTGCTCGGCGTCGTACGCCAGCAGGGGGCCCAGCTCGCGTTCGACGTAGGTCTGCAGGCGGGCGTCGTCGCGCAGCAGGTGGAGCAGGCCGCGCAGCCGGACGTCGGGCAGGCGGTAGTACGAGGCGGCCCGGCCGCCGGGGGAGTCGTGCAGGGCGGCGTCGGCGACCTGGGTGGCCTCCAGCAGGGTGCGGCGGGCGTCGCGGACCGAGCCGACCGAGGAGCCGACCGCGATCACCGGCTCGAACACGGGCTGCGCTGACGCACCGTCCCGCGCCCCGTCCGCGACCAGCTTGCGCAGTGCTGCGGCGAAGCCTTCGAGTGCGGTGTGCTCGTCCTGCTGCGAGCCGAGCGCGATCAGGACGCCTACGCCCTCGTCGTCGAGGGCGCCGACCAGGGCGGAGAGCCGGCAGCTGCGGATCGCGGTGGCGGCGAGCTCGGTGAAGTCGCGCAGCCGGGCCTGGGCCTCCAGGGCGGCGGGGATCGGGCCGCGTCGCTGCCGGAGCACCACGCCGACCAGGCGGCGGCTGTCCAGCGGTACGCCCAGGGCGGTGGCCCGCAGGGCGACCTCACTGACCGTCAGGGCGTGGGTGAGGATGCCGGAGAGCAGGGTGCGGTGGGTCTGCCGCTCCAGGCTCTCCCGGTCGCGGACCACCAGCCGGTTGAGGGCGAGGGTGGCTGCGCCGCGTTCCAGCAGCATGGCGTGCGGGTGCGGGGTGCCGTCGGGCAGCGGGCGGGGGTCGTCGACCAGGATCAGCCGTCCCCAGTCCTGGCCACGGGCGCCGACGGCGGTGACCAGCCAGCCGCTGCGCGGGTCGTAGCCCGTCCGGCCCGGCGGGCGGACCCCGCGCGAGCGGCGCTCCCAGCCCTCCAGCAGTTCGGTCTCGGGGCGGCCGGCCGTCTCGTGTGCGAGCACCTGGTGGGCGAGGTTCTCCAGCACCACCGGGGCACCGGCCATCCGGGCCACCTGGCGGACCACCTCGGCCGGCTCGGCTCCCTCGACGGCGAGCTCGTTGAAGACCTGGTGGACGGCTTCGGAGATCCGCAGCTGCTCCAGCTGGGCGTTCACCACCAGCGCGTGCACAGCCTCGGTGACCGCGACGAAGCGCAGCTCGCGGCGGAGCGCGATCAGCGGCAGTCCGCGCTGTTCGGCGGCGTGCACCAGGGCGCGCGGCAGGCTGTCGAAGTAGCGGCGGCCGAACTCGACCACCAGACCGGCGGCGCCGATGTCGGCCAGCTCGCGGACGTACCTGGCCAGTCCCTCGCGGTCCTCGGGCAGGGCGATGCCGGTGGTCAGCACCAGTTCGCCGCCCTGCAGCATGCCCGCCACGTCGGGGAGTTCGCTGACGTGCACCCAGCGGACCGGACGTTCCAGGTGTTCGGCGCCGGCCACCACCTGGGGCAGACCACGTCGCATCACGTCGAGGTCGAGCACGCGGGCGACGGTGGGGAGCACGGGAGGACCTTCCATGGGCAGCAGGGTGTCAGGTGAATCATGCATCGACCAGACGACCTGTTGCCTTTCCACCCTGTAAGGCCCTTGCGGCCGAGGCTGTCGGAGTGACCCTTGTCACCCCGAGGAGTGAGCAGGCATCGTCAGCGGGTCGGCAGTACCGGCCCGGACCACGGGCCGTGGGATGAATACGGTGTTGACCCCGAAATCCGTCGCGTAATGAGAACGCAACAGCGGAATCCCTTGTAGGGGCAACCCCCGGGTGTCACGATCGCCGGACCCCGAGGATCCCTGGCCGACTCACCGGGCACCCTGGAGGAACCTGATGGACCTGACCGACTTCAGCGCAGGCGCGCAGTACATCGCGGGCCGGCTGACCGAGGGCACCGGTACGGAGCCCTTCCAGGTCGTCAACCCGGCCGACGGCAGCGTCGTCCAGCACGTCACGCTCGCCTCGACCGGCGACGTGGACACCGCCGTGGCGGCCGCGAAGGCCGCACTGCCCGCCTGGTCCTCGGCCACCCCCGGCGCCCGCTCGGAGGCGCTGCTCAAGCTGGCCGCCGTGCTGGCCGAGCACGCCGAGGACTTCGCCCGGGTGGAGACCGCGCAGACCGGCAAGCCGATCAAGCTCTCCACCGAGTTCGACGTGCCGGGCACGGTCGACAACACCTCGTTCTTCGCCGGGGCCGCCCGCAACCTGGAGGGCAAGGCCGCGGGGGAGTACTCCGGTGACCACACCTCGTACGTCCGCCGCGAGGCGATCGGCGTGGTCGGCTCGATCTCGCCCTGGAACTACCCGCTCCAGATGGCCGCCTGGAAGATCCTCCCGGCGATCGCGGCGGGCAACACCATCGTGCTCAAGCCCGCCGAGCTGACCCCGCTCACCTCGCTGATGTTCGCCCGGGCCTGCACCGAGGCGGGCATCCCGGACGGTGTGGTCAACGTGCTCACCGGCGCCGGGCGCGGCGCGGGCGAGCACCTGGTCTCGCACCCGGACGTCGCGATGGTCTCCTTCACCGGCTCGACCCCGGTCGGCAAGCGGGTCGCCGAGCTCGCCACCGCGAGTGTCAAGCGCACCCACCTGGAGCTCGGCGGCAAGGCCCCGTTCGTGGTCTTCGACGACGCCGACCTGGACGCCGCCGTGCACGGCGCGGTCGCCGCCTCGCTGATCAACGGCGGCCAGGACTGCACCGCCGCCACCCGCGCCTACGTGCAGCGCCCGCTGTACGACGCGTTCGTGGCGGGGGTCGCCGAGCTGTACGGTCAGGTCCGGATCGGCCACCCGCTGAACCCCGCCACCGACCTCGGCCCGCTGGTCTCGTACACCCACCGGGACCGGGTGGCCGGCTTCGTCGMGCGGGCCCGCTCGTACGCCACCGTGGTGACGGGTGGTCAGGCTCTGGGCCTGGGCCACGACGGCACCGACCTCACCCCCGGTGCGTACTACCTCCCGACCCTGATCACCGGAGCCGCTCAGGACAGCGAGGTGGTGCAGGGCGAGATCTTCGGCCCGGTACTGGTCGTGCTGCCCTTCGACTCCGACGAGGAGGGCCTGCGGCTGGCCAACGACACCCCCTACGGTCTGGCCGCCTCCGCGTGGACCCAGAACGTGCACCGCTCGCTGCGCGCAACGCGGGAGATCCAAGCCGGCTGTGTCTGGGTCAACGACCACATCCCGATCATCAGCGAGATGCCGCACGGCGGCTACAAGGCCTCCGGCTACGGCAAGGACATGTCCCAGTACTCGATGGACGAGTACACCCAGCTCAAGCACGTCATGTTCGACACCACTGCGGTGGCCAGGAAGGACTGGCACCGCACGGTCTTCGGAGACAGATAACCCCCGTCTGCTCCGCCACCTTCTTCCCCCGAAGGGTGTCCCCAGCATGGAGTTCAACGAGATCGCCGACGGCATGTCAGCCCCCGTCCGCAAGGCGTGGGCGCGCAGTCTGACCAACGGCCGGGCCGCGATGTCACGGCGGATGCTGTTGCAGGCCACCGCCCTGATGGCAGGTACGGGCACCCTCGCGGCCTGCGGTATACCCGCGGCCAAGTCCGGCTCCGAGGAGAGCGCGCCGGCCGCCGGGCCGGACAGCTCGGACACCGACAAGACGCTCAACTTCTCCAACTGGCCGCTCTACATCGACGTGGACGCGAAGGACGAGACCAAGCGCCCCACGCTCGACGCCTTCACCGCCGCCACCGGGGTCAAGGTCAAGTACACCGAGGACATCAACGACAACGTCGAGTTCTTCGGCAAGGTCAAGCCGCAGCTGGCGGCCGGTCAGGACACCGGCCGGGACCTGGTGGTGCTGACCGACTGGATGGCCGGCCGGCTGATCCGGCTCGGCTGGGCCCAGAAGCTGAACCCGGCCAACCTGACCAATGCGCTGACCAACCTGGAGGCCCGCTTCCGGGCCCCCGACTGGGACCCGGGCCGCCAGTACTCCTACCCCTGGACCAGCATCCAGACCGTGATCGCCTACAACAAGAAGGCGACCAAGGGGAAGGAGATCACCAGCGTCGCCCAGCTGCTGGACGACCCGGCGCTGAAGGGGCGGGTCACCTTCCTCTCCGAGATGCGGGACACCATCGGCATGGTGCTGCTCTCGATGGGCAAGGAGCCCGCGAAGTTCACCGCGGACGACTTCGACGCCGCGATCGCCCGGGTGCAGAAGGCCGTGGACAACAAGCAGATCCGCAAGTTCACCGGCAACGACTACGGCCAGGAGCTCTCCTCCGGGGACATCGCGGCCTGCATCGCCTGGGGCGGGGACCTGATCCAGCTCAGGGCCGACAACCCCGACATCGAGTTCGTCATCCCGGCCGAGGGCTACCTCTCCTCCACCGACAACATGCTCGTCCCGGCCAAGGCCCAGCACAAGAAGAACGCCGAACTGCTGATCAACTTCTACTACCAGCACGAGATCGCGGCGCAGCTCACGGCGGGGATCAACTACGTCTCCCCGGTGGCGGGCATGGAACCGGAGCTCGCGAAGATCGCGCCCGAGGTGGCGGAGAACCCGCTGGTGGTTCCCACCCGGGAGATGGCGGCCAAGACCCACCTCTTCCGCAGCCTGACCGAAGCCGAGGAGACCGACTTCGAGGGCAAGTTCTCCAAGTTGATCGGCGCCTGACCCCCACCACGGCTTCTCAAGCCCAGACAGCACCGGACAGAGAGACACCCCCCATGACTGAGCAGCTGCGCGAGGCGGCGACGGCCGGTGGCGACGTACGCCTGACCGGTATAGGCAAGACCTACGGCGCCTTCACTGCCGTCCAACCGCTCGACCTGACCGTGCCGCAGGGCTCCTTCTTCGCCCTGCTCGGCGCCTCCGGCTGCGGCAAGACCACCACGCTGCGGATGATCGCCGGTCTGGAGGAGCCCACCAGCGGCACCGTCCTGATCGGGGGTCAGGACGTCACCGCGCTGCCGCCGTACAAGCGGCCGGTGAACACCGTCTTCCAGAGCTACGCGCTCTTCCCGCACCTGGACATCTTCGAGAACGTCGCCTTCGGCCTCCGCCGCCGGGGGAAGAAGGACGTCAAGAAGCAGGTCGAGGAGATGCTCGAACTGGTCGAGCTGGGCCCGTACGCCCGGCGCAAGCCGCACCAGCTCTCCGGTGGCCAGCAGCAGCGCGTCGCGGTCGCCCGCGCGCTGATCAACCACCCGCAGGTGCTGCTGCTCGACGAGCCGCTCGGCGCCCTCGACCTCAAGCTGCGCCGGCAGATGCAGCTGGAGCTCAAGCGGATCCAGACCGAGGTCGGCATCACCTTCGTGCACGTCACCCACGACCAGGAGGAGGCCATGACCATGGCCGACACCATCGCGGTGATGAACGGCGGCCGGGTCGAGCAGCTCGGCGCCCCCGCCGACCTGTACGAGAACCCGGGCTCCACCTTCGTGGCCAACTTCCTCGGCCAGTCCAACCTGATCCCGGCCGAGGTCACCGGCAGCGCCGACGGCTCGCTGCTGCTGAGCGCGGGCGGTGCACGGCTCGCGATGCCGAAGGCCCGCTGCGCGACCGAGGCTTCGCAGGTGTACCTGGGCGTCCGCCCGGAGAAGATCACCATCGCGGGTGCCGACAGCGTGGTGGCCGAGGGCCGCAACCGGATCACCGGCACCGTGGTCGACTCCAGCTTCATCGGCGTCTCCACCCAGTACGTGGTGCGCGCCGAGACCGGCCAGGAACTCGCGGTCTTCGAGCAGAACATGGACCGCGACACCCGGCTCACCCCCGGCGCCCCGGTCGTCCTGCACTGGAACCCGGCGCACTCCTTCGGCCTGGACGCCGCCCAGGCGATCGACGCCGGCACCGGGGAGGCCGCCGCGTGACCGCGACCGCCGAGGCGGCACCGACCCAGGTGATACCGCCTCAGGAACGGCCGCCGCGCCGCAGGCTGACGCCGTACTGGCTGCTGCTGCCCGGCCTCGCCTGGCTGGTGGTCTTCTTCGTGGTGCCGATGGTCTACCAGGCCTCCACCTCGCTGCAGACCGGTTCGCTGGAGCAGGGCTTCCAGCTGACCTGGCACTTCTCGACGTACTGGGACGCGCTGAGCGAGTACAAGTGGCACTTCGTCCGCTCGTTCGGCTTCTCCGCGATCGCCACCCTGCTCTGCCTGGCGATCGGCTACCCGCTGGCGTACACGATCGCCTTCAAGGCGAGCAAGCGCTGGCGGAACGTCATCCTGATCCTGGTGATCGCACCGTTCTTCACCAGCTTCCTGATCCGCACGCTGGCCTGGAAGACCATCCTGTCGGACAGCGGCCCGGTGGTGGAGACGCTGAACGCGCTGCACCTGCTGAGCCTCACCGACGCGATCGGTCTGACCACCGGTCAGCGGCTGCTGGCCACCCCACTCGCGGTGATCTGCGGCCTGACGTACAACTTCCTGCCGTTCATGATCCTGCCGCTCTACACCTCGCTGGAGCGGATCGACCCCAGGCTGCACGAGGCGGCCGGTGACCTGTACGCGCGGCCGTTCACCACCTTCCGCAAGGTCACCTTCCCGATCTCGCTGCCGGGTGTGGTGGCGGGCACGCTGCTCACCTTCATCCCGGCCTCGGGCGACTACATCAATGCCCAGCTGCTCGGCTCGCCGAGTGAGCAGATGATCGGCAACGCGATCCAGAAGCAGTTCCTGAACGTGCTCGACTACCCGACGGCCGCCGCGCTGAGCTTCATTCTGATGGCCCTGATCCTGGGCATGGTGACGGTCTACATGCGCAAGGCCGGGACGGAGGAACTGGTCTGATGAGCCGAATCGTGAAGTGGGTCCGGGCCCACCTGGTGGTGCTGGCCGGGGTGCTCGCCCTGGCCTACCTGGTGCTGCCCAACCTGGTGGTGCTGGCGTTCTCGTTCAACAAGCCCAACGGCAAGTTCAACTACGAGTGGAACGAGTTCTCCACCGACGCCTGGACCGACCCGTGCGGCGTGGCCGACATGTGCGGCTCGCTCTCGCTCAGCCTGCAGATCGCGGTGCTGGCCACCATCGGCGCCACCGTGCTCGGCACCATGGTCGCCTTCGCGCTGGCCCGCTACCGGTTCCGGGGGAGGGGCGGCGCGACCGGCCTGATCTTCCTGCCGATGGCGATGCCCGAGGTGGTGATGGCCGCCTCGCTCGGCACCCTGTTCCTCAACATGCGGATCCCGTTCGGCTTCACCACGATCCTGATCGCGCACATCATGTTCTGCCTGAGCTTCGTGGTGACGGCGGTCAAGGCCCGCGTGATGAGCATGGACCCGCGGCTGGAGCAGGCAGCCCAGGACCTCTACGCCACCCCCGTACAGACCTTCCTGAAGGTGACCCTGCCGCTCGCCGCCCCCGGCATCGCGGCCGGCGCGCTGCTCAGCTTCGCGCTCTCCTTCGACGACTTCATCATCACCCAGTTCAACTCGGGACCGACCACGGTCACCTTCCCGATGTTCGTCTGGGGCGCCTCGCAGCGCGGCATCCCGGTGCAGGTCAACGTGATCGGCACCGCGATGTTCCTCGCCGCCGTGGTGCTGACGGTGGTCGGCCAGTGGGTCGGCAACCGCCGGAAGGCGCAAGCCTGACATTCTGTTCGTACCAGCTGAAATACCTTCAATCCGTAGAAAGTAGCTGATAGGCATGGACTCCGCCCGTGCGCTCAGTGATGCCCGACCGACCCCCTTCTGGCTGGAGGATCCGGGGCGCCCGGAGGCCCTGCCCGCCCTGGTGGGTGACACCAGGTGCGACCTGCTGGTGGTCGGTGGCGGCTACTCCGGTCTCTGGACCGCACTGATCGCCAAGGAGCGGGACCCCTCGCTGGACGTGGTCCTGATCGAGGGTCACGAGATCGGCTGGGCGGCGTCCGGGCGCAACGGCGGTTTCTGCGCCTCGAGCCTCACCCACGGCTTCGGCAACGGCCTCCAGCGCTGGCCCGGCGAACTGGCCGAGCTGGAGCGCCAGGGCCTGGCCAACCTGAACGAGATCGAGGCCGCGATCAAGCGGTACGGCATCGACTGCGAGTGGGAGCGCACCGGCGAGATCGACATCGCCACCCAGCCACACCAGCTGGCCGAACTGCGCGAGGTGGCCGAGGCGGTCGCCGAGTACGGCGGCGAGCTCACCTTCCTGGACGCCGACCAGCTCCGCGAGAAGGTCGACTCGCCCACCTTCCTGGGCGGCATCTGGGACAAGGAGGGGGTGGCCATGCTGCACCCCGCCAAGCTCGCCTGGGGCCTGCGGGACGCCTGCCTCGCCCAGGGCGTCCGGATCTTCGAGCGCACCAAGGGCCTGGCACTCGCCGAGCAGGGCAGCGGGATGGCGGTCCGTACGCCGTACGGCCGGGTCTTCGCCCGCAAGGTCGCGCTCGGCACCAACGCCTTCCCCTCGCTGGTCAAGCGGGTCCGGCCGTACATCGTCCCGGTGTACGACTACGCCCTGATGACCGAGCCGCTCACCGACGAGCAGCTCGCCTCGATCGGCTGGACCGGACGGCAGGGGCTGAGCGACAGCGCCAACAAGTTCCACTACTTCCGGCTCTCCGCCGACAACCGCATCCTCTGGGGCGGCTACGACACCATCTACCACTTCGGCAGCAAGCTGCGGGCCGAGCACGACCAGCGGCCGGAGACCTTCCGCACGCTGGCGCGGCAGTTCTTCCAGACCTTCCCGCAGCTGGAGGGCGTCCGCTTCACCAACGCGTGGGGCGGGGCGATCGACACCTGCACCCGGTTCTCCGCCTTCTTCGACACCGCCTACAAGGGCAAGGTCGCCTACGCGGCCGGCTTCACCGGCCTCGGCGTCGGTGCCACCCGGTACGGCGCCGAGGTGATGCTCGACCTGCTGGCCGGTGAGCTGACGGAGCGTACGGCGCTGGAGATGGTGCGCAGCAAGCCGCTGCCGTTCCCGCCCGAGCCGGTGCGCTGGGCCGGGATCGAGATGACCAAGTGGTCGCTGGACCGCTCGGACCGGCGTGGCGGGCAGCGCAACCTCTGGCTGCGCACGCTGGACCGGATGGGGCTGGGCTTCGACAGCTGACGCAGCTGTCGGGTGGGGTGGGGCGTTCCGTTGCGACGGGGCGCCCCACCTTTTTGGAGTTTCTGTTCGGCGTTTACGTGTAAGAGACCGGTGCTCCGCCCCTCTCCCTCCTGACAGGTACCCGAGTAGGAGGACCGATGGAGAGCACCCCTGGCGGCCGAGCGGTCAACTGGCTGGCCGCCGCGGCACCCGACCCGCAGGCCTGCCGCACCGAGTGGGAGAGCAGCGGCCGGGGCGTCATGCTGCTCCCGGCCGGGCGGCTCTGGGACGTGCTGCTGGTCCCCGGACCGCTGGGCCACCCGACCTTCGACCTGCTCGCCCGGGGGGCCGGTACCAGGGCTCGCGGTGCCGGGCCGGTGTACGCGGACTTCGCGGACGGGCAGCTCGGCTTCCTGGTGCCGGTCGGCACCGCTGGGCGTTGGGTGGGCACCGGCGTACGGAGTGCGGGCGCCGGCACCTGGGTGGCGCTGCCGCACCCGGCCGGGGCCGCCCGGGGGCTGCGCTGGCTGGCCGCACCGGACGGGTCGGGGCGGCTGACCGATCCGGCGGTGCTGGAGCTGGCCCTGCACGACGCGGCGGCCCGGCTGCTGTGAGGGCGGGGTGGCTTGTGCGGGGTGGTTGGTGCGGGGTGGCTGGTGCCGGGCGGCAGGTGCTGGGGAGCTGGTGCAGAAACGTCCCTGCCGGGAGTGGCTCGGCGACGACCTGTAAGGCTGAATCTCCATTCCCCGTCAGCCTGTTCGTTGAGCCGGGGCCCGCGGGTGAGCAGACTGGAGAACGAGCGCGGTAGCCCGTGATCCCGCCGCCCGGCCGATGCCGGCGGCGCCGTACAGGGACCGTCGGCCGAGGCGCCGAACGGACTTCGGAGGCAGACGACCTTGAGCAAGCACATCACCCACTGGATCGACGGCGCCGCCGTCGCCACCGCCGGCTCCGCCCCGCGGCGCGGCGACATCTTCGACCCCGCCACCGGCCAGGTCACCGGGCAGGTGGACTTCGCCTCGATCGCCGAGGTCGACCAGGCCGTGGCCGCGGCCGCCTCCGCCTTCGGCGAGTGGCGGAACGCCTCGATCGCCAAGCGCACCCAGGTGCTCTTCGCTTTCCGCGAGCTGTTCAACGCCCGCAAGGACGAGCTGGCCTCGATCATCGTCTCCGAGCACGGCAAGGTGCACTCGGACGCCCTCGGCGAGCTGGCCCGCGGCCAGGAGGTCATCGAGTACGCCTGCGGTATCCCGCAGTTGGTGAAGGGCGGCTTCTCCGAGCAGGCCTCCACCGGCATCGACGTCTACTCGATCCGCCAGGCGCTCGGCCCGGTCGCGATCATCTCGCCGTTCAACTTCCCGGCGATGGTGCCGATGTGGTTCTTCCCGATCGCCATCGCGGCCGGGAACACCGTCATCCTCAAGCCCTCCGAGAAGGACCCGTCGGCCGCCAACTTCATGGCTGAGCTGTGGAAGGAGGCCGGCCTCCCGGACGGTGTCTTCAACGTCGTGCACGGTGACAAGGTCGCCGTCGACCGCCTGCTCGAGCACCCCGACATCAAGGCCGTCAGCTTCGTCGGCTCCACCCCGATCGCCCGCTACGTCTACGAGACCGGCACCCGGTACGGCAAGCGCGTGCAGGCCCTCGGCGGCGCCAAGAACCACATGCTGGTGCTGCCGGACGCCGACCTCGACCTGAGCGCCGACGCGGCCATCAACGCCGGCTTCGGCGCGGCCGGCGAGCGCTGCATGGCGATCTCCGTCCTGGTCGCGGTCGACCCGATCGGCGACGAGCTGGTCGAGAAGATCAAGCAGCGGATGGCCACCCTCAAGGTCGGCCCGGGCTGCAACGGTGAGAGCGAGATGGGCCCGCTGGTCACCGGCCAGCACCGCGACAAGGTCACCTCGTACGTCGAGTCCGGCCTCGCCGACGGCGCCGAGCTGGCCGTGGACGGCCGAAAGCACGCGATCACGGGAGAGGACGCCACCGGCACCCCCACGGCCGACGGCTTCTGGCTCGGCCCGACCCTGTTCGACCACGTCAAGCCCGGCATGTCGGTCTACAACGACGAGATCTTCGGCCCCGTGCTGTCGGTCGTCCGGGTCGCCTCCTACCAGGAGGGCCTGGAGCTGATCAACAGCAACCCGTACGGCAACGGCACCGCCATCTTCACCAACGACGGAGGCGCGGCCCGGCGCTTCCAGCACGAGGTGGAGGTCGGCATGATCGGCATCAACGTGCCGATCCCAGTGCCGGTCGCCTACTACTCCTTCGGCGGCTGGAAGGCCTCGCTGTTCGGCGACACGCACGCCTACGGCCCGGACGGCGTCCAGTTCTTCACCCGCGGCAAGGCCGTCACCTCGCGGTGGCTGGACCCGTCGCACGGCGGGATCAACCTCGGGTTCCCGACCAACTCCTGAGCCTCGCCTGATCTGACGGCGGCCCGCAC
>NZ_JBFUMY010000100.1:0-13045 GCF_054049135.1 Kitasatospora sp. P5_F3 | reverse complement strand
GGCCCCCACCGTGAGGTGGGGGCCTTTCCTTGTGCCCGCGCGGTGTCCGTGCGCTGTCGGGTCGAGCCCGGACGAGCATTCCGGCTGCCCGTCCGGACTGCCCAGTGGTAGTCCAGAAGGACTCTAGCGCGTGACCCGACCCTGTCACGGGCGGGCTGAAACGCCCATCTGGGCGGCTGTCACGTACCGCGGTCGCAGCTCTTGGAACGGAGGCGCGGCTGCCGCGCGCCGTCCCAGACGTGAGGAACCGGGGGAATCGATGACGGAGCCAGTGACCTTCGCCGAAGTGCTGTCACGGCACGCCGAGGAGCGGCCGGAGCAGGACGCCTACCTGTTCCTGCAGGACGACGGGGCCGTCCGGGGTGCCAGGCCCGCCGCCCCGGACGGGCTGCGGGCGGAGCGGCTGACCTACCGCGAGCTGGACCTGGCCGCGCGCAGGGTGGCCGGCTGGCTGCTGGAGCGCGGGTTGACCGGTCGGCACGTGCTGATCCTGCAGCCCGACGCCCAGCGCTTCGCGGTCTCCTTCCTCGGCTGCCTGTACGCGGGCGCGGTGGCGGTGCCGGCACCCTCGCCCAACGGCCGTCACACCCGTGACAGCCGGGTACTGGGCATCCTCAAGGACGCCGCGGTGGCCCTGGTGCTGACCGACCGTCAGTCCGCCCCGCAGATATCGAGACTGCTGGCGAGCGCCGGCAGCACCCAGATCCCGTGCCTGGCCCTGGACGGCGCCGAGCTGCCCGAGGCCGACGGCCGGCGGCTGCCCGCGGCGGGCGCCGACGACCTGGCCGTCCTGCAGTACACCTCCGGCTCCACCAGCGAACCGCGCGGTGTCATGGTGACCCACCGGAACCTGCTCGCCAACCAGCGCCAGATCGCGGCCCTGCTCGGTACGACGCCGGAGTCGCGGATCGGCGGCTGGCTGCCGTTCCATCACGACATGGGCCTGGTAGGCCAGTTGCTGCACCCGCTCTGGCTGGGCGGGACCGGGGTGCTGCTGCCGCCCGAGACCTTCGTCCGGCACCCCGTCCGGTGGCTGCAGGCCGTCAGCCGGTACGGGATCACCGTCAGCGGCGGGCCCGATCTGGGCTACGACCTCTGCGTGCGCCGGGTGACCGACCGTCAGCTCGAAGGCCTCGACCTGTCCGGCTGGCGGACCGCCGTGAACGGGGCCGAGCCCGTTCGGGCGGACACCCTGCGGGCGTTCGCCGAGCGCTTCGGCCCGGTAGGTTTCAGCTCCGACGCCTTCGTGCCCGCGTACGGGCTGGCCGAGGCCACCCTGCTGGCCTTCGGACGTCCCGCCGGGCCGGGCGGGGCCGGTCCGGTCGAGCGGGTGGTGGATGCCGGATCGCTGGAGAAGCACCAGCTCAGTGACCCACTGCCCGGCGGCTCCGTCCGCAGCCTGGTGAGCTGCGGTCGCCCCGGCTCCAGCGGCCTCGACCTGCGGATCGTCGACCCCCGGACCCGCCGGACGCTCGACGAAGGCCAGGTCGGCGAGGTGTGGGTGCGCGGAGAGAGCGTGGCGCAGGGGTACTGGAAGCGTCCGCTGGAGACCAACCGGACGTTCCGGACGGCCACCGCCGAGGGCGAGCCGGACTTTCTGCGCACCGGCGACCTCGGCGTGCTCCGGGACGGCGAGCTGTTCATCACCGGCCGGATCAAGGACCTGCTGGTGGTGGCCGGCCGCAACCTCTACCCGCAGGACATCGAGCGCACGGTGCAGAAGGTCAGCAGCCTGTTCGGTTCGGCCGTGGTGTTCGCGGTGGAGCCGGACCGCAGCCACCTGGTCGTCGTGCAGGAGGTGCGGACGGGCAGCCGCTACGACCTGGACCTGCCCGCCCTCAACCTGGCGGTCCGCAGGTGCGTCTCGCAGGAGTTCGAGGCCAGGGCGGGCAGCGTGCTGCTGGTCCGGCCCGGAACGGTCCGCCGGACCACCAGCGGCAAGGTGGAGCGGTCCGCGATGCGGCGGCTCTTCCTGGCCGGGCGGCTGCAGGCCCTGCACCAGGTGGTCGAGCCCGAGGTCGCACAGCTGGTCGGCGCCGCCCCGATTCGTACGGAGGCACCCTGATGACCCTTTCGACGACGGCCATGGCCACGGCCGGTGCCACCGAGCCGGCCGTGCAACGGCGGCTCGCGCAACTGGAGGAGGGATTCGGCGACCCGTGGGATCCGGCCAACCCGTACGGTCACAGCGCAGTGCTGGCCGCCGACGAGCGTGGCGAACTCCCGGCTGATGCAGTGCAGTTGCTGCACCGGATCGGGTTGAACGCGGAGTTCGTGCCCGAGCGGCTCGGCGGCCGGTTCGACCGGGTGGACGTGCTGGCGCGGATGTTGCGCCCGGTCTTCCGGCGGGATCCCTCGCTCGGTGTCGGCTACGGCGCCGGGTCCTTCCTGGCGGCGACCTCGGTCTGGGCCGGCGGCACCGAGCGGCAGCAGCGCCAGGCCGCCGAGGTGCTGCTCGGCGGCGGCAGACTGGCCGTCGCCTACCGGGACCTGGCCCACGGGAACGCCTTCCTGCGGGACGAGTTCAGCCTCAGGTCCGATCCGTCGGGCCGGGGCCTGCGGCTCGACGGTGCCAAGCGGGTGATCGTCAACGCCGCACACGCCGACGCCCTGGTGATGTTCTGCCGTACCGACACCCGTCCGGGCAGCCGGAGTCACTCGGCCCTGCTGCTCGACCGGGCGGCACTACCCGCCGACCGGGTGCGCGACCTGCCCCGGTACCGGACGGTCGGCCTGCGCGGCTGCTGGATGAGCGGTCTCGGCTTCGAGGACTGCCCCGTCCCCCGGGACGCCCTGCTCGGCGGGTGGGGTGACGGCGTCGACCTGGCGCTCAGCTCCTTCCAACTCACCCGCAGCGTGCTGCCCTCGATGGTGCTGGCCGGCTGCGACACGGTGCTGCGCACCGCCCTGCGGTTCGCCCTCGACCGGGGTCTGAACGGCCGTCCGGTGATGCGTAATCCGCAGGCCAGGGCCAGTCTGGCCGGCTCCTTCGCCGACCTGCTGGTCTGCGACAGCCTGGCCCTGACCGCGACCCGCGGCGTGCACCTCCACCCGGAGGCCACCGGCGTCTACGCGGCGGCCACCAAGTACCTGCTGCCGATTCTGCTCAGCGACCTGGTCTATGACCTCTCGGTGCTGCTCGGCTCCAGCCTGTACGTGAAGGAGGGTGAGTACGGGATCTTCCAGAAGCACGTCAGGGACCTGCCGATCACCAGCCTCGGACACTCCGGCACGGCGGCCTGCCAGTCGACGATCATCCCCCGGCTGCCGGTGCTTGCGGACCGGGCCTGGTTCGCCGAACCCCAGCCGGACCCGGCGCTGTTCCGGATGCTGGACGACCTGCCCGCGCTGGACGTCACCCGGCTGGGCGCGGTCGGCGACAGTGACCCGCTGGCCGCCGAACTCGTCTCGGCGGCAGTCTGGTTGGAGCAGTCCGAGGCGGGCGGGGAGAGCCGGGACGTGCTGCGGGTGCTGGCCCGGTCGCTCGTCGCGGAGCTGCACGAACTCCGCTCGGCCTGCCGAAGCCTGTCGCTCCAGGACCGCAACGGGCTTGCCAGTCCTCGCAGTTACGCGCTGGCGGACCGCTACACCCTGCTGCTCGCCGCCGCCGCCGCCCTGGGGGTCTGGCGGCACCAGCAGGGTGGTCCGGAGACCTTCCTGGGCCGGCCGGCCTGGCTGGTCACCGCCCTGCTGAGGATCTGCCGACGGCTCGGCCTCGGCCTGTCGGAGCGCGCCCCCGGCGCCGACGATCAGGTGCTGGAGGAGCTGTTCCGCCGCTACCACTCGGGCGGCAGCTTCGACCTGTACGACTCCCCGACCGCGGCCCGCCCGGCGTCCTGAGAGCGCACCGCGTCGCAGATGCCCATTGGAGGGACTGAATATGATGTTTCGTCAGAGGTGCTGCCGACCGGCCGGCCCGCAGCAGTGCGCCGCCGCCGGGGAGCGGTCATGAGCCCGCGGGCGGAGAGCCCCGGCGCGGTGCTCGACCGGCCGGCACCGGGGCTGCTGGAGCTGGTGTCGGCGGAGGTCGCCGCGGTGCTGGCCGACCAGGCCCCGGAGACGGCCGTCCCGGCGAACGCCGACGCGCGGTTCTACGACGACCTCGGGTTCGACTCGGTGATGCTGATGCAGTTGAAGTACCGGATCGAGAACCGTCTCCCGGAGCTCGGTGAGCTGTCGCTCTCGGAGATGGTGGGCAGCCTGGTGAGCGTCACCACGCTGGTCGAGTACCTGACCGACCTGACCGACCTGACCGACCTCGCCGAGGAGGGCCGCCCATGATGCCGGTCACCGTTCCGGCGGCGGCGGTCGGTGCGCCGATCCGGCTGACCGGCCCTGACGGTCCGTGGGATGCCGTCCGGGAGGCGCTCGACGTGCGCGGCAGCGCGGTCCTGGTGTCCCGACTGGGGGACTGGCTCCCGGTGGCGGAGCCGGCCGTCGAGCCGTCGGAGCGGGAGGTCGCCGTGCTCGGCCGCGACTGGGCGCGCTACCAGGCCATGTCGCACGAGCAGGTCAGGTCTCGCTTCCTGGCCTCCCGGCTGCTGCTCAAGCACGCGGCGGGCAATGCGTTGCAGGCCTCCCCGGAGTCGGTCGACCTGGCGTACAAGCTGGGCGGGCGGCCGTACCTGCGAGGCTGCGACCAGGTCGACATCAGTCTCAGCCACACCGAGGACCTGCTGGTGGTCGGCCTGACCCGCCGGGGCTGGATCGGTGTGGACGCGGAGCTGGAGAGCCGCCGGCTGCTCGGGACGGGTGCGGAGAAGCAGATCTGCACCCCGCACGAGACCGCCCGGCTGCAGGAGCTGCCGGAGCAGCAGCGGAACCTTGCCCTGGTGCGGCTGTGGACGCTCAAGGAGGCCTACAGCAAGGCGATCGGCCAGGGCCTGCGGTTCCGGTTCACCGAGTTCGGCTTCACGCCGACGGCAGGCGACGAGCGGGTCCAGGTGCTGCGTCCGGACGGCTCGCCCGGCACCGGGGACGAGTGGAGCTTCGGCACCTGGACGGTGGACGACGGTGCCTACACGGTGAGTGTCGCCCTGTTCGACGCGGGTTTCGGCGACACCGCCGATATCGCGGCCCACACCATGCTGGACGACGGTCTGTTGGACGCACTGATCGAAGTCGCCGGTATGACTGTCCCGCCACCTGGCGCCTAAAGTGATCCTTTTGCCGCTGGGTCTACGCTTGATCATCTGACGTTTGTTCGTCGGATCGATTCGAGCGGGGGGGATTGTGATTCGGGTACTGCTCGCTGAGGATATGCACATGGTCAGGGGGGCACTGGTGGCCCTGCTCGGCATGGAGCAGGACATCGAAGTGGTCGCGGAGGTCGACCACGGGGACTCGATCCTCCCTCAGGCCCTGGCCCATCGGCCGGACATCGCGGTTCTCGACATCGACCTGCCCGGTGTGGACGGGCTGACCGCTGCGACCCTGCTGCACGAACAGCTGCCGAGCTGTCGGACGCTGATCCTCACCAGCCTCGGCCGACCCGGCACGCTGCGCCGGGCGATGGCGGCCAAGGTGGGCGGGTTCCTGCTCAAGGACGCGCCGCCGGCCGAGCTGGCCCAGGCGATCCGCAAGGTGGTGGCCGGGGAGCGGGTGGTCGACCCGCAGCTCGCGATGGCGGCCTGGGATTCGGGGGAGAACCCGCTCACCAAGCGGGAGGTGGACGTGTTGCTGATGGCCGCCGGCGGGGCTGAGGTGGTGGAGATCGCGGCGGCGCTCTTCCTCTCGGCGGGCACCGTGCGCAACTATCTGACGACCGTCGTCACCAAGCTGAACGCTCGCAACCGGGTGGACGCCATCCGGATCGCGGAGGAGGCCGGCTGGCTGCTGCTCTGACGCCGCTGACGGTGACTCAGGACGCCACCCGCAGGTTCACGGCCGGTTCGAGCGGCGCCTCGGCGACCAGCTGGAACCGGCCGTCCGGCCGCACGCCCGCGGTCAGCCGCCCGCCTATCGCCGCCACCCGGCTGTCGAGGTTGGCCAGCCCGCTGCCGCTGCGTTCGCTGAACTTCCGGGTGGCGGCGGCCGCCGTCTCGGGTTCGTCGGTCACGCCGTCGTTGACGATGGTGAGCCTGACCAGCGAGCCGTCCCGCACGGTCGTGACCAGACAGTGCTGCACTTTGCTGTGCCGGAGCATGTTGGTGACGGCCTCGCGCAGCACGGTGGCCAGCACGGTGTCGATCTGCCCGTTCAGGGAGAGCGGGGGGTCGCAGAGCCGGACCTCGACGTCGATGTCGGCGGTACTGAGCATCGCCTCGGCCGCCGCGACCTCGCCGGAGAGCGACATGTCGCGGTAGCTGCTGGCGACGGCGCGGACGTCGGACAGCGCCTGACGCGAGATCTCCAGTATCGAGGTCAGCTCGTCGACCGCCCGGCCCCGGTGTTTGGGGACCAGCCGGATGGCCACCTCGCTCTTCAGGGTGATCGCGGACAGGCTGTAACCGAGCAGATCGTGCAGGTCCCGGGCGAACCGCAGCCGTTCCTGCGCCACCGCCATCTGGGCCAACTTCTGCTGCGCCCGGTGGAGTTCGACCACCAGGCCGGCCAGTCGGCTGAGGCCGTAGACCACCAGCCCGCTGAGCATCGTCGAGATGACGACGTAGACGGTGGTCTGGAAGTCGCTGTGATTGGCCACCGCGATCGCCGGGATGGAGAGCGTCACCAGCGTGAAGGCCGTCCAGCCCCAGACGGTCGGCAGCAGGAGCAGCGCCGAACCCGAGAGGAACCCGCCGGCCGCGCCCCAGACATCGCCGAAGAGGAAGATCGGCAGGTAGGTCAGCAGGGCTTGGGCGCTCAGCGTCCAGTTGCCGTATCTGCGCCGGAACGCAGCCATCTGGGGTAGTGAGTGGGTGAGTTGGATGACGTCGATGACTGCGAAGCACAGCGTCCCGACCACCGGAGTGGCCCCGCCGGGTCTCGCCACCGAGAGGTTCACCGAGACCTGCACCATGAACGCGACCAGCACGAAACAGAGGATGACCACCGCGAACCGGGGCACCGGAGTGTCCGGGAGGTCCCGAGCCCGGCGTCGTGCCACCGCGCGTAACCGCCTGAATGGTCGTCGGGCTTCCTGCGGCAGCGAGGCCGAGGGCTGCCCTTCTCCTGACTGGACGCCCATCCGTACCCTTCCGGCTTGCCGACTCCAGGACCGAGCCTAAGGGTTGGCGGCTCGATCCGGCACGGAATTCCAACTTGGCAGGCGGGTTACAGGTGGGTTACCGGCGGGTCAGGGGCACCCGTCCGCCGGAGCGTGGGACGGGCCGATGATCAGTTGGCCGACGGGGGACTCGGACCGCCAGTCGAGGCCCACACACCGGGGCGCCAGGTCGGCGTCCGAGTTCCCGAGAACGGCGGTGGTCAGGCCCATGACGGTGGCCGCCAGGTTCAGGGTCTGCAGCGCGGCCCCGGTGTCGCGGAGCACCAGGGCGTAGCCCAGGGCGCTGAACTTCCAGGTGACCCGGGAGAATCGTGCGGTCAGCGTGATGATCGCCGGGGGAGCCGCGGTGAGACCCGCAGCGGCCCGGATGCAGGTGAGGAGCTCGGCCAGGTCGGCCTCGTTCCGGTTCACCAGGGTCAGTTGGTGCTCGGCGGGGTCGTAGTGGAAGATGCCGGGCGGCAGCCCGGCGCAGCGGGTGACCGTGAGATACGCCTCCAGCGGATGGCTCCCGCTGATGCTGGTGTAGGGGCGGTCGCTGATCTGGTAGGCGGCCGGCGCGGTCGGGTCCACCGACACCGAGCGGACCCGCAACGACCGGTGCAGGAGTTCACCGATCTGAGCCATGGTCAGCTCGCTCTCCGAAGCCTGCCCGAGGGGGCGAGGGCCGGCGTCGAGTGCGTCGGCGAGCGGTGCCGGACCGTCGGCCGTGATGCCGTGGACGGCCGGCAGCGGGAACCGCGGCCCGTCCGGCAGCGGCCGGACGGCCGGCTCGGGCACCAGGCGAAGGGCGTGGGAGAAGGTGGCGCCGAAGTCGTGGTCGTGCCGGCCGGTGGTGCTCCGGGTGTGGAAGAGCAGGTCCACCGGGGACCAGGTGGCCAGGACGGGGTCGCTGTCTTCGGCGAACGTGGGCTCGGCGGAGGCGGATTCCGGCTCGACGCCGTGGTCCTCGTCGGTGATCACGAGTCCGGCCGCCAGCAGGTGGGCGAGCAGGTCCAGTACGACGGAGCGGGGGAGCGGCACGGTCTTGAGCAGTTCCTCGGGCGTCGCCGTCCAGCCGAGCGAGGCCAGCAACTCGCCCCCAGCCCCCCGGTGGGCGGTCACCCGGAACAGCGAGAGCGGGGACTCCAGCACGAAGCCCCGGCCCTCGCTGTGCAGGTGGGCGAAGCGGGACAGCCGGACGGGCCGGTCCGGCGGGACACCGGGGAGATCCAGCGACGCCCTCGGCGACATGGGGACGAACGACAGCAGTGGGGACTGCGAGCCGGTCATCCCGATCGAGCGGACGACCAGGTGCTGAATCCCGTGCAGGGCCCGGGAGAGTCGCTCCTCGGCGCCGTCCTCGGCGCCGTCCAGCACGTTCCGGAGCGAGACCGGCCCGAGTCGCATCCGTAGCAACGCCTCGCGGGTGGTCCGGTCGGGCCGGACCACCCGCTCGGTCTGCCAGCGGCTGTGCAGCAGCACGTCCCCGCCCGGATCGGGCAGTTCGACGTGGACATCCTCCCGCAGGGACCACAGGCGTCGTGGCGCCAGGTCTTCGGGGTCGGGCGAGACGATCACGTCGGTCTCCGGCGTCGGCGCTGTCCAGGACTCCGAGGTTGGCGGACGACGCTCGAATCTCACTGGAGCCGGACTGCTCGGCCCTTCGATCGCCGGTAGGTCTCAGACGAACATCAGGGTCGGGTTGAGGTCCTGATAGGCCGTCGGTTCGGCGAGCCGGCCGAGGGTGACCGGCACGTCGTACAGGCGCCCCGGGCCGAACCGCGACCAGAAGGACCGCATCCCGGGTACCACCACCCGCACCACGGGGAGCCCGATGTCCGGGCGGGTCTGGTCCAGCACCAGCAGTTCCATGCCGTGGCGGCGGACGAGTTCACCGGCCGCGGTGACGTCGTCCCGGAGGTCGGGGCGCACGACCCGGGGGTGAGTGTCGGGCCCGGTGGCCGGCCGGTCGTCGTGCGGGAGCAGATAGGGCCGGCCGGCGGTGGTGGCGGTGCGCCACCACCGGAGCGCGTCGGGGTCCCGGAGGGTGTAGCCGGTGCCGTCGGCGGTGGCGCCCACCGCGCCGGGGAGCAGCTGGTTCATCTCGGCCAGGGCCCGTCGGACGGCGACCGACGGGTCGAAGTGGGCGCCGAAGCCGAACACGATGTCCTCGGCGGGCTTGTCCGTCCGACGGGACAGCGCGGCCATCACCGGGACGCCGAAGTCGGCCGTCAGGTCGAGTGCCCAGACCTCTCTCCCCAACTCGCGGTGCACCTGCTGGAGTTCACCGATCCACGGGTCTGCGAAGGCGGCCAGATCCACCCCGGGCTGACGAGTCCGGTTGTACCACCACAGGGCGACGGCGTCCCGTTCCACCAGTTCGAAGAACCCCTGGAGGACGGCGTCCTCCAGACTGCTGCCGGCGGCGCACCCGTTGGAGTCGGCTCTGGCGAAGTGCTTTCCGGGCACCGGGCGCGGTGCGTCGTAGTAGAGCAGGGAGGTGGGCAGCATCCGCTGCCGCTCCTCGGTGAGCGACCAGACCGGCGTCCAGTCGATCGGGGTGCGGTCGTCGAGCGGATCGCAGACGTAGTGGAAGCCGGAGTGCCGGGCGTTCCAGCGGGTGCGGTCACGGTACTGGCGCTCGTCGTACAGCTGGATCCGGTTGGGGTGGACGGCCGCCTCGCCGAGCCCCCGCAGGGTGTCCCGGACCACGGGCTCGTTCTGCTCGTACGTGCCGGAGCAGCGCTCCAGCGCCTCGCACAGCGCGCTGACCCTGGCGTCCAGTTCGGTGACGCCCTTGCCACCGCTGAACTGCCGGGTGCCCGGCAGGCCGGGCGAGTGCGTGGCGAGGTTGTGCCCGGAGATGAAGGAGTTGAGGAACGAAGGCCCGTACCGGGAGCGGCTGATCTCCTTGACGGCCCCGGTCACCGGACTCACCAGGTGTCCGTACCTGTCCAGCACCTGTTGCGGCGTCAGGCAGCGGTGGCCGTTGCCACCGATGGAGGTCTTCGGCCGGGAACGCAGCAGCACCGGTCGGGCGGCTGCGGACGATCCGGCTGCCGGCGTTCCGCAGTCCGGGCACTGCGGGCGGTGCACGAGCGTGTGGGTCCGCGTCTCCAGGGTCAGCGTGTCGAGCGTGTGGACCGCCCGCTGCCCCGGATGCCGGTGCCCCGTAAGCCACTTGACGGCCTCCAGGGCGGCCAACTGCAGGCCGATCCCCTGGGTCACCGGCAGTGCGGCGGTCGGGCCCTGCGGTGCCTCGCGCATCCGGAGCGCCTGCTGGAGGGCCAGTTCGGGCTGCCGGTGGGCGCGCAGCCGGTGGGTCAGGCAGGACCAGCAGGCGCCGGTACCCGGCTCGAACACCGGGCCGGTCCAGACGATCGAGCCGGTCGGGTTGGCGAGCAGCCAGGGCTGCCCGACCGCCCGCTGCCGGGCGTCGATCCGGCGCAGCGCGGGCGCGAGGTAGTCGTCGCAGACGACCACGGTGAGATCCGCGTCCTCGATTCCGGCCTCGGGCGGGAGACAGGCGAGCCCGGCGCCCTCCAGTGCCTGCCGCACCGCCGTCCCGTCCACCCGGCCCACGGTCAGCACCCTGGTTCTGGCGGTGCCGGCCCGCTCGGCCGAGTTCGGTCCTTCCAGGCCGGCCAGATCCCAGAAGGCCTCGGCGGCCCGGAAGTCGGGAGAGCCGCTCGCGCGCGGGGAGCGGTAGGAGACCAGCCCCGCCTCGGAGAGCGAGCAGAGCAGCTCGGCTATCTCCGCGGCGGTCGTACCCGGGGCATCGCGGACCAGCGCCGCGATGCCCCGGGTACCGTCCAGCAGTGGACCCACGGTCTCCAGGTGGGGGGCGTGCAGACGTGTCGTGCCCCGCTCCGAGATCAGGTAGACGCCGTCCCCGGCGACCACCTCGGCCCGTACGTGGCGCTTGAACCCCACCAGGGAGCCTCGCGGCGACGGCACCTCGCGGATCGCGTCAGGCATCATTCGCCGGAACTCAGACAGATGCTCATCATGGCCGCGGCCGCCCGGCCGAGATCCTCGACGACCACCGGCGGGTGCTGCGACCGGCGGAGCGCGGGCGCGGCCGTGCCGGCCGGCAGCGTCACGTCGAACTCGGCCAGCACGGCCCGGGGGTCGACGGCGTACCGGGCGCGCAGTTCCGGGTCGAGGTGCGTCCAGACCACGAGTTCGGCGAAACGCCAGTCGCACTCAAGGTCGCGGGTGGACGGTGCAGAGGGAAGATCGGTGGCACGCACGAAGACTCTCCGGTTGCTCAAGGCTGCCTGAACTGGTGGGTGGTACGCCTCGGAAGTCTGTGTGATTCGGGCGGCGCCGGGACAGTGGAACCGTCATGCGTCGAGGGTGAACTTCTCATGCCCGCAGGCGGGGTGAAGTCCCGGTCAACCCGTGAAGATCTCACTGTCGGAGCAGGCTGTGCGCGTGGCAGTCTCTTGAGAGCGCATCCGGGTGCGGTGGCTCTCGGGGCGCACACTCAGCTCTCGAAAGGAGGCGGATCCGTGCAGATCAATCTTCTGGGCCCCTTCGTCGCTCATGAGCAACAGACGTCGATTCTTCCCACCGCGGCCAAGCCGCGGCAGATCCTGGCGCTCCTGGCTCTCCAGGCGAACCAGATGGTGACCGTACCGACGCTGATGGAGGAGATCTGGGGGGAGGAGCCGCCGCGCACCGCCACCACCACGCTCCAGACCTACATCCTGCAGCTGCGCAGACGGCTCGCGACCGCCTTCGGTACGGACCAGCACGCCGCGGCCAAGGGGGTCCTGGTCACCCGGCACGGCGGCTACCTGCTCGACGTCCAGCCGGGCGAGGTGGACAGCTCCGAGTTCGAACGGATCCTGGGGCTGGGACAGGCCGCGTTGGCCGCGGGGGACGACGCGACCGCCTCACTGCTGCTCGGGCAGGCCCTCAAACTGTGGCGCGGCCCGGCTCTGGTGGACGTTCAGGTCGGCCGGGTGCTGGAGATCGAGGTGCTGCGGCTGGAGGAGGCCAGGCTCGGTGCGTTGGAGGGCAGGGTGGCCGCAGACCTCCGGCTCGGCCGGCATGCGAACCTGCTCAGCGAGCTGACGGTGCTCTCGGCCCGCCACCCCATGCACGAGGGGCTGCACGCCCAGTTCATGCTCGCCCAGTACCGCTCGGGCCGCTCCTGGCAGGCCCTGGAGACCTACCAGCGGCTGCGCAGCACTCTGATCGCCGAACTCGGCATCGAGCCCTCCGCCCGGCTGCAGCGCCTGCACATCGCGCTCCTGGCGGCGGACCCGAGGCTCGATCTGGTCGACGACGAACCGGTGTTGGAGCTGGACCGCGTCGTCGGGTGAGAGGTGACCGTCGGGCCGCCCGAGCGGGTCTCCGGTTGACATCGAGCACAAACCGAGTGCCGCTCTAGGCACCGTTTCTACGGTCCGCTGTCATGACCACCGTGGAGGAGTATCTCGCGCCCGAACCCGCCCTATCCAGCCCGCCCTCCGCTTCGCGGGGGCGGGCTGTCGAGTTGCACGAGCTCAGAGCGAAAGTGCTGCGCGGCCCCAGTGAGAAGGCCACCGAGGCGCAGCATGCCAAGGGGAAGTTGACGGCTCGTGAGCGGATTGACCTGCTGCTGGACGAGGGGTCGTTCCGTGAGGTGGAGCCGTTGCGTCGGCACCGGGCGACCGGTTTCGGGCTGGAGGCGAAGAAGCCGCACACCGATGGTGTGATCGTGGGCTGGGGTACGGTGCACGGCCGGACGGTGTTCACCTACGCCCACGATTTCCGGATCTTCGGTGGTGCGCTGGGTGAGGCTCATGCGCAGAAGATCCACAAGATCATGGACATGGCGATTGCGGCCRGTGCCCCGCTGGTGTCGCTCAACGACGGTGCCGGCGCCCGGATCCAGGAGGGCGTCACCGC
>NZ_JBFUMY010000099.1:0-23184 GCF_054049135.1 Kitasatospora sp. P5_F3 | reverse complement strand
CGGCGACACCGTCACCTACACCCAGACGGTGACCAACAACGGCTCAGCGAGCGCCACATCGACGACCTCGGCGCTGACCCTGTCCGGGTCCTCCGCGACGATCCTGTCCGCGTCCAGCTCGCAGGGCTCGTGCACGATCAGCGTGCCGACGGTGAACTGCACCATCGGCACCCTGGCCAACGCCGCGTCCGCGACCGTCACGGTCACGGTCGAACCGCAGGCGAGCGGCACGATCACCGCCACCGGCACCACCACATCCGCGGTCGCCGACGCAACGCCGGGCAACAACTCCGACGCGGAGAACACCACGGTCAACAACGGCCATGGCTGCACGATCACCGGGACCAGCGGCAACGACACGCTCAACGGCACCAACGGCAACGACGTGATCTGCGGCCTGGGCGGCAACGACACCATCAACGGCGGCAACGGCAACGATGTCATCTACGCCGGCACCGGCAACGACACCGTCGACGGCGGCAACGGCGACGACACCCTCTACGGCGGGGACGGCGACGACATCCTGGGCGGCGGCAACGGCGCCGACTACCTCTACGGCGAGGCCGGCAACGACACCAACTACGGCGAGACCCTCCTCGGCTCGCTCCTCTACCTGTTCGACAACGGCAACGACCACATCTACGGCGGCCCCGGCAACGACGACCTCGACGGCCAGAACGGCAACGACACCCTCGTCGACACCTCCGGCACCGACACCATGAGCGGCGGCCTGGGCAACGACACCATCAACGTCCAGGACGGCACCGGCGGCGACACCGCCAACGGCGGCCTCGGCACCGACACCTGCACCACCGACACCGGCGACACCCTTACCAGCTGCTGACCAGCGCCGACACAAACCGTGGGGGCCGCCCGCMCACGCCGGCGGCCCCCACGCGTTCAATGATCCCTCGCCCCTCCTGCGCGCATCGGGGCGCAGCTCGTTGGCAGGCTACCGAGCCAGACGCCTGGTGTCCGTCCCTCGTGCGGGTGAACGGGTGCCCGGCGGAGGTGGACCGGGCTGGTTAGACGGAGCGCGAGTCGCTTCAGTCGCTGCGGGGGCGGTTGACGGTGCCGGTCACGAACTCGTGGGCCCTCCGGAGAAGGGCAGGTACACCGCGGCGCCAGTCCGGCGGGCCGAGTCAACCTGCTGGGGGCGGCTGGACTCCTTCGGGCTCGTCAGGTCCGCCCACTGCGCGATCAGTCGCACTTGCCACTCCGTGTCTTCTTCGGGATCGAGGATGATGCGGGTCGAGCTGGTCGCCGGTCAGCTCGCCTCCGTCGAAGACGAATCCGGCCTTGTCCATCGGCCAGCCGGTGCCGGGCCCGCTGAACATCACGGCCAGCAGCCGGGGCTAGGGTCTGTCTCTTCGATCATGAGCGGAGCCAGATGATGATGGCTGCGAACGTGACGGTGCCGAGGAAGACATGGCCGCGCTTGTCATATCGCGTTGCCAAACCTCGAAAGCCCTTGAGCTTGTTGATCGCTCGCTCCACGACGTTGCGCTTCTTGTACCGCTCCTTGTCGAAGCCGGGAGGCCGACCGCCGTGCGAGCCGCGCTTGACGCGGTTGGCCGCCTGGTCGGCCTTCTCCGGGATCACGTGCCGGATACCCCGCTTGCGCAGGTAGGCCCGGGGCCGGCGGTTGCTGTACGCCTTGTCGGCACTGACGCTGTCCGGTCGCCTGCGGGGCCGCCCGGAGCCGGTCCTCGGAACGCGGATCTTCTCCATGACCGGCTCGAACTGCGTGCAGTCCGCGCGCTGCCCGGACGTGACCAGCAGGGACAGCGGCCGGCACCGGCCATTGGCACTCAGGTGGACTTTGGTGGTGAACCCGCCCCGCGAGCGGCCCAGGCCCTCACCTGCCGCACCACCTACGCCAGGTGGCCAGCCAGGCCCTTCCACGCCGGATCGATCTGGTGTTCCACCACCGCTACCCCCCTTTTTGAGGACAGGGCGGAGACGCTCTGCGAGCCCCGGCGGCCGCACTCGGGGTGGCGCTCGGGTGGACCGAGCCCTACTGGGTGCCGGAGCCGATCATCATCCTCGCGCTGTACATCGTCACAGGAAAACGCGACCGGATCCGGGGCAAAGCCATCGGCACCGCCGCCGGCGCCGGCGCCGCCCTGCCCGTGGCGATCCTCGCCCCGTCCGTCTGGGTCACCTCGGCCATCGCCACCGTCGCGTTCATCGCCGCTCTCACCCAGGCCAACAGGTACTGGCTCATGTACGGCCTCTACACCTTCGCCGTCGTCCTCGCCCTCGCCTCCCCCGGCCAGGTCGCCGTCGAAGCCGAACACCGCGGCTTCGAAATCCTCGCAGGCATCGCCATCCTCGTCATTGGCCTCGCCGTCGTCCACGCCATCGGCGACCGCCTCCTGCGGCACAGCCCACAACCCGAACTCGCAACCGGCAATCACAGCAGCTACTGACTTCGGCTGGTCAGGGTGAGGTTGGGGTGTCGAGGGTCAGGCGGGGCTGTCAGAATTCTGACGCTCCCTCGCCCCCTCACGTAGGACGGGGCGAGGGCCCGTCAGCCAGTGGCTGGCCTGTCGGCCTGCAGGATCCGGGGAGCACGTGGGATCGGCACGTGCCATCCCGGATGAAACCCACGCCGATGCCGGTAAATGATGGTCCGTCGTGAGCACCATTGACCCTGTGCGGTGGTCAGCAGGTGTGCGGAACCTGCTCGCCGGAGCCGATCCGCAGCTGAAGGGCCTGCCGACCGCCCACATGCTGCTACTGGCGTACGACCTCCTGACCGGCTCTCACCTCCGCAGACACCGGAACGGGAGAACGCGGTGTGGGCCACCACCGGCTGGTGGKGGCCCACAGTCGGTGTCAGGCCCGGACCTCGAACGAGTAGAGCGAGTAGCCGTAGCCGGTGGCGCGCGTGATGCCCTGCATCCGGACGTACCGACCGGTGGCGGCCGGGAAGGTCAACATGTCCAGACCCGCACTCGTCCGGCCGCGACGCTGGGCCACGGTGGTCCAGGTGCTCCCGTCGTTGGAGGTCTGGATGTCGTAGTCCCTACCGTAGGCGTTCTCCCAGCTCAGCCGGACAGAGGCGAACGTCTTGGAGCTCCCGAGGTCGACCCGCAGCCACTGGTTGTCGCTGTACGAGCTGGCCCAGCGCGTGGCGTCGTCGCCGTCCACCGCGTTGGCGGCCACGAGCGTCGACGTCTCGGTGGACGACGCCGTCGCCTGGCGCCCCTGCGCGAGGTCGTCGCTGATCACCTCGAACGAGAAGAGCGAGAAGCCGAACGAGGTACCGCGGGTGAGACCCTGCATCCGGACGTACCGACCGGTGGCGGCCGGGAAGGTCAACGTGTCCACCCCCGAAGCCGCCAGACCGCGACGCTGGGCCACGGTGGTCCAGGTGGTCCCGTCGTTGGACGTCTGGATGTCGTAGTCCTTGCCGTAGGCGTTCTGCCAGTTCAACCGGACCGAGGTGAACGTCTTGGAGCTCCCGAGGTCGACCCGCAGCCACTGGTTGTCGTTGTAGGAACTGGCCCAGCGGCTGACGTCCAGGCCGTCCACCGCGTTCGTGGCGGAGAGCCCGCTCGTCTCGGTCGAGGACGCCGTGGCCGGGCGGCCGTAGGCGAGGTCACCGGGGGTGCGGTTGAGCGTGATCGTGTCGGGCAGGTAACCCGTGCCCGGGCCCTGGCCGACCGTCGCGACCTTGAGCAGGAAGGCCGTGTAGTCCGTCCCGCCCGTCGTCGGGGACCACATCTTCTGGGCCAGTGCGGCGAAGCTCTTCTCGATCAGCCCGTGGACCTGCAACTCGGTGTAGTCCACCCAGGTCTGGTCGTTCCAGACCGCCGGCATCGCGCCGAGCAGGTTGGGGTCCTGCGCGGTGAGGTTGTTGCTGCCGCCGAAGATGTTGGGCGCCCAGCTGTTGAAGATGTAGCCGCCGTCGAGCCCCTGGCCGTGGTAGTAGTTCGCGAACGGCACCACGTAGAGCAGGGCGTCGTTGGAGTTGATCACCTTGTAGCCGTCGGCGATGGCGGCCGTGGGCGAGTACCAGCTGTTGTTCCAGCTGTTGATCACCATGTTCTTGTCGTAGCCCGCACCGCCCCCGGACATCTGGGTGAAGCTGCCCCATGCGTTGACGCTCTTGCCGAGGGACCGCACGTACGGGGCCATGGTGTTGACGTAGGTCTTGTAGGCACTCGCCATCGAGGACGGGTACTCGTCCACGCCGATGTGGACGGCCGGACCGCGGAACCACGGCGTGAACTCGGCGAAGACGCTCTTCATGAAGTCGGTGGTGGCGGGCTTGCTCAGGTCGAGATGGTCGGACGCGCCACCGTTGAGCCCCAGTTCGGGCTTGAAGTGGATGAACGCGAGGGCGTGCGCGGGCGAGTCAATCTCAGGGACGATCGTGACCGCGTTGTTCGCCGCCGTGGTCTCGAAGCCGTCCCAGTCGGCTCGCGAGTAGGACCCGTCCTGGGCCGCGAGTCCCGCGAACGCGGGGTTGGTGCTCGCGAGCCGGAACGCCGCCGGGGTCTTCGCGTAGTCGTTGTCGTACTTCGAAGCGAACCCGTTGTCGTTCAGGTGGATCTGCAGGGTGTTCATCTTTAGCCAGCCCATCCAGCGCAGCGAGGCCTGGATGTACTCGGGTGTGAAGAACCGGCGCCCTACGTCGAGCATGAACCCGCGCACGGCGTAGTCCGGGTAGTCGACCGCGGTACCCACTGGGAGACTCAGCTCGTCGGACGAGCTGATGACGGCCTGCAGCAGGCTGCGCGAGCCGTAGAAGGCGCCCTTGTCGCTCCCGCCGACGATCTCGACACCGGAACCGACCGCGAGCCGGTAGGCCTCGGGCCGCAACTCCGCCTTGGCCGATCCGAAGTCCGCTGCCGCATCGACGCGTATGGATATGTCGCCGGCCGCGGGCGCCCCGGTGACCACCGTGGGATGCAGCTTGGTCATCTCGGCCACGTCGGCCGCCACCTGCTTGGCCACCTGCTGCAGCCCGGCCGACGCCCCGGTCGGCACCACGACCCGGCTCGTCGCCGACAGCACCAGCCGTCCGGTTCCGCCCGACCACTGCTGCAGTGCGGGCACCACACCGGGCGGTGCCGAGTTCACCTCGGCCGCCTGCGCCATCCCGACTGCGGGCGCCAGCCCCGCCACGACCACGCCGACCACCATCAACCGCGACAACCGCGCGCACCAAAGGGTATTCATATGCGGACCTCCCACCGGGATGAAGGGGAACACGTGTGTGCAAGCACTGCCGACCCGAGGGCCGTCTCTCGAGCGGTGGCGCCGGACCTGAACAAGCCGCTCCCGGAAGGTCGCTGACGCTGCGTCGGAACGGGCCGGGGTGTGGGGCCGGCGACACGCGGCGGAGCTGTCGACCGCAGGCCAGGCAAGGGGGCCGCAGTGATGCTGTGCACGGCGGCAGGGGGTCTTTTCATGGCGTTCTTTCGGGGCAGGGATGGGGGTGGTGTTGCCTCGAACGGAGTCCGTGTAGGCGGATCCGTCAGCGGACGCCGGTGGGGACCAGGTCCCGGGTGGTGGCGTCCGAAGTCATCGCGACCATCACGCCGAGTTCCTGGCGGATGGCGTGGGCGGCGGCGCCGAACACGACGCTGTGCGTGCCCAGCGTCGAGAACCCATGAGCTATGACCTTGCTGTGTGGGAAGGCGAGCAGCCGGCAGATGACGCCGCTGCAGCCCTGTGCTTCACGGATTTGTATGACCGGTACATCGACACAGACGCACCTGCGGTTCCTCCGGTGGAGCGGATAGCGGCCTTCGTCTCCGCGCTCCTGGAACGGTGGCCCGATCTCACCGAGGATGAGGACGACCTCTCACCTTGGTCGACCGGTCCGCTGATCAGGGAGGCCCGTGGTCCGCTGATCTACTTCCCGATGCGCTGGAGCACGGCAATGGAGGCGTCCGCCTACGCGGCGGGCGTCGCTTCGTCGATGGGCCTCAACTGCTTCGACCCGCAGGCACGGCAACTTCGGCCATGACGATGGCCCTGGACCAGATCGGCTGAGACAGCACCCGACATTCAACCGCTTGGGACCAGGTCACCTGAGAGGACGTTCTGAACCGCTTTGCCCGATTCGACCGCTGGCTTGGGCCAGGTGGGCTGGTGGCGCGGAGTGACGGATTTGCCCGGGCAGTGCCGGGCGAACGAGGTCGATCCTATGCTGACGGTCGTGCGGGTACTGGGCATGAGCAGTGAGGACGAGATGGTCGCCTGCTTCTTGAGCGGCGAGCTGTCCAGCCGGAGGTTTGGCCAGAACCTCCGGTCCCACCTGGCGGCAGCCGGGCAGACCGAGCAGTTGCTGACGCATCCGGACCTCTCCGACACTGGAGCGAACTTCGCACGTCGCGCTCTGCTCGCTGCGACGCGCGGGTACGGCGAGAACCGCGACCTGTTCGAGAACTTCCCCACTCAAGTCACGTGGACCAGGGCACTCCTGTCCGCCGACGAGGCGGCCGGCGTGCGCTACCTCGACTATTCCTACTGGGTCGAACTGTCGGGTGGCAGCCGTCGGCCGAGCGACGCGGCCGGACGCATCAAGGCAGGGCTACAGGCGTTCGACGTTCCCAACGAACCGTTCGTCGACGCAGCCCACGCGCTCATCAGGGGCGAGCGGTTTCCTCCGCTCATCCTCGTCGGCGAGAGTCAGGACAATCTGGTCTGCCTTGAGGGCCATCTGCGCCTGACCGCCCACGCCCTCGTTGGCTTCGAGACCGACATCGAGTGCCTGATCGGCACCGCGCCGACCATGGGACGCTGGGCGCAGTAGTCCAGTCGCACCAAGCTCCCGGCGCCTCAAATAAACCTTGGAGGACGCTCTGGGCCGCTTTGCCCGATTCGCCTGTTGGCCCGGGTCAGAAGGACTGGTGGGCCGGCGAGTCCGGGTGGGGCCGCATCAGTAGCAGGTCCTCGCCCCAGGCGTCCAGCACCGCCGCGTGGCCGGCGGCCCGGGCAGCCGCCTCGACTTGGGCGAAGAGCTGCTGCTGCGGCGCCACTTCGCCGGTCGCGGTGATCCGGGCGACGGCGTCCAGCAGCGCGGCGCTCTCCCAGCCAGGCAGGGGGAACCGGTCGAGCTCCCAAGCCAGGTACTTGTTGTAGGGGCGTGGTCGGCGGTTCAGGGCGAAGAGCAGGTCGAGCAGGAATCCGACACTGGCGGCCGCGTCGAGGTGGCCGGCGAGCGGGTTGCCGTCGCGGTGGTTCTTGACCGAGCGGTAGAGCGAGTTGGCGTAGGCGTCCAGCAGGGCGGCGGCGGACCGGAAAGCCTCCTCGGCGCTGAGCCGCCCCATCGCGGCGACGATCCGGGTGACCTCCCCGTCGCGGCGGTCGACCAGCACCCGGGAGCGGGCGATGGCGTACCGCTCCCAGTCGGCGGGCCGGCGGAACCGTTCGAGGGTGGTGACGACCAGGTCGAGCCGCGCGGAGCGGTAGCCGTCGAGCGCAGCCAGCTCGCTCGCCGCGTCGTCGGCGAGGATGACGTAGAGGTCGTGGTCGGAGTGACGGGTGGTCATGCCGTCGTGGGCCCGGGAGCCCTTGAGGACGATCCCGACGACGGCCGGGTCAGCCGTCGCGTCGGCGACGAACGCCGCGAAATCCAGTGTCACGTCAGGTCCTTGCGCATCAGCGTGCACATCGTCTCGTACCGCTGGAGCGAACCGTCCTCGGCCTCCACATCCCAGGAGTCGAGCTCGCGGCTGAAGGCCCGGTAGCCCAGGCGTTCGTAGAGGGCGCGGGCGCGCGGGTTGCTCTCCTCAACGCCGAGTTCGGCGCGGGCCAGGCCCCGGGAGTCGATCCGCTGCTCGGCGGAGCGGATCAGCAGCGTGCCGATCCCGCAGGACTGCAGGGCCGGGTGGACGCCGAGTTGCCAGAGCGTGCCGGCGCCGGGTTTGACCGTGTAGTCGATGCCGCCGACCGCCACCGGGAGCCCGACCGGCGTGCAGACCGCCAGGTAGTCGATCTCGCCCGTCTCGGCGCGGCGGATCTGGTGGACGAGCTCGCGCACGTGCTTGGGGGAGCCGGCCCAGCCGCACGACGGCAGGTCCGCGTCGGTGAGGCCGCGCACCGACAGGTGCAGCCTGATCTCGGTCATCGCCGCATCCCTTCGACTCCAACAGTGGCCGTCTCCCATTTCAGCAAGCCGGTCCCCGTGCCGTCCAAGGGGTTTCGGCCCGGCCCCGACGTCAGCCGGAAGGGCTTGCGCTCGCGACCGGGGCCGGGCGTCGGCGAGGTTCGGGGCGTCCGGGGGCAGCACGGCGACGCCCGTGGGCGGGCGCCAGCCCGATTCAACCGTCGGCTCGGGTCAGGTGGGCTGGTGTTGCGGAGTTGCTCGGGCGGTGCTGGGCGAACAAGCCGGGTTCGGGCTCGGCGAGGACCCCGAGGCTGACCAGGCGCTTGAGCTTGTGCCGGGTGCTCTCGATGTTCTTCGGCATGATGGCGAGGTCGAGGCGCTCGCACAGGTCTCGGGCGCGCATCAGCCCGGCGGCGTCGGCGAAGGAGTCGAGGATCTGCTGGTAGGCCGGGTGGTTCGGCAGCACGGGTCGTGATTCGGCCAGCTCCGGGCCAGTGGGCGGTAGGGCGAGAAGCGTCTTGCGGGTCACTGCCAGGTTCTCCATCTCCTCGTCGAGTTCACGCAGGCGCGCGGTGAGCTCGTCGATCTGCATACGGAGTTGTTCCGCGGTGGCAGCAAGCTCCCGCTCGCGTGCCTTGATCCGCTCGAGGAGTGGTGTGATCTGGTCATCCATGCGGTCACCCGCGCCAGGTGGGCGTGGTCTGACCGGTCAGCCGGCGCGCTATCACGTCGATCATGGCCCAGCGCACCCTGGACTCCGAGGACTTCGGCCTGCTCTCGTAGTCCCGCACGAGCCGCCTGAACAGCATGAGGATGCCGAGCGTCTGCTCCACGATCCACCTCTTGGCCTGCGGGACGAAGCCGGCGCCCTTGTCCGCGGGGTTGCGTTCGACGATCTCGACGTCGATGCCGACCGCGGTGCCGTGCTCGACGACGATCTTCTTGAAGCCCTGGTCCACTAGCGCCTTCTTGATGGTGCCGATGGGGGCGACCTGGCCGAGCAGGGCGATGCCGAACACGTTGTCGTGGGCGCTGGCGGCCAGCACGGTCACGGCGATGACCAGGCCGAGGACGTCGACCGCCAGTCCGCGCTTGCGTCCGGGCACCTTCTTGGCCGCGTCCTTCCCGGTCGTGGCCGCGGGCACGGTCACCGCCGCGCGGACGCTCTGCGTGTCGATCACGACCAGGCTTGGATCCTCCGACCTCCCGGCCTTCTCCCGGACCTGCCAGCGCAGCAGGTCGTTTATCTTCACGTCCGTGCCGTCGTCGCGCCAGGCCGCGAAGTAGTAGTAGACGGCCGACTTCGGCGGCAGGTCGTGCGGCAGGTAGTCCCACTGGCAGCCGGTCCTGCCCTGGTACAGGATCGCGTTAACGATCTCCCGTATCTCGTACCGACCCTGATGCTCGGTCGGAGACGGATGGTCGGCCTTCCACGCCGCGATCACCGGCTCGATCAACGCCCACCGCTCATCGGACAGGTCGCTCTTGTAGGGCTAGCGGTCACTCACCCGGACAGCCCAGCAGGACCAAGCCGCGCGACCAGCCTGAACCGCCCAAGCCCACACGATCAGGTGACCACAAGACGGTCATACCGGCTCAGAACGTCCTCTCAGACTGCTCCCGCTGCATGGGCACCGCTACTGTGCCTCGGCACCATAGTTGACCCCGCTGGCGTGCGGCCAACAGGCGGCCCGTGAGGCGCTTGGCATGGAAACGGTCACCGAATTGTCAGGATGACTGTCCGCAGACGCGGGATTGGTGATTCTCCGGCCCCCCCGGGCCGGTCGTCCGGCCTGGGTTAGCCGCAGGAGTGCCAGGAGGTGGTGTAGTCGATGACTGTGTTGCCGTTCGGGTCGTGCATCACGATGCGCTCCCTGATGCACTCGTTCACAGCGTGCACCCAGACCGGGCCCGCGTAGCTGGCGAACATCCCGCTGTTAGTGCTGCCGCCACCGTCGCCGTCGGGGTCCGTGATGAACAGGTACGTCCAGGTCTTGGTGCCCGCGTACGCCGACTTCACGAAGACCGAGCAGTTCGCGTACCCGTCCCAGTAGGTGCGCAGCTCTCCGCCGGTACCACCGGTGACGGTCGGGATGGACTTGGTGTAGACCAGGTTCGCCGCCACCCCGTCCCGAGTGCAGCCGTAGGCGCCGGCCTGCGCGGCCGGTGCGGTGGCGAGCGTGGTGACCCCGAAACTGGCGGCGAGGGCCAGTGCGGTGACGGTGTTGCGTATGCGCATAAGAGTCTTGCCGTTTCCTCGAACTGATGGACCGTCGCAACCTAGCAGCCGGTCCGCCGCCCTGCCGAGCCGCTGCCGGGGCTTCGCCCTGGTGGGTGGACACGCTGATACTGGATCTGCTTGATCCGGAGGAAGCGAGAACACCGCCGATGGCGATGAAGGACTACTCGGACGAGTTCAGGGCCGATGCTGTGGCCCTGTACGAGTCCACGCCCGGGGCGACATGCAAGGACATCGCCGCTGACCTGGGCGTCAACAGGGCGACGCTGCGTGAGTGGGTGCTGAGGGACCGGGACCGCCGCGGCATCGCGCCCGTGGATGCCCGACGGGGCGGGACGACGCCGCCTCGGGCAGGACCGCCGGCTGCGTCGGCCGATCCGGACGAGCGGATCCGGCAGTTGGAGGCGCGGGTGGCCGAGCTTGAGGCGAGCGAGCGGAAGCTGGCCACCGAGCGGGACATCCTGCGCAAGGCGGCCAAGTATTTCGCCGGCGAGACGAACTGGTGAGCCGCTTCCAGTTCGTCCACGACCACCGGGACGCCTACGAGGTGAAGCGGCTGTGCCAGGTCCTGGACGTCAACCGGTCCAGCTACTACAAGTGGCTGGCAGGGGCCGACGCCAGAGCCGTCCGGCAGCAGGAGGACCAGGTCCTGGCCGAACGGATCCGCCGGATCCAGGCCGATTCCGGTGGCGCCTACGGCTCGCCGAGGGTGACCGCGGAACTGCGCGAGACCGGAACGAGGATCAACCACAAGAGGGTCGCCCGAGTCATGCGTACCCACCACATCGTCGGCATCCGCCGGCGAAGAAGGGTCCGCACCACCGTCCCGGACCCGGCCGTGACGGTCGTCCCAGACCTGTTCGAGCGGGACTTCACCGCCTCGGATCCGGGACGCAAGTACATGGGTGACATCACGTATCTGCCGCTGGCGGGTGGGGAGTTCCTCTGTCTGGCGACCGTGCTGGACTGCTTCAGCCGTAAGGTCGTGGGCTGGTCGATTGCCGACCACATGCGCACCGGCCTGGTCGCCGACGCGCTGCGGATGGCGGCCGCGACCCGCGGCGGCCTGGACGGGGCGGTGTTCCACACCGACCACGGGTCGCAATACGGGTCCCGGGCCTTCGCCGACCTGTGCTCGGACCTGGGCGTCACCCGGTCGATGGGCACCGTCGGCAGCAGCGCGGACAACGCGGCCTGCGAGAGCTTCCACGCCTCCCTCAAACGCGAAACGCTCCAGGGCGCCCGCGACTTCGGCGACCCCACCGCCTGCAGAAAGAGCGTCTTCGCCTGGCTGACCCGCTACAACACCCGCCGCCGACACTCCGCCAACGGCCATCTCAGCCCCAACGAATACGAACGCCGACACCACACAGCTAAACTCACGCTCGCCGCGTGACAACCAACCGCGTGTCCACCTTCACGGGCGAAGGCCCGAACCGGTTCTCACCCGCGGTCCACGGCCCAGCGGAGCCGGAACCGGCCTGCCGGGCAGGGGGCAGTTGTCGCCGGCACCGCCGGTCCCGGTCACGGCGTGAGACATGTGAGAGGGCGGGCCATGGACCGGCCCGCCCCTGCGGGGGTGCCGGCCGGCGTACAGCACGCCGAGGGTGACGCCGCCGATGATGGCCTCCGAGTCCTCGCTGACGAGGAAGTCGCGGAAGCTGAGGGTGAAGTCCTGGCGGCTGATCGCGCCGTCGCCGTCCCTGTCGAAGCGGTTGAATACCTGGGCTGTTCACGAGTGGGTCTGACCAGAAGCGGCGAAGGTCACTGAAGATCTCTTCCCGGGAGGATCAAGATCGTTTCCCACGCGAGGCTTCCTGCCGGAGCCTGTGCTCAGTCTGGCTTCACCCAGCCGTGTYGGACGGCGTATCCGCCAAGCTGCATCCGGGTCCGAACTCCGGCTATGTCCATGAGGTAGCGCAGGCGTCGGTGCAGCGTGCGCGGTGAAAGACCGAGCTGTGTCGCGGCCGTCGGGTCGGTCAGACCGGCCAGCAGGAGCGCGAGGATCTTTCGGTCGAGGTCGGTCGGGCCTTCCGCACCGAGCTCGACGGTGGTTTCGGCTTCTGCACCGGTGCCCGACAGCTCCAGCGGGTGGGCGGTGTGCCATACCGTCTCGAACAGCGCGTCCAACGCGTCCAACAGGCCGCTGCGGTGCAGCAGCACGGCGCCGGGCTCTCCGTCTGGTGTGACCGCGAGCGGGACCAGGCCGAGGTCGGCGTCGGCCAGTACGAGCTTCATCGGCAGCTGGTCGGCGACACGCAACTGCACGCCGTTGCGCAGTGAATCGATCGCATCGTCGATGATGCCCGGCTCCGCCAGCACGGCCCGGTCCAGTACCGCCCGGAAGTGCACGCCGCGGCCGATGGCCATGGGCTCGGCCGTGTTCTCGTCGGGCGGCAGGGCGACGAACGGTGCGGTGATGAAGCTGCGGACCTGCGTGCGGGCTGCCTGCTGGACCTGGAGGAAGCGATGGCGGATGGCGTCGACGCCCGTGACCACCTCGATCAGATCGCTGATGCTGCTCCCGGTCATCGCCGCCCGGTGTTCCTCGGCGAAGGTCACCAGTGCATGCTCGGCCATGCGCAGTCCGTCTCGGCGCTGGCCGATGAGAGCGCCGAGCGCCATCGCCGGCGGCGCGGCGGTGAACCGCTCTTCCGCCGACCTGGTCACCAGTCCCCATCCGACCAGTCGGGACAGTGCCTTGTCGACGTGGGCTTGTGAGAGAACGAGCAGATCCGACAGCGGCATCGCGGTGGAGTTCGGCCGTCCGAGCAGCGCCCGGTAGACGCGCTCGTCATCGGGTTCGAGGCCCAGAACATCCAGCATCGGCGACCGACTCTCTTCCGCTTGCCGCAGCGGGGAGAGTATGCGCCATGGCGACAGACCCTGAATAGTCCCTGCTGGGAGCAGGCGTGACGGGAAGGGCCCCGGGGAGTCGCCTCCCCGGAGCCCGACAGTGTGGTTCATCGCAGGCCGTACGCCCGGATGATCTGGTTCTTGACGCTGAAGCCGCTGTCCGTTCCGGCGCTCGCGCGGAGCGAGATGAATCCGCCGGGCTTCTTCGCCGTCCTGAACGAACCCGTCCAGTAGCCGTCGGCACCCTTGGCCAGGGTGACCTCCTGCCAGGTGGCGCCGTCGTCGTAGGAGACGTCCAGCTTCACCGTGGTGACGYTGCCCGGCACGGTGCCGGAGTCCATCGACACCGGCTTGAGCGCGATCTCCTGGGTCGTGTTGGCCTTGACGTCGCCGTGCAGGTCCGACTCCAGCTTGTAGTCCAGGTTCAGCACCGAGAACCGCTCGAAGAAGTCAGAGTCGACGGTGTCGGACATGAACGTCCATTCGGTGTGGGTGCGCGTCGACAACCGGAAGACTTCACCGGGCCGTTCCGCGTCGAGGATGGCTCGGTAGGGCAGGTGGCCCGCCRGCACCTCGATCCACTGCATGTCCGTGCTGTTCGGGTTGTCGTGGATCAGCGTGTCGCCCTGGAAGACCTGCAGGTGGGTCGGCGTCTCACCCCATTGCAGGAAGCCGCCCAGCCGCATGTTGTCGCTGGCGGAGGCCCATGCCTGCACGTTCCAGGTCATGTAGTTCTGCCAGCGGGAGTTGTACACGCCGAAGGACTCGCCCTGGCCGGGCCGGATCGCCGGAGCGAACCAGTCCAGACGGGTGGCGCTGCCCTTGGCATACGTGTTGTCGCCCGACACCATCACCCACGGCGAGTTCCCATCGACGCCCTGCGCGTGGAACTCCCGCCAGACCTGGCCCGGGGTCACCCATTCGGTACGGGTGCCCGGGTGCCACTCGGGCTCGGGGAAGTTGAACGACGGGCTGAGGGTGAAGTCGGACCGGTAACCTTCCGCCAACCCGCCGTCCGTGGCCGAGTAGTAGCGGGCATCGATCCGGGCGAGGTCGCCCTCGGTCGGCTTGTAGACCAGGGCCCGGTCCGGCACCCGGCCGGGGTAGTCCCGGGTCAGGTCGTAGACGAAGGGTGTGTACTCGGTCTGCTTCGCGTTCAGCATGAGGTTGCCGGCCTTGGCCATCGCGATGAGGCTCTTGCCCGCGTCGCGGTGCACGGTGGCGACCGGGATGGTCGACTCGCCGACGTACTCCATCAGGGCACCGACAGCGTCGTTGACCACGATCAGCGCTTTCGCACCGGCCGCGACCGCGGCCTCGGTGCGCTCCTGCGGCGAGACCTCGTCGCTGCGCTCGATGACGACGACCTTGCCCTTGGCCTTGGCCTTGGCCTTCTCGTACTCGGCCGCCGCGCCGTTGCCCGCGTAGACGGCGTTCAGCGTGTCCGTGGCGGTGCCCAGGGCGCTGCCCGCCTGCACCAGCGTCTCGAAGCGGAGCCGGTCGCCCGGCGTGCTCAGACTGAGTGGCGGCTCGCCCTTGCGCCAGCGGGTGATCAGCATGAACTCGCCCTGCGTCATCGGCTCCGTCGGCGCGACGTAGATGTCGTCGTACGACGGCGGCAGCACGTACGCGCTGCGGTAGTCCATGAACGGGTCGAGGCCCTTGTAGTGGACGTTGAAGTCGACCTTGCGCTGGCGGTCCTCGGTGCGCTGCGGCGCCTCGGTCTGCAGCAGGCGTGCCTTGCTCGCGTCGAGCACCACGTCCGCAGAGCCGTCCTTGATCACGGTCTCCGGGTCGACCAGCACGGCCAGACCCGAGTGGTCCGCCTGCTCGCCTGCCACGTCGAGGTACGCCGCGACGGTGTACAGGCCGGGTGCCATCCGCATGGTGGTCGAGCCGTCGACGTAGACCGACCACGGCCAGAAGTCGCCGGCCAGGTTGATCGTGACCTGCCCGGCTGCGGGCTTTCCGTCCCGGCCGACCAGCTTGATGTTCAGGTCGTAGCGCTCCTCCTCCTTGAGCAGCGCCACGGAGGTGCGGGTCACCGGCTTCCCCGTGGCTGCGTCGGCGGCTATGACGTAGCCGACGTGCCGGCCTGCCGAGGCGTTTCGCGGGTCACCGGTCACCGGGACGGCGGCGGCGGCGCCCGCCGGGACGGTCACGGTGGTGGCTCCCAGCGTGAACGAGCCGTCGTCGTTGGTCAGGGTCAGGTTCAGCGTGACGTCGCTGGAACCGGAGTTGGTGAAGGTCAGGTCCTTGGTGACGGCGACGTCGCTCGGCTCGTGCGGCCATGTGTAGTCGCCGAAGAAGAGCGATCCGGTGCCGCGGACCGTGGTGCGCACGGCGGCGGCCACGTCGAGACGGCCGGTGCCGACCTCGTACGGCGAGTACCCGCCGTCCAGGCCCTTCGCGGTGCTCATCAGGTGTTCCTTGAGCAGCGCGCCGGTCCAGTCCGGGTGCTGCTGGGCCAGGATCGCCGCCGCGCCGACCACGTGCGGGGTGGCCATCGAGGTGCCGCTGATGGTGCGGTAGAGGCCCTGGCCGCCGTCGGTCATCTCCTGCGAGCGGGCCGCGGTGATGTCCACGCCGGGGGCCGCGATGTCCGGCTTCATGCCGCCGGAGTAGGCCAGCGGGCCGGTGCTGGAGAAGGACGCGAGCTGGTCCTGCTTGTCCGTGGCGGCCACGGTCAGCGCCGAGGCGGCCGCGCCCGGGGCGGAGATGCTCTCCGGGCCGGCGTTGCCGGCGGCGATGACGAACAGCGTGCCGTACTGCGCGGACAGCGCGTCGACCGTTTGCGACATCGGGTCGCTGCCGTCCGTCGGGTAGGAGTCGCCGAGGCTCATGTTGACGACGTCCGCACCGGACTCGGCGGCCCACTGCATGCCGGCCATGACCCAGGAGTCTTGGCCGTAGCCCTCCGCRCCGCCGAGCACCTTGCCGACGAACAGGTCGGCGCCGGGAGCGACGCCCTTGTAGTTGCCTCCGGATGCGGCGCCCGAGCCGACGATCGTGCTGGCCACATGTGTGCCGTGCCCGTTGACGTCGGTGACGGCCTCACCCGGCACGAAGCTGACCGTGCCGTCGATCAGCCCGGCGAAATCTGGGTGATTGACGTCGATGCCGGTGTCGAGCAGCGCGACCTTGACGCCCTTGCCGGTGTACCCGGCCGCCCAGGCCTCGGGCGCGCCGATCAGCGGCACACTCTCCTTCAGGTCGGCCTTCACCCGACCGTCGAGCCACAGCTTCGCGACCCCCGCGCCCAACGTCGGACTGCCCTGCGGCGCGACGTTGGTCCAGAAGGTGCGGGCCTGCCGCTTCTCGGTGCTGAGCGCGGCACCGCGGATGCTCTTGAGGTCGCGGGTCAGTTTGCTGCCCGGGGGGGCCGTCGGCGGGGCAGCCGAGCGAGACTGCGGCTGGGCGTACGTCGCGATCAGCGGCACCTCGGCCGACTTCGCGTCGTCGTAGCCCATCTCGATCAGGTCGGTGACGTTGAACAGCCGCCGGTCCAGCTTGTCCGTGCCCAGCAGCGGCACCGCCTCGTCCGGGATGACGAACAGGTCACCCTTGACCTCCTGGATCTTTACGCCGCCGACGGCGCTGTCCGGCCGGTCGACGTCGGCGCTCTGCTTGCCGTCGGCCATCGTGGTGACCGTGACGACGTCGCCGGTGACCAGGGTGACCTTGTGGGTCGCCGAGGGCTTGGCGGGACCGGTGGGCTTGCTCGGAGCGGCTTGTGCGGGCGTTTGCGGAACTGCGAGTCCCGACGCCATCAGCGGCACCACGGTGGCGGCCGAGATCAGCTGCCAGCGCCTGCGGCGGAAGGCGGAAGATAGTGAAGGGGAGAACATGCGATGGGTCTATCGGCCAGTAACGCCGACGTGAATGCCTGATGAAGGCAAGTCCTTGCCATGGCACGGACTTGTCAGCCTTGAACCTCGCAAATCCGGGCAAGTCACACTTTCGTACGTGGGTATATGAGTCAGCGGTTGCAGCGAGAAGCCCTTGGCAACCGCTCGCCGCCCAGTGACGGCCTTGACTCCACCAGGCCCCGTCTGGAGCGTGATCAATGCTGTCGGTTCGGGGTAAGTGTGGCCTCCGGGCTGATCGAACGCCGGAGTGGCGCGACGTCTACAGACCGATTCGGGCGCACAACGAGGGCCTCACCGCGATGTCGCTCACTGCCAACGGGCCTCCCCCGCCCGTCGACTGACGAACGGTTCGCTCGCACCCCGAAGAGCCCAACCCCGGACCACCCCCGAACCACCGCCTGATGCACACTCGCGAAGGCCCGCCGAGATCGCACAGCACCTCGAACAAGCCCTTGGAGCACAGCGATGCCGGCTCGCAGGGCGGATTCAACCAGTCGTCGCAACACCTTGATCAGGGTGGTGTTGCATGGGGCGGCCAGCAGGTTGGATCACGACGCTGACGGGGCGTGCGGCGATGCGTTCGCCGGGGCGGCCCCCGATCCGGCGCGGTGTGGAGCGGGAGTTCTGGGTGCGGATCGCGGGGGGGGCTATCCAGCGAGGAGGCGGGGATCGCGTGCGGTGTCTCGGGAGTGGCCGGCTCGCGGTGGTTCCGCGAGGGCGGCGGTATGCCCACGCTGCGGCTGAGCCCTGACTCGGGCCGGTACCTGTCCTTCGCCGAACGCGAGGAGATCGCGCTGCTGCGGGCTCAGGATGCCGGGGTGCGGGAGATCGCGCGCCGGCTGGGCAGGTCGCCCTCGACGATCTCGAGAGAGCTGCGGCGCAACGCGGCCACCCGCGGGGCCCGGCTGGACTACCGGGCCTCGATCGCGCAGTGGAAGGCCGAGTTGGCGGCTCGGCGCCCCAAGACCCCGAAGCTCGTGGCTGACGAGCGCCTGCGCGACTACGTTCAGGCCCGACTGTCGGGCGAGGTCCAACTGCCGGATGGGTCAACCGTGTTCGGTCCGCAGACGCCGCAGTGGAAGGGGCGCAACAAGCCTCGCCGCGAGGACCGGCGATGGGCAACGGCCTAGAGCCCCGAGCAGATCGCAGGCCGGCTCCCGGCAGCGTGCCGTCGGCCACGTCACCCCCGAGACCGTACTCGCCCAGAGGCCGGCCGAGGCCGAGGACCGCGCGGTCGCCGGCCACTCGGAGGGCGACCTGATCATCGGCACCAACCAGTCCGCGATCGGCACCCTCGTGGAACGCACCACCCGGCTCACCGTGCTGCTTCACCTGCCTCGCCTTGAGGGATACGGCGTCGAAGCACGCGTCAAGAACGGTCCGGCGCTGGCGGGACACGGCGCCGAAGCCGTCCGGAACGCGCTCGCCGCTGCTTTCGAGACGCTGCCGGGACACATGCGCCGCTCGCTGACCTGGGACCGCGGCAAGGAACTGGCCCAGCACGTCCAACTGACCGCGGACACGGGGATGAAGGTGTTCTTCGCCGACCCGCACAGCCCCTGGCAGCGCGGCACGAACGAGAACACGAACGGGCTGCTGCGACAGTACTTTCCGAAGGAACGGACCTGTCCCGATGGACCGCCGACGAGATCAACACAGTCGCCGCCACCCTCAACAACAGACCACGCAGGACCCTCGACTGGAGAACTCCTGCCGAAGCCCTCACCGATCAGCTAATGTCGCCGGTCAAAGCCGGTGTTGCGACGACTGGTTGAATCCACCCAGTACACCAGTTTCCGCCTGGCCACCCACCTGGCGAAGGAGGAGATCGCGGCGAGCATCGGCACCGTCGGCGACGCCCTGGACAACGCCCTGATGGAGTCGATCATCGGTCTCTACAAGACCGAGGTCATCAAGCCCCGCGGGCCCTGGCGCGCGCTGGCCGACGTCGAGATCGCCACCGCCGAGTGGGTCGAGTGGTTCAACCAAGCCCGACTCTTCGGTGAACTCGGCCACATCCCGCCCGCCGAATACGAAGCCAATTACTACCAGTGACACCCAAACATGCAGGTCACAGCCACAACCTGAAGTCTCGGTCAAACCCGGAGCGGTTCAGGGCCCTGTGCAGCTTGGAGGTTGTCGAGACCGAAAAGCTGCGAGGAGGCCCTGTTGCGCTTTTGTACGCCGTCGCCGCGGTCGGCGGCAACTCCGTTCCCCCACGGTGTGACTGCTTCGCACACCGGTACGGCAACGCGGGTGACCACGGCGAACGTGTTCGGCGCTACAACAGCGATATGTCGGACGCCGAGTGGGTGGCGGTGCGGGACCTGCTGCCGGTGCCGGCGTGGATTGGCGGACGGGGCGGGCGGCCGGAGGGCTACTGCCACCGCCAGGTGCTCGACACGATCCGCTACCTGGTCGACAACGGCGTCAAATGGACCGCGCTGCCCGCCGATTTCCCGCCGTACAAGCGCGTCCATGCCTTCTTCACCCGCTGGCGCGACACCGGCCTGCTGACGGAGTTCCACGACCGGATGCGCGCCGCCGTCCGCACCGCGCAGGGCCGCGACCCCCAGTCGACCGCAGCGTTCATCGACTCCCAGTCCGTCAAAGCCGCCGCCAGCGTGCACAGTTCGACACGCGGCTACGACGGCGCGAAGAAAATCAACGGCAGCAAATGACACCTGGTCGTCGACACCATCGGCCTGCTCCTGACGATTCTGGTCACGCCCGCCGACGCCGGCGACCGGGCCACCGCCGCCGACATGCTCCCCGCACTCAAGGCCAAGTACCGCCTCCTGCACAGGATCTGGGCCGACAGCGGCTACACCGGCGACCTCGTCACCTGGGCGAAGACCAAGCTCGCCCTGGTCGTGGAGATCGTCAAGCGCACCGACGGGCGGGTCCGCCCTGTTGTCCGGCGTCGAGCTGTGACTCAGCAGGCCAACTGTCGTGTCAGCGCGGAATCTGTCGTCTGTGACCGCGGGGACTTCGCGGCGCCGGTGAGCCGTGACGCGCTAGTTGGAGCCTGGTTGCGAGAGTTGGAGCCCGTGCGACTGGGCGCCGACTAGGCTCACCTCCATGTCCGAGCCGACCCCTGACCCTCGCCTGCAGTCCTTGATCAACCAGCTCCGGCCGGGGGTCGTAAGGTCGGTGAGGGTCACTGGGTTCGACGGAGCGGACGTCCTGGTGCAGCTCGCAGATGCCGAAGGGGAGACGGCCGAGATCGGTCGGATTCCTCGCCATGAGGCGTCGATGCGTCGGATGGAGCATCCATCCGAGCTGTTTGAGGTCGGCCAGGTGATCAATGCCGAAGAGATCGGGCGTTGGCGCGAAGGTCAGCTTCACCTCTCCGCCAGGGCGTGCGAGATTCCGGCCTTGCGGTCCTTCCTCCTCGCGTTTGAACGTGGGCAGGTCGTCACTGGGACGGTCTCCGAGGTTCACAACTTCGGGGTCTTCGTTCACGTCGTCGGCGAGCCGGACGGCCTGTGCACTGGCTTCATCCGGGTGCCGGACCTGACGTGGGGCTGGATCAACCACCCCGCCGAGGCCGTCGAAGCCGGCCAGCGGATCACCGCTGAGGTGATCATCGCCGAGACTCGAACCGGACAGGTCACGCTCTCGTTGAAAGCTCTGCAGGAAGATCCGCTCATTCGGTTCGCGGATCAGCTCGGCCGGACCATCATCGGGCAGATCACCAAGATCGTTCCATTTGGTGTGTTCGTGCAGCTTRCTCCCGACGTTGTGGGGTTCCTTCACCTCTCGGAGCTGACGGACGAGCCGGTCGACACCCCGGATCAGCTTGTCGATGAAGGCGAGCTGATCACGGTGAAGGTCACCGAGATCGACCTCCCGCGTCACCGGGTACGGCTGGGCGCCGCTGGCGGAGCGGACAGAACTTAGCGAATGGACATGCCGGTGCCCGATTCGATCTTCTTGAAGAGGGCCCGCGGTGCTATCAACCGGCGCCGAGACCGTGCACGGCGTGCGGCCGGTCAGGGTCGACGAGCGCGAGGCGTTCATGCCCAGATGGCTGGTGTTATCTGGGGTTCCTAGGCTATTTGAGCAGGTCAGCTGGCATCTGGAGTTGTCAGGGATGTAAGGCACGTAGTCGAGCCTCCAATGCGACGTGTCCTGTGCCGCCTACATTTTCCATGCACTGTCACCGTGGCCTTCACCCGCCTGTGGCTCGCCCGTGATCGGCGGGCAGATAAAGCGGTGGTCGTCTGATTGGCTTCCCTGCCACGATCTGGGTGTGACTACGTTGTTCCTGATGGTCGGCCTGCCAGGAGCCGGAAAGACCACGCGGGCTCGGCAGCTCGCCGCGGAGCACGGCGCGCTGCGTCTGACGCCCGACGACTGGATGATTCCCCTGTTCGGCGAGGCGGAGGCGGACGGGAAGCGCGACGTGCTGGAGGGGCGCATGCTCTGGCTCGCCTTGGAGGCGGTCAAACTGGGCACCAACGTCGTCGTGGACTACGGCTGCTGGTCACGGGACGAAYGGTCTGCGATCCGCTGGCTGGTGGAGGCCGAGGAGGCGTGCTTCTGCATGGTCTACCTGCCGGTGGACGATGAGACCCAACGCGCCCGTATCGCCCATCGCTGGGCGACCACCCCAGAGGAGACGCTGCCGATGTCCGAGGCCGACATCCTGCACGGGCGGGCGCATTTTGAGGATCCCGACGCGGCGGAGCTGGAGGGCCGCGGGACCACCGGCCCGCCGCCCGGCTGGGTGGGCTGGCGGGAGTGGGCCGCCGCCAGGTGGCCGTCGTTCGCGTGACTGCTGCAGCCCCCGACAACTCAGCCGTAGCGGGCGTGCCCGCACAAGCCCGAAATGTTCCCCGCTGGGCAAGAATTGACGTTCACTCCGTTGGCTTCGTTCAGCGCGGGGCTGCCGGTGGGCGCCCCGCTCATCCATCGTGAGGAGACCTGGCTTGACTGTCTCAGCTTGACTCTGTCGGGGTTCTTGGAGTTTCCCGGTGTGCCCACCTGGCCAGCGGGCATGCTCGTGGCTGATCGAAGACCGATGCAGTTGTCGAGGTGTCAGTTGTCGCTCCCCCCGTTCCGGTGAGCAAGTCCCCACTCTGACCGCGAAGATCGCGCGGGCGAGCAACCCGGGCGGTACGACCGCGATGTGGGTACGGGACCGGTTGGACGGGCTGTGGTGCGACGAGGACTTCGCGGGCTGGTATCCGCGCGATGGCCGACCCGGTCTTTCACCGGCCCAGTTGGCCACCGTGTGCGTGCTGCAGTTCCTGCTCGGCCTGTCGGACCGTCAGGCGGCGGAAGCGGTCCGCTGCCGCATCGATTTCAAGTACGCCATGGCCATGGAACTGGACGATCCCGGCTTCCACCACAGCGTGCTGGCCGACTTCCGCGAGCGACTGGTCCTGGACGACCGCGCCGACCGTCTCCTCGATCTGGCGCTCGCGCGCCTGAAGGAGGCCGGACTCGTAAGCGAGCGCACCACGCAGCGCACCGACTCCACCCATATCCTGGCCGCGGTGCGCGACCTGACCCGCCTGGAACTGATCACCGAGGCGGTCCGTGAGGGCTTCGACCGGGACGACTTCCACATCGACTTCGATCACCTGCCCCCGTGGCCAGGTCAGCCAGGGCCGGCACGGTCCCTACCCGACCTCCTCACCCACCGCCGCACCGCTGACCGTGGCGCGGTTCACCGAGAGCCAGTGCCAGTCGTGTCCGGACCGCCCCCAGTGCACCAAGGCCCGCGCCCGGAACATCGGCTTTCCACCACGAGAACTCCGCGACCTGCAGGTCCGCGTTCGCGCCGAGCAGCAGACACCCGACTGGAAGGCCCGCTACGCGGTCCGCTCCGGAGTGGAGGGCACCATCAACGAGTTCGCCCACGGACACGGCATGCGCCACTGCCGCTACCGGGGACAGCCGAAGCCCACCTGCAACACGTCCTCACGGCCATCGCCGTAAACATTGAACGACTCAGCGGCCAGCCAGCCACGGAGGAAGCCCCTCCGTTCAGACCGCCGACCGCATTCCAGACCTACCTGGATGAGAACGACATCCCTAGGCCGAAATCCTGGCGAACCCTTGGCACTTGAGCCCGATCATCCAAGATCCCCGACAGAGTCAAGCTGACGAAGCCTCCCTACGCTGACCTAGGTCAGCGA
>NZ_JBFUMY010000098.1:0-28021 GCF_054049135.1 Kitasatospora sp. P5_F3 | reverse complement strand
CTTCTCGTCGGTCGCCGATGCTCCGCATGGACTCCCTCCTCGGCACCGCCGAGGCACGCACCCCACCACCGCTCCTTCACCCACCCCCCAATTGCCGGTCGGCCTTAGTTCGCACCGGCCGTGCGGCGGCGGTGACCGAAGACCAGCGCTACCAGCGCAAGGCCGAGGGCACCGCCGACCAGCTGTACGCCGACGAAGCCGGGGACCGAGGCCGGGGCGATGCCGGCGAAGGTGTCGGTGAAGGCGCGGCCGACGGTGACGGCGGGGTTGGCGAAGGAGGTGGAGGAGGTGAACCAGTAGGCGGCGCCGATGTAGGAGGCGACCGCGACGGGGGCGAAGCGCAGGTGGTCGGTCTTGGCAAGGCCGAAGATCAGCAGGACCAGGCCGGCGGTGGCGACGACCTCGCCGAGCAGCAGGTGCCCGGCGGAGCGGTCGTGCGTGGACCACTTCACCAGCGTCTCGCCGAACATGGCGTCCGCCAGGACGGCCCCGCCGACGGCGCCCGCGACCTGTGCCGGGATGTAGGCGGTGACCTCGCGCAGCGTCAGGCCCTGGGGGTCCTTGCGGCCGGTCCACCACTCGGCCAGCGTGACGACCGGGTTGAAGTGCGCGCCGGAGACCGGGCCGAGCAGCAGGATCAGCACGCCGAGCCCGAAGACGGTGGCCAGCGAGTTGGCCAGCAGCTGCAGGCCGACGTCCTGGCTCAGTGCGGTGGCCTGGATGCCGGAGCCGACCACGACCGCCACCAGGGCGGCGGTGCCGACCAGTTCGGCCGCCACCCGGTTCAGTAGGGGTACGGCGGCTGGCGCGGCTTCGGTGGTCTCGGGTCTGGCCTCGGCTATGGCGCTCAACAGGTACTCCTCGAACAGGGCGGGCAGGGCGGATCAGCAGGAGCGCTTGAAGTTGGCCTCGGCGGTCAGCCGTGCGGCGGAGGCCAGCGAGGCGAACTCCGCCGACAGGCCCTCCAGGGCCTCGGGGCGGAGCGAGTAGTACGTGAAGCGTCCGCAGGGCTCGGTGTCCACGAGCCCCGCCTCGCGCAGGATCTTCAGGTGGTTCGACAGGTTGGTCTGCTTGGCGCCGGTCTCCTCCACCAGGTGCGTCGTGCACAGCGCCTCTCTGGCGAGGAGCGCGATGATCTGCATCCGGAGCGGGTCGGCCAGAGCCCTCAACACATCACTGTCGACTGAAGTCACCATGCGCTGATACGTTACCCGTACCGGGCCCGCCGAGCGAGCCCCCCTTCTCCACCGTGGCCCGCTGCCTCCGAAGGACTGGAACCCAGATGACCAAGGCGCCGATCGCCTCCGTGCTGTTCGTCTGCATCCACAACGCCGGCCGCTCGCAGATGGCTGCCGGCTTCCTGCGCCACCTCGCGGGCGACCGCATCGAGGTCCGGTCGGCCGGCTCGGTCCCCGGTGACCGGATCAACCCCTCCGCGGTGGCCGCGATGGCCGAGCTGGGCATCGACATCTCGGGCCAACAGCCGAAGGTCCTCACCACCGAGGCCGTCCAGGCCTCCGACTACGTGATCACCATGGGCTGTGGGGACGCCTGCCCGTACTTCCCCGGCAAGAAGTACCTCGACTGGCAGCTGGCGGACCCGGCGGGCCAGGGCGTCGAAGCCGTCCGCCCGATCCGCGACGAGATCAAGGGCCTGATCGAGCGCCTGATCGCCGAGGTCGACGCCGAGCAGCCGTCGAGCCGGTGACGTAGCGGGGCTCCGGCGCTGCGCTCGGTCAGCGGGGGTGCCCGGCCGTGTCGGTGTTGAGGCTCTGGGTGTTGAACTTGATCTGCCAGACCACGACGTGGCCGTCGGGACGCTCGCAGATCACCGCGCCGTCCTGCCAGGTGCCGTTGGTGAGGTACCACTGACTGCCCGGCGGGTCGCCCTGGTTGAGGTGGACGTCGTGGACGCCCAGGCCGGTGGTGAAGCTCTGGCCGAACACGTAGATCCGGGAGGCGGCCTGGAGGTGCGGGACCAGCACGTCCAGGGCGTTGTCGCCGTCGCTGGAGACCCAGGGGAAGAACCGCAGGTGCGGCCGGAGCCAGTCGAGCCGTTCGACGCCGGTGATCCGGCGGCGCAGCCGTAGCGTCAACTCGGCCAGACTGTCGGCCAGGTCGGGGCCGAACATCGGGCTGCCGGGCGGGTGCGGGGCGATCACCCGGTGGGCCCGTACGGTCGCGGCGGAGAGCCACTCGAACCAGAGGCGGTTGCGCAGCAGCGGGCTGCGGACGTAGTCGAGGGCCCCGGAGGTGGGCGTGGACAGGAGTGGGTGGAAGCCGTCCGGGCGGACCCGGAGGGCGGCGATGTCGGCGCTGCGCAGGTCGTCCACGAGGCGGTAGCTGACCCCCACGCTGCCGGGCGCGTCCACGTCGAGCGCGGACTGGTAGACACCGACGGGGGTCTGCAGGAACAGGTGCCCGTGGTACCACTGGCCGAAGTCGTGTATCGGGTCGCGGGTGAAGTCGTGCAGGGTACCGATCGCGACCCCGTAGTTCGGAAGAGCCATACCTCCACTCTCCGCCCCGCCCGGCCGACCCGCAGGGGGAGCGAGGAATTCTGCATACGGTCGGACTGGCATACTGAATGATCGTCAGTTCACGAGCGACATGTTCCGGGGGCGGGGCCGATGACGGGGATCAGGCGTGGCGGGCAGGGCCGGCTCACGGCGGGGGTGGTGGCCGTTGTGCTCACCGCGGTCACGGTCGGCTGCACCGCACCGGAGCGGACCGCAGGAACGTCGGCCACGGGAACGCCGACCGCAGGGACGGCCGCCACCGGAAGTCCGCAGGCACCGCCGCCGGCCGGGCCCACACCGAGCCCGAAACCCTCCTGGGACGGCCAGGTCCGGGTGATCGGTGACGGTTCGATGTCCGACACCGGCCCGCAGCCGGGCCAGGCCCCGGTGGAGAAGCTGGCGCCCGGTCAGAAGCCGCCGCAGTTCGTGGTGTTCTCCTGGGACGGCGCGCTGGAGAACGACGACCACCTGTTCTCCCGCTTCCGCCGGGTGGCCCGGGAGAACAACGCGCAGATGACCTTCTTCCTGACCAGTATCTACCTGGTCCCCAATGCCAAGCGCGCGCTCTACCGTCCTCCGCAGCACGCCCAGGGCGCCGCCGCCATCTCCTTCCCCACGGATGACCACGTCAAGGAGACGCTGCACGAGGTGGGCGAGGCCTGGCGGGAGGGGCACGAGATCGGCACCCACTTCAACGGGCACTTCTGCGAGAGCAAGGGCGGCGGCGACTGGAGCGTCGAGGAGTGGCGGTCCGAGATCGACCAGGCGTACTCCTTCGTGGCCGACTGGAAGACCAACACCGGCTTCAAGGACCTCCCCCCGCTGCCCTTCGACTTCCGCAAGGAGCTGGCCGGCGGCCGCGCCCCGTGCCTGGAGGGGCAGAAGAACCTGCTGGCCGCCGCCAAGGCGTACGGCTGGCGCTACGACGCCAGCTCGCCCGGCGAGTTCCAGGTCTGGCCGGGCCGCAAGGACGGCATCTGGAACTTCCCGCTGCAACTGCTGCCCTACCCGGGGCGCCCGGCCCAGGTGCTGTCCATGGACTTCAACTTCCTGGCCAACCAGTCCGGCGACTCCACCGAGGGTGACCCGCGCAAGTACCCCGGCTGGCTGAAGGAGACCCGCGACGGCTACCTCAACGGCTTCGAGCGGGTCTACAACGGCAGCCGGGCCCCGATGTTCATCGGCAACCACTTCGAGACCTGGAACGGCGGCATATACATGCAGGCCGTCGAGGACGTGGTGAAGTCGGTGTGCCGGCGTGACGGTGTGCGCTGTGTGTCCTTCCGCCAGCTGTCGGAGTGGCTGGACGCCCAGGACCCGAAGGTGCTCGAGCAGCTGCGACAGCTGGACCCGGCGCAGTCCCCGGACTGGGCGACCTTTCTCAAGTAGGCATCCTGGCAACCCGGTTCACAGCAACCGGTTCAGGGCGAGGCCGCGTACGTCTTCCAGATCTCGGCCGGGTAGGACCAGTCCGGCTTGGCCGGCTCCGCTCCGGCCAGGCCCTCCAGCGAGGAGAGCTCCATCGTCTTCGGGTCCATCCGGAAAACCGCGACGGCCGTGGACACCCCGCCCGAGTAGCCGACGAACCAGCCGGCCGTGCGGTCCGGGGTGGTGCCGGTCTTCGCCGCCGCCCGTGCCCCGGCCACCCGGGCCGCACCGGCGGTGCCGCCGTTGACCGCGCCCTCGAGCGCCTCGTCGACCTGGCGGGCCACCTCCGGGCGCAGCGCCTGTGCGGAGGCGGGGGGCCGCAGCTTCATCGGCACTCCGCCACGGGTGACCCGGGTCACCGAGTACGGGTCGGTACGGCGGCCGTCGTCGGCGAATGCGGTGTACGCGGCGGCCATCCGGATCGCGCTCGGCCTGGAGTTGCCCAGCGCGAAGGCCGGCACGGCCTCCCCGAGGCTGGCGGGCAGCAGGCCGAGATCGAGGGCGGTGCGACGCACCACGTCCAGGCCGACGTCCATGCCGAGCTGGGTCAGCGGTCCGTTGACGGACTGCTCGACAGCGGTGCGCAGGCCGATCTTCCCGTACGAGCGCCTGCCGTCGTTGACGGCGGTCACGATCCGGCCGTTCCGCCCCCAGTACGGCCCTTCGGGCGTCATCACGCTGATGCCGTCGTTGCCGTCGTAGGAGGTGGTCGGGGAGACCGGGACGCGGGCGGCGCCCCGCCGGAGCTGCACGCCGTGGTCGAGTCCGGCGGCGTAGACGAACGGGGTGAAGGCCGAGCCGGCCGGCACGTTGGAGGTGTTGGCGTTGTTGAAGCCCTGTTTGAGGTAGTCGGGGCCGCCGTACATGGCGAGGATCCGTCCGTCGGAGGCGACGCTGGCCGCCCCCACCCGGACGTTCCTGTCGGCCGGGCGGTGCTCGGCGTCCAGCCGCCGGGCCTCCTGGTCGACGGCCCGGCCGAGCTCGGCCGTCCTCGACCGCTCGAAGGTGGTGTGGATCTGGTGGCCGCCCAGGTCGAGTTGGGCCGCCGTCAGGTCGCTGTTGCTCTCGACGTACGCCCTGGCCAGCTCCACCAGGTAGCCGGTCTGGCCGCTCAGGCCGGTCGGCTTCGGCGGGCTCTGCGGCTCGGGGAACTCGGTGTACCGGCCGCGTTCCTCGGCGGACAGGTGGCCGGTCTCCACCATCCGGTCGAGGGTCCAGGACCAGCGCTCGACGGCCCGCCGGTGGTTCTCGGCGCTGATCGCCGGGTCGTACAGGCCCGCGCCCTTCAGCGCGGAGGCCAGGAAGGCGCCCTCGCTGGCGTTCAGCTCGGAGGCGTGCTTGCCGTAGTAGGCGCTCGCGCCGCGCTCGATCCCGTAGCTGCCCCGGCCGAACCAGCTGGTGTTCAGATAGCCGGCCAGGATGTCGTCCTTGCTCAGCTGCCGATCCAGCTTGACGGCCAGGAAGACCTCGTCGATCTTCCGCGCGAAGGTCCGGTCCTGCCGCAGGTAGATGTTCTTGACGTACTGCTGGGTGATGGTGGAGCCGCCCTGGGTGTCGCCCCCGGTGCCCAGCTGGACCAGGGCCCGGCCGATGCCCTTCGCCGAGATGCCCGGGTCCGAGTAGAAGTCCGCGTTCTCGGCGGACAGCACCGCCCACCGGACCGGCTCGGGCACCTCCTTCAGCGGGATCTCCTGACGGTTCACCAGACCGGTGCGGGCCAGCTCGGTGCCGTCGGCCCAGAAGTAGACGTTGTTCTGCTGGGTGGCGAAGGCGTTCAGGTCGCTCGGGATCACGGTGTGCGCGTACATCCAGGTGGCGGTGCCGGTCAGGGCGGCCGCGCCGAGCAGTGCCGTCGTGAGTAACTGCCGCCAGGACGGCAGCCAGCGGCGTAGCCCGCGCCGGCCCCGGCGCGGGTAGTCCAGCCGCGGCCGGGCGCGGCCTCTCGCCCACCGACGGATCCGCCCGAATGCCGCTGCCGCCCTCGGCCCGCTCGGTCGGATCCGCACAGTCTGCCCCCGCTTCGTGGTCGATCGTCACTCTGTTCCCTTGGGGAACACGCGTTCAGATGCCGTGCGGGTTGGTGGATCCGAGCGTGATCACGGTCACAGTGGCAAGGTCCGCTGCTCACGGGCGGCCTGGTGGCCCGCCCGTGAGCAGAGGTGTCGGCCCGTCAGTTCCGCCAGGCCGGGTTGGTGGCGATGGTCTTGAGCTGATCCATGGTCAGGGCCTCCGCGCCGGCCAGCGGCTGTGGTCCGTCGGCGTTGACGTTGCCCTCGGAGATCATCACCCGGGTCCCGTCGGGGTGGAGGACGTCCACGTCCCAGAAGACCGCCGGGCCGCCACCGCTCTTGGTCGTCCCGCGCTCACCGGTCGTGATGCTGATGCCGTCCGGGGTGGTCGTCTCGAACATCTCCCGCTGCCCTTGCCACTTCGGCATGACCGTGACGACCAGCCCGCTGGTGTGCCCGGCCAGGGTGACCTTGAAGTCGGCCGTGCCGCTCGGGCGCTGCTCGATCGCTGGGCGTTCGAGCCCGGCGCCCGAAGGCAGCAGGGCCTCGACGGTGGTCAGGATCTTCGCGGGTGCCGGGCCGGGGACGGCGGGCTTGCCGGAGCCCGGGACGGTCAGCCGGTCGAACAGCGGAGCCCAGGCCTCGCTGGTCACCACCGTCGTCGACTGCTCGACGGTGAGCGACGGTTCGTCCCGCAGGGGCAGGCTGCCGTGCACGGTGTTGAACGCGTCGAGCCGGACCTGTCGGCCCGTGGGGGTGGTGGCGATCACGATCGACTTCCTGCTGCCCTTCGGCTGCTGCTCGCGCACCTTCATCACCACCAGGATGCTGCCGTCCGGAAGCACCGTGCGGGTGCACCCCTCGGTCTGGTCCAGTTCGAAGCACTCGGTCCCCACGGTGTCCTGGTCGATCGGCAGGGCCATCCGGTTGGTGCTCAGGTTGACCTGGCCCGCACCTTTGCCGTCGTCGAACAGGAAGGAGGCGTGCGGCCCGCCGTGCGCGGTCTCGCCGACCCCGAAGCCCTTGAGGTCGGTGACCTGCCCCGGCGGCAGCAGGGAGGCGACGGTCCGTTCCATGAAGGCGCCGGAGATGCTCTCCGACGGGAGCGCGCTCGGCTGCAGGGTGACGCCGCCCGGCAGGAAGCTGGTGGCGGCCAGTCCGACCGCCGCCAGCGCGGCGGTGCCGCCGAGCAGTCGGGCCCGGCGACGGTACCTGAGCTGCCGGCCCCGGCCGGCCGCGCCGATGGCCAGTTCGCGCATCCGCGGATCGGGCGCCAGGTCGGCCGCTTGCCGCAGCGTGCGGGTGAAGTCTTCCTCAAAGGGCATGGCAGAGCCTTCCTCGGTGACAAGGGGGGACACAGGGGGAATGTCGATCAGCGGACGAGCAGCTCGGCGAGCTCGTCGCCCAGCAGGGCGCGCAGCCGGGTCAGTGCCCGGCCACTGCGCGAACGGACGGCGCTCGAACTGACCCGGAGCGCCGCAGCGGTCTCCTCCACGCTGCGGTCCTCCCAGTACCGGAGCACCAGTACGGCCCGGTCCTGCGGGGCCAGCCGGCCCAGCGCCTGCAGCATGGTCACCCGCAACGAGAGATCGGGCTCACTGACCCCGCTCTCGGCGAACGTCTCGCTGTCGGTCACCTGCTCCGAGCTGCTGCGACGGCGTCGGTACGACAGGAAGGTGTTGACCAGAACGGTCTGTGCGTACCCGGCCGGATTCTCCAGCCGGGACACCTTGCGCCACCGCGAGAACAGCCGGGCGAGAGCCTCCTGGGTCAGGTCCTCGGCGAGGTGGGCGTCACCACCCGTCAGCAGGTAGGCCGTTCTGACCAGATGACGCCCCCTCACCGCAGCGAACTCCATGAAGTCCAGCGGCCCACCGGGCGCCGGGCTCGTCTTCGATATGCGGTCCATGCTCACTTAACGCTGTGACCGCCCTGTCATGTCGCACCCCGGCCCCGTTGAAGGAGTAGCTCCCGAAGAAAGCTCCGGTCCTGCTGTGACACCGGCGGCGGCTGTGACGCTTAAGGACTTGAGATGAGCACCAAAAGGTTCCGCCGGTTCGACCCCGCGGCGCGGGGGGGGCACCCCGGCGAGCAGGCGGCTCTGGCCGCGTTTCGGGCTGCCCGCCTCGCTCCTGTCCCTGCGTCCCGGAAGCGAAGGATGACCGCGTCCGTGCTTGCCCAGCTGCTCGGCGTCAAGGTCGCCGTCGCGCTGGCCGCAGTGCTCGGCGGCGTGGCCGTCGCGGCGGGCACCGGGCTGCTGCCGTCCGTTCGCGTCCCGGACCCGGTCTCGCCCGCTCCGGCACACGCCCCGGCATCCGCTCCGGTGTCCGCCCCGGCTTCCGGGGACAGTGCGTTCGGACCCGCCAAGGAATCCCCGGCAGCGACCGGGCACCCCTCCGCCGCCGCCCTGCCGTCCGACCCCTCCCAGCCGGGCGGACCCACCGGCCGGCCCGCCGAGCACTCGCGCGGCGCCACCCCGACGCACCCCGGCAGGCAGACGCCCGACAGCCGGCCGGAGAGCCCGGGCGCCACCCAGGTCCCGGAGCCGAGCGAGCACCCGAGCGGCCGTCCCAGCACCCCGCCCGCCGAACCGACACCACAGAGGCTGTCCCGATGACCCGACACCCCGGCACCGTCCACGAGGACACCAGGCCGATCCCAGGTCTGCCCCTGGGCCCGCCGGATGACGGTGCACCGGGTCTCGAGCACCACAGTGAACCGAGTCCGGTCTTCGTCGACACCTCCGGCCGCCGCCAGCGCCGGGTCCGCCGGCTCGGCTGGGTGCTGGTCGTGCCGGCCGCCGCTTACGTACTGCTGCTGCTGAGCACCCTGCTCGGCGGCCCGACGGTGCACTCCCCGCTGCTCCCCGATCAGCAGCCGGCCGCCGCCCAGCCCAGCTCCCCGGCGGCTGATCCCGACACCGCGCCAGAACCCTCCACCGTCAGCGGCACACCCTCCGCGACCCGGACCGCCCCCACCAACAGCGCCAGGACCACCCCGCACCCGACCGGCGCCGCAGCCCCCGCGACCCCGACGGCAGGGTCTGCCCCGAGTACGGCGGTGACTGCCGGCCCGAGCCCCGGCGCCGGCCACGGCAAGCCGAGCTCCGCCCCGGGCCAGAGCAACAAGCCCAGCACCAAACCGTGAACCGCCCCCTCCGCAGCAGGTAGGAAGCACACCCCTTGTCCAAGAACCGCCGCAGAACCCGAGGCCGCCGGGGCAGCGTGCGCAACGTCCCGCTGCGCACCCACTGGCTGCTGCTCACCACCCTCGTCCTGACGCTGTCCGCCGCACTGCTGCTCCAGGGCTACACCCAGCACATGTTCGACAGCACCGCCGACGGCGCCGAGCGCGCACAGGGCCCGGCCCAGGCGGTGCCCGCGCAGATCACCTCGGGCGGCCCGGTGATCGAGGGCGCCGCCGGACGGACCGCAGGTCCGCAGGCCCGGACCATCGCGCTGACCTTCGACGACGGCCCCGATCCGCTCTGGACACCGCAGATCCTGGACGTGCTGCGCCGCAACGAGGTGCACGCCACCTTCTTCGCCGTCGGGACCCAGGTCGCCGCCCACCCCGAGCTGGCGCGGCGGATCGTCGCCGACGGCCACCAGATCGGCCTGCACACGTTCACCCACACCAACCTCGGGACCGCGTCCGGCTGGCGCCGCTCCCTGGAGCTGCGCGAGAGCCAGCTCGCCGTGGCCGGCGCGACCGGCATCACCACCCCGCTGCTGCGCCCGCCGTACTCCTCCACCAGCGACGCCCTCACCGACGCCGACTGGAGCGCCGTCCGCAGCGCGGGCGAGCAGGGCTACCTCACCGTTCTCACCACGCAGGACAGTGAGGACTGGCGCCGCCCGGGCATCGCCCAGATCGTCGCCAACTCGACCCCGAAGGACCAGACCGGGCAGATCGTGCTGATGCACGACGCCGGTGGTGACCGCTCGCAGACCGTCACTGCCCTGGAACAGCTCATCCCCAAGCTCAAGGCAGCCGGATTCCGCTTCGGCACGGTCAGCGAAGCCACCGCGCTGCCCGATCCGGTCCAGCGGGCGAGCGCCGCCGACCACTGGCAGGGCCTGGCCCTGATCACCGCGCTGCGCACCAGCGACTGGGTGCTGGCCGCCCTGTCCTGGCTGCTGTGGGCGGCGGGCGCGATCAGCGTGCTGCGCGCCGTCGCGGTGCTCGTCGCCGCCCGCCGCCACAAGCGGATGCGTAGCCGCGGCAAGGTCTGGGGGAAGCCGGTCACCGAACCGGTCACCGTCATCGTGCCCGCCTACAACGAGAGCGCCGGCATCGAAGCGGCCGTCCGCTCTCTGCTGGCCTCCGACCACCCGGTGGAGATCATCGTCGTCGACGACGGATCCACCGACGGCACCGCCGACCTGGTCGAGGCCCTGCGCCTACCGGGCGTCCGGGTCATCCGCCAGCAGAACGCCGGCAAGCCCGCAGCCCTCAACACCGGTATCGCAGCCGCCTCCTGCAACCTGCTGGTGATGGTCGACGGCGACACCGTCTTCGAACCGGACGCCGTCCGCATGATCGTCCAGCCGTTCGCCAACCGCCGGGTCGGAGCCGTCTCCGGCAACGCCAAGGTGGTCAACCGCGGTGGCCTGCTGGGGCGTTGGCAGCACATCGAGTACGTGGTCGGCTTCAATCTCGACCGCCGCCTGTTCGACCTGGCCGAGTGCATGCCCACCGTCCCCGGCGCCGTCGGCGCCTTCCGCCGCGAAGCCCTGCTGCGGATCGGCGGAGTCAGCGACACCACCCTGGCCGAGGACACCGACCTCACCATGGCGCTGTGCCGGGACGGTTGGCGGGTCGTCTACGAGGAGCGCGCCAAGGCCTGGACGGAGGCGCCCGCCTCGCTCGGCGCCCTGTGGAAGCAGCGCTACCGCTGGTGCTACGGCACCCTCCAGGCCATGTGGAAGCACCGCGGCGCCCTCACCCAGCGCGGCCAGGCCGGCAAGCTGGGCCGGCGCGGTCTGCTCTACCTGCTGATGTTCCAGGTCCTGCTGCCGCTCCTGGCACCCGTCGTCGACGTGTTCGCCGTCTACGGCCTGGTCTTCCTCGACCCGGTGCGGATCATCGGCCTGTGGAGCGCCTTCCTGCTCCTCCAGGTCGCCATGGGCCTGTACGCGTTCCGCCTGGACAAGGAGCGGCCCGGGGCACTGTGGAGCCTGCCGCTCCAGCAGTTCGTCTACCGGCAGTTGATGTACCTGGTGGTCATCCAGTCCGTCTTCACCGCCATCGCCGGCTCCCGCCTGCGCTGGCAGCGGATGGAACGCTACGGCAGCCTCACCGTCCCCGCGGGAACCCCGCCCCAGGCCACCACGGCGCCGTCGCCGCAGACCCTCGCACTCGCCGATTCATGGGTCGAGGAAGCCCGCAGCGCGGTTCCCGCCACGCAGTACCAGGGATATCACTCCGCTATTCCGGAGGTGCCCTGGAGTCAGTACCACGACTCCGGACAGGGGGGCGCCCGCTGACATTTCGTCAACCGGCCGACGGCATCACCAAAGGGTGGCGGTGCCGCCATTTTCCTGTGCCGCAATTCATTGCGGAAACAGGCCGGGCTAACAGAGGGCGAATGCGCGGACAAGCAGTCGGTAACGGCGGGATCCCGCCAGTTTCCGCTGATCACCACGGATATCGGCCGCTGTGGCGAGGTCCTGCCAATACCGATCGCCGGTCTTTTCATTCCGTCCTACGGGTCGTCATGCTTCTGCCCAGCCCCGTAGAGCACCCGCCGGCCACCCCTTTTCCGGCAGGTGCCGCACGACCGCACGGAGCAGCACGTCAGCGCCCGTTCCGCCCCTCAGGCACTCACCCCGGTGCCCCGGAACAAGGCGCGACCGCGCACACGCGGTTGGACCCGGAAGGAATTACCCCCGTGAAGCGAAAGCTCGCATTCGGAGCTGCTCTCTCCGCCTCGGCCCTGCTGGCCGGCGCGATCCAGGTCAGCACCGGTATGGCGCAGGCCGCCCCGGCCCCCGTCGTCGGCCAGCAGCGCGCCGCCCTGCTCGCCCAGGCCGACGGCGCGGCTCCGGCCGCCGCCCGCGCGCTGGGCCTGGGCAGCCAGGAGAGGCTCGTCGTCAAGGACGTGGTGGCCGACGCCGACGGCAGCCGGCACCTGCGCTACGAGCGCACCTACGGCGGTCTGCCGGTCCTGGGCGGCGACCTGATCGTCCATCAGGACGGCAAGGGTGCCGTGAAGTCCGTCGACCGCGCGATACCCGGCACGCTCGCGCTCTCCGGCCTTGCCCCCAAGCTGTCCGCCGCCCAGGCCGCCGCGCAGGCGGGCGCCTCGGTGCGCAGCACCCTCGGCACCGCACACGACGCCGACGAGCCCGCTCTCACCTCGGTCGACACCACCGGCGCCGCCCAGCTGGTCGTCTGGGCCACCTCCGGCAGCCCCCGCCTCGCGTACCGCACCACGGTCGAGGGCACCCGGGCCGACGGTACGCCCAGCAGCCGGCTGGTGGTCACCGACGCCGCCACCGGCGAGCTGCTGTCCTCCCACGAGCAGGTGCAGACCTCCAACGCGGCCGGCACCGGCAACGGCGTCTTCGTCGGTTCGGTCCCGCTGACCACCAACTACACCGGCTCCACTTACGAGTTGAAGGACAACACCCGCGGCGGCCAGTACACGGTCACCCTGAAGAACAAGCAGGGCGGCAGCGGCACCCTCTACACCGACGCCGACAACGCCTGGGGTACCGGCACCGTCTCCAGCGACCAGTCCGCCGCCGTCGACGCCCAGTTCGGCGCAGCGGCCACCTGGGACTTCTACAAGAACACCTTCGGCCGCAGCGGCATCCGTAACGACGGGGTCGGCGCCTACAGCCGCGTCCACTACGGCCGTAACTACGTCAACGCGTTCTGGTCCGACTCGTGCTTCTGCATGACGTACGGCGACGGTGCCTCCAACACCCACCCGCTGACCGAACTCGACGTCTCAGGCCACGAGATGACCCACGGCGTCACCTCCAACACAGCCGGCCTCAACTACTCCGGCGAGTCCGGTGGTCTCAACGAGGCCACCAGCGACATCTTCGGCTCCATGGTGGAGTTCAGCGCCGGCCTGGCCAAGGACAACCCGGACTACCTCATCGGCGAGCTGATCGACCTCAACGGCAACGGCACGCCGCTGCGCTACATGGACAAGCCCTCCAAGGACGGCCGCTCCGCCGACTCCTGGTCCTCCGGCGTCGGCAGCCTCGACGTCCACTACTCCTCGGGCGTCGCCAACCACTTCTTCTACCTGCTCGCCGAGGGCAGCGGCGCCAAGACCGTCAACGGCGTCAGCTACAACAGCCCGACCAGCAACGGCTCGACCCTGGCCGGCATCGGCCGGGACAAGGCCCAGCAGGTCTGGTACCGGGCGCTGACCGTCTACATGACCTCCACCACCAACTACGCGCAGGCCAGGACCGCGACCCTGAACGCGGCCGCCGACCTCTACGGCAGCGGCTCCGCCGAGTACACCCAGGTCGCCGCCACCTGGAGCGCCGTCAACGTCAACTGACCCTTGAGGCTGTCGGCAGGGCCGGGGTCCGAGGCCCTGCCGACAGGCTCGTCATCCGGAGGGGCGTCCCTATCCCGCGGACCGGTCCTCGCGCGGGCGACGCCGCTGCGTGACGTCGGTCAGCGAAGGCAGTTGCCAGGCGCCGTCCGGGTGGTAGAGATTCGTACCGGGCCGCACGATCTCGTCGATCCGGTCGAGCGTCCCGTCGTCGAGGGTCAGGGCGGCGCCCCGGTTGAGCGACTGGAACTGCTCCATGGTGCGCGGCCCGATGATCACCGAGGTGACGGCAGGGTGCGCTGCGGCGAAGGCGACCGCCAGCTCCGGCAGCGTGCACCCGATCGACTCGGCGAGCGCGAGCAGTTGCTCGACCGCCTCGAGCTTCGCCACGTTGCCGGGGATCGTCGGGTCGAAGCGCGCGGGTGTCAGCGCGGCCCGTCCCGAGGTCAGGTCGACCGGCCGGCCCAACCGGTACTTTCCGCTGAGGAAGCCCGAGGCGAGCGGGCTCCAGGTGAGCACGCCCATCCCGTACCTCCGGGCCACCGGCAGCACGTCGGCTTCGATGCCGCGTGCCAGGATCGAGTACGGCGGCTGCTCGGTCCTGAACCGGGCCAGCCCGCGCCGCTCGGCAGCGTGGTGGGCCTCGACGATCTCCTCGGCGGGAAAGGTCGAGCAGCCGAAGGTCCTGATCTTCCCTGCCCGCACCAGGTCGTCCAGAACGGCGAGCGTCTCCTCGATGTCCGTCGTGTGGTCGGGGCGGTGGACCTGGTAGAGATCGATCCAGTCGGTCCCCAGCCGCCGCAGGCTCTCCTCCACCGCCTGCGTGATCCATCGCCGCGAGTTGCCGCTGCGGTTGCGGCCCTCGCCCATCTGGAAGTGCACCTTGGTGGCCAGCACCACATCGTCGCGGCGGCCCTTGAGCGCCTTGCCGACGATCTCCTCGGACTCCCCGGCGGAGTACATGTCCGCGGTGTCGACGAAGTTGATGCCCTGATCGAGCGCGGCGTGCACGATCCGCGCGCAGTCGTCGTGGTCCGGGTTTCCCACGGCCCCGAACATCATCGTGCCGAGGCAGTGCACGCTCACCTCGATACCGGTACGGCCGAGGCTGCGGTAGCGCATAGTCATGCGGCTGAAGCTAGGTGTTGGAGTGCACTCGAAGGCAAGTGCAGTTGTCCGGAGTGTTCCAGCGCGGCCCGGCGGCCGCGCAGGGCGGGGCCTCCTGGCGACCCGAAGGTGTCTGCGCCAAGAGGCCCCGCCCGTCTCACTCCTACGCCCCCGCCGTCGCCGAACGCGACAGCTGCTGCGGCGTGCCGGGCCACCCGAGGTGGCTCAGGTCGGTGCGTACGTCGGTCGGAGCACCGAGGGGCTTCGAGTGTTTCGCGGCATCGACGGAACCGGGTCGGTGGATGGTGAGCTCGAAGTCCTGGTGCGCCTTGGCGTCCAGAGCCAGCGGCACTTGGATCCGCCCGTCCCCGACCATGCGTCGTATCTCGGCGCGGCTGAGCCCGAGCCCGAGCATGAGCAGTCGTTCGACGCGGACCGGCGCGGGCAGCTCGAAGCCGACCAGCACCCTGAGCGGTGTCGGGTCATCGAGTGCGTAGAGCGGCGTGCGGGTCTCCAGCTCCCAGCAGCCGGTCCAGTCGAGGCGGTATCCGTTCTTCGCGGCGAGCGACGCACTCATCGTCAACTCCCGCACCACTGCCGGGCTGTTGGTCTCGTACGCCACCCGGCGAGCGGGCTCCAGCGACGAGACGTGGACGCGTTCGTGGACGGGCACCTTCGAGGTCCGGTCGCACGCTGCACAGCTCAGCAGGAGCCAGACGTCGAGGAGCTTGCCGTTCGCGTTGACGCGGATCTTGCCCGAGGCGCGGTGCCGCGTGCTGTGGCAGTCCGGGCAGGGGCGCACGACGGTGGGCAGCGCGGACTGACGCACGGCCCACCGGGCCTTGCGGTTGGTATTCATGGCTGTATCGGCTTTCAGGACTGAGCAGGAGCTCTCGCAGATCACGCTGCGGCTCCCGGGATCTGACGGATGCACACGAGGGCGCGAGTCATCGCCTCGGGGCCGGGACGTCAGGCTCCGAGGTCGACCGCGCGACAGGTCGGCTGTTGCTACGTGGCAGGTCTTACAGGTCCATGCGAGAGATCGTGATCTAGGCAACGGCCGGCCGGCAACTCATTTTTGCCACGTCCGGGGGCGTCCGGCCCGATCCGACGATCGCCCCGATCGGGCCTCGGGGTAACGTAACTCGGGCTCTCCGCAGGCATCGTAGGGTGGATGCCGATCCAACAGGAGAGTCGCGGGCGGACTGCCAAGGAGGCTTGGGGATGGATGCGGAGCTGGTGGCGCTGGCGTCGTCGACCGCGACCACAGTGGTCGGGCTGATGGCGACGGACGGCTGGGAGCAGGCCAAGCGAGCGGTGGCCGCGCTGTGGCGGCGGTCCCGCCCCGGGGAGGCCGAGACGGTCGAGGCCGAACTGGGCGAGGCCCGTGCACAACTCCTGACCGCCCGTCAGGTGGGCGACGGAGGGGCCGAAGTAGAGGTAGACCTGACGGCCGAGTGGCGCTCCCGGCTGCGCCGGCTGCTGGCGGCTGATCCGGCGCTCGAGCGCGATCTGCGTGAACTGCTCGACGAACTACGCCCGTTGACGCCCGAGGCCGGCCCGGCCGGCCGGGTGGAGATGCACGGCACCGCATCGGACAACGCCAGGCTCTACATGTCCGGCGGCGATATGCACATCACCGGTCAGTGACCGACGAGGCGGCCGGGCGCGAGGTGCGGATGGAGGCGTACGCCTCCGGGTCCGGCACCGTCTACCTGGCGGCCGAGAGCCAGTACATCGCCGGCCGGGACCTGCACCTGCACTACTGGGACGGCACCCACCGGGTGGACCGCGTAAGGCCGGGGCAGCAGGTCGGCGACGAGTGCCCCTACCCCGGCATGAGCGCTTTCGGCCTCGAACAGTCACGGTGGTTCTTCGGCCGGGACGCGCTGTGCGCCCGGCTGGTGGCCGGTCTTGACGACTGCCTCCGCGAGGGCGGCGCGCTGGCCGTGGTGGCCGCCTCCGGTGCGGGGAAGTCCTCGCTGCTCCGGGCCGGTCTCGTGGCTGACCTGGCCCGGGGCGCGCTGGACGGCTCGCGGCGCTGGCCCTGTCTGGTCCTCACGCCGACCGCCCACCCCATGGCCGCGCTCACGACGCACCTCGCCGGGCTGACCGACACCGAGCCCGCGGACATCGCGCGCGAACTCGCCGACAGCCCGGACCAGTTGGCCGCCCGTCTGTGCACCGCCCTGGCCGAGCGGAAGGCCGGGCGCCTGGTGGTCGTGGTCGACCAGGCCGAGGAACTGTTCACCCTCGTCCCCGACGAGCAGGAACGGCGCCGGTTCGTCGACGCACTCGACCGGCTGGCCCGGGCGGGAGGGCCCGCGCTGGTGGTGTACGGCCTGCGGGCGGACTTCTACGGCCACTGTGCCCGGTACCGGCCGCTGCGCGAAGCCCTGGAGCAGCGCCAGATCCTGGTCGGCCCGATGGACACCACGGAGCTGCGCGAGGCCATCCTGTTCCCGGCCCGCGCGGTCGGCATCGAGCTGGAGGCGGGGCTGGTCGAGCTGCTGCTGAAGGACCTCGGCGCCGAGGCGGGCTACGAGGCCGGGCGGTTGCCGCACCTGGCCCACGTGCTCCGGCTGGCCTGGCAGCAGCGCAGCGGCTCCCGGATGACGGTGGCGGGCTACCAGGTCACCGGAGGCATTCACGAGGCCGTCGGCAGGAGCGCCGACGCCGCCTACGACAGGCTGGACCCGGCCGGCCGGCTAGCCGCCGGGCTGATGTTCCGCCGCCTGGTCCGGATCGGCGAGGGAGCCGACGACACCCGCCGGACCGTACCCACCGAGGAGCTGACGCAGGGGCTGGACCGGGAGGCGGCCGAGGCCGTGCTCTCCGGCTTCACCGAACGACGGCTGCTCACCCGGCTGCAGGACACCCGGCTGGAGGACACTCGGCGGCAGGACACGGTCACGATCACCCACGAGGCCCTCCTCCGGGCCTGGGACCGCCTGCGGGACTGGGTGAACACCCACCGGGCCGACAACCTGCTGCGCCAGCAGATCGAGGAGGACGCGGCCGCCTGGGCCCGGAAGAACCGCGACCGGGCCCACCTCTACCGGGGGAGCCGCCTGGAGAACGCCCGTGCCTGGTCGGCCAGAACCGGGCAGCACGGCCTCGGCCGCACGGTCTCGGACTTCCTCGACGCATCGGTCCGCCAGACGCGCCGGGCCGACGTGCTGGTCCGCGGTGCGGTGGCGGTGCTGATCGTGCTGACGCTCCTCGCCGTCGGCGGCGCGGCCACCGCGCAGTTCCAGAGCCGCCGCGCAGACGAACAGCTCGTGGAGGCGGAGAAGGAGCGGCGGCTGGCGGTCGGCCGGTCGCTCAGGGCGCAGGCCGAGAATCTCCGTGACAGCGACCCCCGGACGTCCCTTCGGCTCAGCCTCGCGGCCCAGCGGGTCGACCCGACGTCGGAGGGTCGGCAGGGGCTGATCACCACCCTTCAGCAGACCCGCTTCGACGGGGCGTCACCGGACGGGGCACTCGGGCCCGTTGACGACGTCGCCACCTTCTTCCAGGACGGGACGCTGCTGGCCACCGGCCACGACCGGGCCGACTCCGTCGAGCTGTGGGACACCGCGGACCCGGTGCGCCCGCGCCGGCTGTCCACGCTGACCGGCTTCCCCGACGACATGTCGAGTGTCTCGCTGAGCCCCGACGGGCGGCGCCTCGCGGTGGTCACCGGTGACCCCGGGGAGAGTTCCGTCCGCGAGCTGTCACTGTGGGACCTGACGGACCGTGAGCACCCCCGCCGCCTGCCCTTCCGAGCGGGCGTCGCGGACGTGACGGATGCCGCCTTCAGCCCGGACGGCAGGACGCTCGCCGTGGTGGCCGGCGGCGCGCCCGGCACGCTGACCCTGTGGGACGTCGGCGACCCGGCCCTGCCGCGCAGGCTCTCCGAGCCGATCGTCGCGACCGAGGCCGACACCGTCCGGTTCAGCGCCGACGGGCGCACGCTGGTGACCGCCGCCGAACTGCGCAATACGGGCAACGCGTTCGGCCCGGACGCCATCACGCACTACTCCGGCTGGCAGCTCTGGGACATCAGGGACCCGGGCCGGCCACATGACGTGTTTCACGGAGAGGGCTTCAGGAAAGAGGCGTTCGCCGTCAGCCGGGCCGCTCCCGTCCTGGCAGTGGCCGACGGGCACCGGATCGCCCTGTGGGACTTCACCGACCCGGCCTCGCCCAGGAGGACCGGCCTGCTGGAGCATCCGACCCGGGTCACGAACGTCACCTTCAGCCCCGACGGCCGCACCGTCCTCACGGCCTCGGAGGGAGGGTGGACCCAGCTGTGGGACGTCACGGATCCGGCCCGCCCCGTCGGCCCGTCCCGGCTCTCCGGCCCGACCAGGCCCGTCGCATTGGCGTTCAGCGGCGACGGCAGCCACGTCATCATGGCCGACGACTCCGGCCCCGGCTCCGGTTCCGGCTCGGTCTCGCGCTGGCGCGTCACCCCGCGCACCGCGCCCGGTCTCACGGTCGCTCTCCCGGCCGTCGACGTGGGTCTCACCGCCGCTGCCTTCAGCCCCGACGGCCGCGGGCTGGCGGTGGGCGGCTTCAAAGGCGTCCACCGGTGGGACGTCAGCGACCCGGCCCACCCGCGCGAACTGCCGTCACTGGCAAGCGAGTCCGACGAAGCGGTGGAGGCCGTGGCCTTCAATCGGGACGGTACCGCCCTGGCCGTGGGCACGATTGCGGATGCCTACGCCAACGGCGGTGGGATCGTGCTCTGGGACGTGTCGGACACCGACCGGCCGCGGCGGGGAGCCGTGCTGCGCACGTCCACGGGTGTGACCTCGCTGGCCTTCAGCCCCCGCACGGCCACGCTGGCCGCCTCGGGCAAGACGAACATGGCCAGCAGCACGTGGGTCGCCCTGTGGGACACCAGCACCCCGGTGCCCAGCCGTTCGTACCTGCAGGAGTCGCTCAACCAGTTGCTCGACCGGACCGACGATCCGCCTCCCTCCGTCGCGGTACGGACCGTCATCGCGGCCGGCCCCACCGTCTTCAGCCCGGACGGCCGGCTGCTGGCGCTGTCGGGATCCGTCTGGGACGTGTCGAATCCGTCGGCACCCGCCCGAGTCCTCCCGGCCGAACACCCGCCCGGCGACCGCCGCCCGAGGCGCTCCTCGCTGGTGGGGATGGACCAGGCGGCATTCAGCCCCGACGGACGTCGGCTGGCGGCGGAGAACCCGGCGGGAGACATGATCGGGATCGGGCTGTGGCCGGTCGGCCCGGGTCTCGGCCCGGATCCGGTCGGCACCGTGCCGGTGAAGAAGCCCGTCCAGATCGTCTACCACCCCGACGGCCGCCTGCTCGCCACCGCCGAGGAACACGGCGCCGTCCGGCTCTGGGACGTCTCCGACCCCACCCTGCCCGCGCTCGTGGCGACGCTGGGGGAGACGGCGGGAGACGTCCGGTTCAGCCCCGACGGCAGGACCCTGGCGCTGCTCCCGGAGGAGGGCGGCACCGTCCAGCTGTGGCACCTCGGCGACCTGCCCGAGACAGTCACCGACGTCACCGGCCTGGCCTGCCGGACTGTCGGCACCGGCCTCTCGGAGAGCGACTGGACGAGGACGTACGCGTCCGGTATGCCCTACCAGGACACATGTTGACGGTGATCGGAGGCTCATGGCATTCCTGCAGGAAAAGGTGGAGCGGTACGACCTGATCAGGGTCAGGATCACCGCCGCGCCGGGATCGCAGCTGTTCAGGGCAGTCGTGCAGGAGGTGTACTCGGCCAGGGTCTTCGACGTCGGGCTCGGCGAGGAGTTCGAGTTCACCGGCAAGCCGGGCAGTTGGGGCCAGAGCTCCCTCTCGCCGGGGGAACACGCCCTGCTCTTCCTCACCCGGTCCTCCGGCCGGTGGTACGAGGACGCGTGGAACGGTGACCTTCCGCTCGAGGAGATCGACGGCAGGGTGTGGGCGCTCTACCGGAGTCCCCATGAGACGGTCCTCGCCACCGAGAGCATCCCGGCCGACCTCCGGGTCGCCAGTCGGCCGCACCCCGGCCGGCCCCACCTCACCTGCTTCGACCTGCCCCTGCTCGAGTCCTACCTCAGGCAACTCGTCCGGCAGGCCCGCCCGTTGGACGGCGGTTCCGGCCGGGCGGAGTGGCAGCCCGGCTCCGGGTGGCGGGTGCACTGGGCCACCGGCCGGCCGACCGACGGGGCCGGTGCGGGCCACCGCGACGAGGTGTGTGCGGTGGCGACCGGGGTGGTCGACGGCCGTCCGGTAGCCGTCACCGGCGACCGGGACGCAACGGTGCTGGTCCGGGACCTGACGACGGGAAGCCTGGTGGGCGGACCGCTCGTCGGCCGCAAGGGCTGGGTGTGTGCGGTGGCCACGACCGAGCTGGACGGCCGGCCCGTGGCCGTCACCGGCCACGGGGACGGGACCGTCCGAGGATGGGACCTGGCCACCGGGCGACAGGTCGGCCGGACCGTCACCGACCAGGACAGCGGGGTGGACACGGTGGCGACGGCGGTGGTCGGCGGCCGCCCGGTGGTGGTCGTCGGCAACTTCGACTGCACGTTTCGGTTGTGGGACCTGACCACAGGTGAGCAGATCCGTGAACTCTTCCGTGGCAGCCTGGAGTTCAGCGCGAACTGCGCGGCCGCGACGGCGGTGGTCGACGGCCGCTCGGTGGCCGTCACCGCAAGCTTCGAGTGGGGTGAGACGGTCCATCTGTGGGACCTGGCCACGGGCGAGCAGGTCGGTGAGCCCCTGACCGGTCACCGCGACGAGGTGTGTGCGGTGGCCACCGCAGTGCTGGACGGCCGCCCGGTGGCCGTCACCGGCAGCGGCGACCGGACAGCGCGGGTGTGGGATTTGGCCTCGGGGCAGCAGATCGGCGAGCCGCTGACCGGTCACACCGGCTACGCCGTCTCCGCCGTGGCGACCGGGGTGGTCGACGGCCGCCCGGTGGCCGTGACCGCGAGCGGCTGGCGGGTGCGGGTATGGGACCTGATCACCCGTCAGCAGATCGGGGAGGAGCTGGTGTTCTCCCAGCCGGTCCGGGCGGTGAGTGCGGGGCCGGCGGGCGAGCTGGTGGTGTGCTTCGGCCGCGAGGTCGCGGTCCTGGCCCGACGCTGAGYCAGGAAGTTGGCAGGGGCCCGCGCTACAGCGAGTCGAGCAGGGCCGGGCGGCCCGGGCCTACTTCAGGTGCCGGTCGTAGAACCGGCCCCCGTCCTCGACCTCGAACCAGGGGGTACCGGTGTGCCCGCCCAGATTGGCGTGCAGGGTCTTCTCCTTGGTGCCGAAGGCGTCGAACAGGTCCAGGGCCCGCTGTCGGGGGTTCCCTTCGTCGTCCCACTGCAGCAGGAACAGCAGCGGAACGGTGACCTGCCGGGCCTCCTCGCGTTGGGCGCGGGGCACGTAACCCCCGGCGAAGAATCCGGCGGCTGCGATGCGCGGCTCGGCCACCGCCAGCCGGATGCCGAGGGCGGTCCACCCCGAGTATCCGACCGGGCCGCCGATCTCGGGCAGCGAAAGGACGGCGTCCAGGGTGGTCCGCCATTCCGGGACCGCCGTCTCGACCAGCGGGCCGACGAGGGACTCGAAGATCTCGTCGACCGGTTCGCCGGCCTGCATCGCCCGGCGGAGCTCGGCGCGGGCCTGCTCGGCGGCGGCGGAACGGGGCCGGTCACCGCACCCGGCGGCGTCGATGGTGGCCACCGCGTAGCCCTGCGCCGAACAGTGCCGGGCCCGGGCCACCAGCCGGGGATCCGCCTTGGGCAGGCCGTTGTTGTGAGCCATCAGGACCAGCGGGGCCGGTGCGGCGGATGCCGGCGTCCACAAGGTGCCGGGGATCTCGCCGAGGGTGAATTCGCGCTCGAGGACGCCGTCGTCGAGACGCTGTTCAGAAGTGAATTGCACGGTCGTGCCTTTCGGGAGTGCTCTGGAACGGCGCTCCCGGACGACCTATCGCCCGACCATGACCCCGGAAGGGAGCACCCATGTCGATACTGCGTTCACGGGTACCACCTCCTCGTTCTCTCGCACGGCCTCCGGCACCGTAGCAGCGGTCACGGTGGCCCGCCAAGCGAATTCCTGGGCGGGCCACCGCGACCGGATGCCATGGCTACTCCTCCTCCGGGGGCCGACGGAGACGGAGCATCAGTTCGCGGTTGCCCTCGGCGCGGGCGGTGATCCGGAAGTCCCAGTCGCGGCCGGCCTCGGACGCACCGCCCAGCCGGACGCCGACCTCGCTCGGCCGCGTCCCCGGCTTCAGGTAGGTGGCCTCCTCGATCGTCCGGATCTGCTGCTCCGGGTCGCCGCTCAGCTCGAACTCCCGGCGCAGCGGCAGTTCCGCGCCCTCGCCGGAGACGGTGAGGTAGAGCCGCCCGAACGTCGGCTGACCGTCCTGGAGCAGCAGGCGAGTCGTGGCCGCGGCCTCCGCCATCGCGGCGGTGACCAGCTCGTTGGCCGGGCCGTTGTCCGTCCACGCCTGGCGGTCGATCTCGTACGGCTCCTGCGCGGGCCAGCCGTCCTGCGCCCCGGCGACGAGGTCGTCGAGGGTGACGGGCCCCTGGGTCGCCTTCCGTTCCACGAAGTCGATCACCTTGCGGACCTCCTCGGCCTTCAGCGGGGCGCCGTCCGGTGTACCGAGCAGGTCCCCGAGCAGGGCGGAGGTGGCGGTCGAGGAGCCGCCGGACAGTTCGACCAGCCGGTGGGTCGCCCGGATGTGAGCGTCGCCGGCCTCGGTTCCGGCGGTGAACTCCCCACCGAAGGCCGTCTGTCCGACCCGGACGGTGCCCATCAGCTGCTCGAGCTCGGCGGGGGTCGCGGTGGTGTGGTCGAACGGCTGGTCGCCCTTCGACAGCGTACGGTGGACGTCGTCGAGCAGCCTGGCCCCTGCTTCGGAGCGCAGTTCGCCGCCCTTGCTGTCCTCGGTGAAGGCGAGGTAGTGGTCGCTCGGCAGGTCCACCCCGGTGGTCTCCGACAGCGGGATGTCGACGGTGAAGGGCACGATCCCCTTCTCCTTGACCGGGTTGCGCTTCCCGTCGAAGAGGGTCACCTCCACCTCGGCGGCACCGTGGTAACGGGCCATCGGGGTGGGGTACTTGCCGTTGGAGATGATCTGGCCCGCATCGCTGTGCGTGCCCCCCTCGCGCCAGAACCGCTGGGCCCCGCCGGTGATCGCCGGGTTGTGGGTGACGTCCCCGGTGATCCTGGCGCCGACCTGGCCCTGCACACCCGCGTTCTTCGCCGACAGGTCCGAGCGGACGGTGCCGGAGGAGGTGGAGTTGGACGGGCTCGACTCGACCGCGTTGTCGGTGTCCCGGTGCTCGAGGGAGACGATCTTCACGCCGACCTCGACTCCCTTGCCGCCACCGAGAGTTATCCGCTTGGTCGGGACGGTCGCCGACACCTCGGTGCCCTGGGTCGCGGTGCCGAACATCGCCGAGAGGTGGCTGTGCGAGGTGACCGTCCCGACCACGGGCTCCATGTCCTGCCAGGTCGACTTGCCGAAGAACTCCGGACCGCGCAGCCGCACCAGGTCCTGGACACCGCCGACGTCGCCGAGGAAGCGCAGCACGTCGGTGTCGCGCAGCCCGTCCTCCCAGACCCGCTCCGGCGGGATCCGGACGTCGGCCTTCGCGGGTGCCTCGACCGGGAGCGTCCGGGGCGGCTGCTTCGGGGCCGTCGGGTCGTCGGAGCGCTTCGGGACGACCGGTACGGTCTCACCCGACTCCACGATGGTCTCGAAGCCGATCGCCGCCGTGCGCCGCTGGTGGACGGAGGCACCGACCAACGGGCGCCGGGTGATGGTGAACTGCAGCTCCGCCTCGCCCCGGTAGGCACTGCCGGGCAGCTTGGCCTTGGTGGCGGAGCCGGCCGAGGTGCTGGTGTTCCGGACGTCCACGTGGTCCTGGCCCCGGCCGCCGGTGCCGGTCACACCGGCAGTCACCGCGACCGGCGTGCCCGCCACCGGGACCGCGGTCGTCACACCGAGCAGACCCTGGTGGCCGTGGCCGGTGGCGTCGGTGTCCGCGAAGGACCGCTGGACGTCCGTGCCGGTGTTGAACTCGGTGGTGCCGGAGTCGCCCAGGTGCTCCATCCGGTCACGGAGCACCGCGCCGACCCGGACGGTGGTGCGCCCGTGCCGCACGACGATCTCGTCCCCGGCCGTCATGCCCTTCAGCCTGGACTGGAGCCGGTCGGGGGTGAGCTCCGCGTCCAGCTTGCGGTGGATGCCGGCCCAGTCGCTGCCGAACGGGTTGCTCTCCAACTTCGGCTTCCCGTCGGGCTTTCCGACGGACGGGAACAGGGAGCTGGGCTTCCACCCCGACTCCACCTGGGACAGCACCGACTCGCCCAGCGTCTGCCGGGGGCCCGCCGGCGGCGTCGACCCGGCCGGGCCGGGCAGCGCGTGGACATCGGTGACGATCGCCGAGGAGTCCAGCCGCCGGCCCTCCACGAAGCCCTTCGGCTGCTTCGTCGTGGTCCGCTCGACCGGACCCGACACCGGGTCGGCGTCGCGCATCGGGACGGCCACCCGGGCCACGGTGTCGACCTGTTGGGTGTGCGAACCGTCGTCCACGCCGAGCCGCTTGAACTCAACCTTGACGTCGTACGCCGTCTCGACGTCGAAGAACACGGCCGGCTCGACGTGCTTGCCCCGGTTCGAGGCCGAGCCGATGGTCTCCGAGCCGTGACCGTAGGTGCGGTCCATCCGGTAGGTGTAGCCGCCCGCGACGTTCACGAACGGGGCCTGCATCCTGAGCAGGCCACCGCCGTCCAGGCGCTCGCGGCTGTCCCGCAGGTTGCCCTGGCCCCGCGAGGTGCGGGTACCGGACTCGAACTCGTACTTGCCCGCCGTGGAGTGGTAGGTGGCGTCCGCCAGCCTGGCCGTGACGGTGACCTCGGCCTTCCAGGTGGTGCCGGAGACGGTCTCGGTGATCTTCCCGCCCCGGGTGAGCTGGGAGAGCTGGGTCTTGAGCGCGACCCGGTCGAAGGTGGCGTCGAGCTTCTGCTTGACCTCCTCCGACGGCTCGCCGTACTTGTTCCGGACCGCGTCCTCCACCGTGCTGCGCACCTTGTCGGCGCCGCTCAGGCTGTGCACCACGTAGGAGGCGTTCAGCTCGTGCTGGTCGCGCATCCGGCTCGGCGCGGTGTGGGTCGCCTCGGGCCGGTTGAGCTCAACGGCCTTGCGGTCGTTCGGAGCCGACTGGTCGTCAGGGGCGGGGGACGGGGTCGGCTGCTTGAAGGTGATCGGGCCGTCCTCGCTGCTGGGCGCCGGGACCTTGACGGTGTCCTGGGCGTCCATGCCGACCTCGACCCGGAGCGGTGCCGAGGTGCCGGACTTGCCGTCGGTCGTGCTGCCGGGCGGGCCGAAGTGGATGTCCACCGCCAGCTCGGCACCGAAGATCACTTGCGGCGCACTGTACTTGCCGTTGGCGTACACCCGGTCGGCCTGGCGGCCCTGCCCGCCGGCCCGCTCGCGCTGCTGTCCGTTGACGTTGGCCAACAGGTCGGCACCCGGGGCGCCGGGCGTGGCCTTGGCGACGGTGCCGCCGAACTGGCCGTTGACGGCGACGGTGCGCGCCAGCAGCTGACGGTTCACGCTGAACGCGCCCGTCTCGTTCACCGTGTTGAGTTCGGCCTTGCCGTCCTCGCGGCGGTAGGTCATCGACTCGACCCTGGCGACCGCCGTGACGACCAGGTTCTCCTTGCCGGGGATCTTCACCTCCAAGGGCTCGCCCCGGGTCATCCCGGTCAGCTTGGCGGCCAGGTTCGGCTGGCTGAACCCGCGCAGGACCTGCTCCCTGACGCTGTCCCAGTCGTTGCCGAACTGCTCCCGCCCCTTGGCGTCCACGGCCGCCCGCAGCGCGGCGGTGCTCTCCAGGTCCCGCACCACGACGGTCTCGCCGAGACCGCCCCGGTCGTCGCCGCCCTCCCAGACCGAGTCCGGCGGGCTGGTGACCTCGGGCACCGGCTGTACGACGGTCTCGTCCGCCTTGGGCGTGGGCTCAGGCTTCGGTTCGACGGCCTCGGGAGCCGTGTCCGCGCGGTCCACCAGCAGCCGAACGTCCGCCGTGCCCGCGTCGTGGGATTCGGGCTTGCCGTTGAACTTCATGTCGAAGTGGACGGCGCCCTCGTAACGGACGCCCGGCACCTTGGACTTGCTGGTCAGCTGGGAGGTCCGACTGTCGCCCGAGATCTCGATCCGGTCCCGGCCGAGCCGCCCGGCGCCGCCGCCGCCGAACAGGGCGGCCCCCGGCCGCAGGACGCCCGCCAGCCCGAACTGCCCCGCGTTGCCACGGTTCGTCGCGGTGCTGCGCACCTGCTGGACGGTGGTGCCGATGTTGAACTCGGTCTCCTTGGTGGTGCCGGTCTGGCGCAGATCGTCGACCCGCGCGCTGATCTCGACGGTGCCGAGTGTCTTGCCGCGCCGGTCGGTGAGAGTGACCGTGGCCGGTTCACCGGCCGTCATGCTCTTCAAGTCCCGCTGGAGCCGGGCGAAGTCGACCTCCGCGAGGACCTTCTCGCGCATCGCGGGCCAGTCCTTGCCGAACTCCTGCTTGGCAGCCTGCTCCACCTGACCGAGCAGCGCCTCCACCGGCGGCTGGTCCTTGGACCCGCCGCGCGGCGAGAGGTCCAGCACGATCTCCTGGCCGCCGACCCGGCCGTCCCGCAGGCGCTGCGGGGGTGTCCGCGGCTCACCGACCGAGTCACCGTCAGGACGCACCGGTACGGCGACGTTCAGACTGAGGTCCACCGCCTCGGTGCGCTTGCCGGAGTCGGTGGTCACCGGTTGGTGGTCGTGGCGAAGGTCGCCGAAGTCGAGCTCCAGCCGCATCGTCGTCCCGAAGATGTCGGCGGGCTCGGAGGTCTTGGACCGCGCCACCATCCCGCCGAGGTCCAGGTTGACCTCGCCCTGGCCACGGTCGTGGAAGTAGCCGGCCAGCTCCGCCGCCTCCGCCCCGGCGCCCGACTGCCGGGCCTGGACCCCGATGTTGTACTGCCACTGCGCGTCGCGGCCGGTCCCGAGGGCCACCGTCCGGTCGGCGCCGTTCTCGAACTCGATCTTCTCGGTGCGCAGGTGCGTCGACTCGGTGACCTGACCGCGCAGCTTGACGCTGCCGCTCCAGCCGTTGCCGTCGAGCGGGACCGTCCACACCTCGCCCCGGGACAGCGCACTGAGCATCGGGCGCAGCGTCGCCGGCCCGAAGTGAGCGTCGGCGAACGCCCGGGCCGCCGCCCGGTCTCCCGGGACGGCCTGCGCGAGGACGTCGATCACCTTCTCCCGGACGGCCGCCTCGTTCCCGGTCAGCCCAACCACCAAGTCGGTCCCGGCGATCGGCCGGGGCTCGGGCTTCGCCTCGGGCTCGGGCTTCGCCTCGGGCTCGGGCTCGGGCTTCGCCTCGGGCTCGGGCTCGGGCTTCGCCTCGGGCTCGGGCTCGGGCTTCGCCTCGGGCTCGGGC
>NZ_JBFUMY010000097.1:0-28342 GCF_054049135.1 Kitasatospora sp. P5_F3 | reverse complement strand
GGCGAACATCGCGAACACCACGGTGCCGAACACCACGTAGTGGAAGTGCGCCACCACGAAGTACGAGTCCGAGACGGAGAAGTCGATCGGCGGGGAGGCGAGCAGAACACCCGTCAGACCACCGAACAGGAAGGTCACCAGGAAGCCGACCGTCCAGAGCATCGGAGTCTCGAAGCTCAGCGAGCCCTTCCACATGGTGCCGACCCAGTTGAAGAACTTCACACCGGTCGGGACCGCGATCAGGAAGGTCATGAACGAGAAGAACGGCAGCAGGACCTGTCCCGTGACGTACATGTGGTGCGCCCACACCGTGACCGACAGACCGGCGATCGCGATGGTGGCCGCGATCAGGCCGGAGTAGCCGAACATCGGCTTGCGGCTGAAGACCGGGATGACCTCGGAGACGATGCCGAAGAACGGCAGCGCGATGATGTACACCTCGGGGTGACCGAAGAACCAGAACAGGTGCTGCCAGAGCAGCGCTCCGCCGTTGGCCGGGTCGAAGACGTGCGCCCCGAACTTCCGGTCCGCCTCCAGCGCCAGCAGGGCGGCGGCCAGCACCGGGAAGGCCAGCAGCACCAGCACGGCGGTCAGCAGGACGTTCCAGACGAAGATCGACATCCGGAACATCGTCATGCCGGGCGCGCGCATGCAGATGATGGTGGTGATGAAGTTGACCGAACCGAGGATGGTGCCGAAGCCGGAGAAGGCCAGACCCATGATCCACATGTCGGCGCCGACGCCCGGCGAACGGACCGCGTCCGACAGCGGGGAGTAGGCGAACCAGCCGAAGTCGGCCGCACCCGACGGGGTGAGGAAGCCGGCCACCGCGATGATCGAGCCGAACAGGTAGAGCCAGTAGGCGAACATGTTCAGCCGCGGGAAGGCGACGTCAGGGGCGCCGATCTGGAGCGGCATGATCCAGTTCGCGAAGCCCGCGAAGAGCGGCGTCGCGAACATCAGCAGCATGATCGTGCCGTGCATGGTGAACGCCTGGTTGAACTGCTCGTTCGAGAGGATCTGCGTCCCCGGACGAGCCAGCTCGGCGCGCATCACCAGCGCGAGCACACCACCGATCAGGAAGAACGCGAACGACGTCCCCAGGTACAGGGTGCCGATCGTCTTGTGGTCGGTGGTGGTCAGCCACTTGATGATGGTGGACCCGGGCTTGCGGGTCGACTCAGCACCGGCCGTGACCGTGGCCCCGGTAGTCCCGCCGGCAGCGGCGGGCTCGTTGAGGATAGTCACTTCTCACTTCCCATGGTGGTGATGCCCGAGGGCACCGCGCCCTTCTGGCCCTTGGCCCGAAGCTCCGCCAGGTGCTTGTCGTACTCCGCCCGGTCCACGACCTTGACGTTGAACAGCATCCGCGAGTGGTCGACGCCACAGAGCTCCGCGCACTTGCCGCGGTAGGTGCCCAGCGCGGTCGGGGTGACCTCGAACTTGTTCACCACGCCCGGGACGACGTCCTGCTTCATCAGGAAGTTGATCGTCCAGAAGTCGTGGATGACATCCCGCGAGGTGAGGCGGAACTGCACCGACTCGTTGATCGGCAGGTAGAGCGTCGGCGGCTCGGCCGGAGTGCCGACGTCGTACGCGGCCTGGGTGTTGGCCGGATCCGGGTTCTCGGTGTTCTCGTAGTTGAACGCCCAGCTCCACTGGAAGCCGACCACATTGACCATGTGGTCCGGCTTGGCGGAGGTCGAGGTCAACCGGGCCTCGTCGCGTGCGACGAAGTAGAAGAGCACCGAGACGATGACGAGGGGGACCGCGGTGTACAACGCCTCGATCGGCAGGTTGTACCGGGTCTGCGGGGGGATCTCCACCTTGCTGCGGCTGCGGCGGTGGAAGATCACACTCCAGATGATCAGACCCCACATCAATGCGCCGACCACCAGTGCCGCGATCCACGAGCCCTGCCACATCCGGAGGACCATCGGGCCCTCGGCGGTGACGGGACTCGGAAGGCCAAGCCTGGGGAGGTCGTTGGCCGAGCAGCCGGTGGCGGTCGCGATGACGAGGCCCAGTGCCAGCGCCTGAGGCAGCTTCCGCCGCATCGTGCGCCGCGGCGAGCGGTCGGAGCCGTTGGGACTCACGTAGCGCCTTCCCGAAGTCTCGCCCGAGATCGCGTCGCTGCCGGGAGTCGCTGTGCGCGCCTCCCCGGCGACCCGGCCACGGGCACGGTTTGAATGCTTATGCGGGCCAAACGCTACTGCATCCTTATGCGGCACTCACGAGCAGCCCCCGGTAACGCGCCGCCCGGCTACCCGATCAGCCCCCAAAGGAGTGGACCCGCAGGTCAATGCGGCCGGTCGAGGGTCGCACGGACACCCGGACGGCGGCGCCCGGACACGCGGGTGACGGACCGTCGGACACCCGTCCGGGTGCCCACGAACCCTCACAAAACGGGTGTCGTCTGACGGTGAGTAGGGTGTCTTCGTGTCCTACTTCGACGTGGCCTCCACCGCACCACTGCACCCCGTCGCCCGGCAGGCGCTGACCGCCGCCCTGGACGAGGGCTGGGCCGACCCGGCCCGGCTCTACCGCTCGGGCCGGCAGGCCCGGATGCTGCTGGACGCCGCCCGGGAGACCGTCGCCGAGGTGCTCGGCTGCCGCGCCGACGAGGTCTCCTTCACCGGGAGCGGCACCCAGGCCGTCCAGTTGGGGATGCTCGGTGCACTGACCGGCCGTCGCCGGACGGGACGTCACCTGATCCATTCGGCCGTCGAGCACTCCAGCGTGCTGCACACCGCCGAACGGGTGGCCGCGGACGGCGGCAGCGTCTCGGTGGCCCCGGTGGACCGCCAGGGACGGGTCGCCGCCCCGGAGTTCGCCGCCCTGGTCCGGGACGACACCGCGCTGGCCGTGCTCCAGTCCGCCAACCACGAGGTCGGCACCCTCCAGCCGGTCGAGGAGACCGCCGCCCTGCTCGGCGACGTCCCACTGCTGGTGGACGCCGCCCAGTCGGCCGGCCGGCTCCCCGTCCCCGGCGGCTGGTCCCTGCTCACCGCGAGCGCCCACAAGTGGGGCGGCCCGGCCGGGGTCGGCGTTCTCGCCGTCCGCAAGGGCGTCCGGTACGTCTCCCCGCTGCCCGCCGACGAACGGGAGAGCGGCCGGGTCCCCGGCTACGTCAACGTCCCCGCCATCGTCGCGGCCGCCGCCTCGCTGCGGGCCGTCCGGGCCGAGGCCGAGGCCGAGAACGCCCGGCTGTCCGCCCTGGTGGAACGGATCCGCCGTCAGGTGCCGCAGCTGGTCCCCGAGGTGGAGGTGGTCGGTGACCCCGTCCGCCGGCTCCCCCATCTGGTCACCTTCTCCTGCCTCTACGTCGACGGCGAGGTCCTGCTCACCGCACTCGACCGGGCCGGCTTCGCGGTCTCCTCCGGCTCCTCCTGCACGTCCAGCACCCTGACGCCCAGCCACGTCCTGGCGGCGATGGGTGTACTGACCGAGGGAAACATCCGGATCTCGCTGCCCAACGGCACCCCCGAGGCGGACGTCACCCGCTTCCTCGACCTGCTCCCCCGCCTGGTCGCCGACATCCGGTCCCCACTCGGCCTCGACCTGCCCGCTCCCGCCGGCAGCTCGGGCACCCTGGTCCTCGACATGCTCGGCAAGCGCTGCCCCCTGCCGGTCATCGAACTCGCCAAACGGATCACCGAGGTCCCGGTCGGCGGCACCGTCGTGGTCCTCGCCGACGACGAGGCGGCCCGCCTCGACATCCCCGCCTGGTGCAGCATGCGGCAGCAGCACTACGCCGGCGAGGCCCCCTCGTCCGACTACGGCTTCGACCGGGGCACGGCCTACCTGATCCGCAGACGCTGACCACGTACAACCAGGGGCTCGGGGAACTGCGACGCCGACCTCGTGAAAGGTCACCGTTGCGTAGCAGGTCAGGCACTTTGCAGTGTGACCCGCACGCCAGATCTCCTCGCAGTTCCCCGAGCCCCTGGCCGTAGATGCCTGAGGCCCTGCAAAGGTCCTACGCGGTGAGCTTCGCCCGGACCTCGGCCGCAGCCTCGGCCCCGTACGCCACGGCGAACCGCTCCAGGAACGCCCCGTGCCGCAGCTCGTACTCCTGCGTCCCGACCGTCTCGATCACCAGCGTCGCCAGCATGCAGCCGATCTGCGCCGCCCGCTCCAGCCCGAGCTCCCAGGAGACGCCCGCCAGGAAGCCGGCCCGGAAGCCGTCGCCCACGCCCGTCGGGTCGGACTTCCGCTCCTCGACCGGGCAGCCGACCGTGACATCGGGCTCCCCGGCCCGCTGGATCCGGACTCCCTTGGCGCCGAGCGTGGTGACCCGGGTGCCGACCCGGCCGAGGATCTCCTCGGGGCTCCAGCCGGTCTTGGTCTCGATCAGTGCGGCCTCGTACTCGTTGGTGAACAGGTACGTGGCGCCGTCCACGATCTCGCGGATGTCGTCGCCCTCGAGGCGGGCGAGCTGCTGCGAGGGGTCGGCGGCGAAGGCGTAGCCGCGGGTGCGGCACTCCTGGGTGTGCCGGACCATCGCCTGCGGGTCGTCCGCGCCGATCAGCACCAGGTCGAGGCCACCGACCCGGTCGTGGATCGGCTTGAGCTCGATGTTGCGGGCCTCGGCCATCGCGCCGGTGTAGAACGAGGCGATCTGGTTGTGGTCCAGGTCCGTGGTGCACATGAACCGGGCGGTGTGCGAGGTCTCGGAGATGTGCACGGACTCGGTGTCCACGCCGTTGCGCTCCAGCCAGCTGCGGTACTCCTCGAAGTCCGCGCCGGCCGCACCGACCAGGATCGGGCGCAGGCCGAGCACACCCATGCCGAAGGCGATGTTCGGGGCGACCCCGCCGCGGCGGATGTCGAGGGTGTCCACCAGGAACGAGAGCGAGACCGTGTGCAGCTGCTCGGCGACCAACTGGTCGGCGAAGCGGCCCGGGAAGGTCGTCAGATGGTCGGTGGCGATCGAGCCGGCGACGGCGATGCGCACTGGGTCTCCTCAGGTGGCCGGGTGAACGGCCGGAACAACGGTGAAAATCGACCCTTACACGGTACCGGCCCAGCCGTCTCCCGCCCACCACGCCTCGGCCTCACTCCACCGAGTACTACCGCGCGGTAGCTCTGGCCCGGCACGCAGGGCCGATCTAGGGTCGGGGATACCGGGGCCGGAACAGCCGCCCCGTCCTGGTCCGTGGCACTTCCGCCCACGGCCCGCCGATCGGAGCGAAGACCGATGATGCCGAACCGGCCTGCCCTGCGTGTCCCTGCCGCCCTGAAAGGTGAGGCGGACGCCGACTCCCTTGACGCGCTGGTGAGTTCGTCCCGGCGGATGGGCCTGTTCTGGCCCGCGTACGCCATCCCTGCCGAGCCCGTGCCGACCGCGCCCGCCGGTGTCTCGGTGCCCTCCAGGACCCGCCGGCTGGTGGCCGGGATGTCCGAGTACGGCGCCTGACGGAACCGGAATCCTCCGGGGCACGTCAAAGCCGCACAGCGCCGCTGCGGTGGCGGAGTGCTGAGCCCTCGGGAGGAACGCGCACCATGGACCAGAAGACCGCAGCCACCCCACCTCGGCTCCGACGAGCAGTCGGCGCCGCCACGTTGCTGCTCGCCCTCGGCGCCGCCACCGCCTGCGGGTCCGGGACCGCCGGCACGTCCTCCACCTCACCCGGCTCGCCGAGCGCCGCACCCAGCTCCTCGGCGTCCAGCCCGGCCGCGAGCCCGTCCAACCCGGACCCCCGGCCGTCCAGCCCGCCGAAGCCGTCCGCCGAGCCGACGCCCGCCGAGACCAGGCCGGGCATCGCGGTGGGCGAGCCCGACCCGTCCGGCAAGCTGGTCGGCAGCTCGTACCGGGTGGACGGGCTGCGGCTCTCGGTGACGTTCTACGGCGGGATCTGCGAGAAGTACGGCCTCAAGCTGGACGAGTCCAAGCCCGGCACCGTGGTGGCCAAGGTCGTCGTGACCGAGCCGCAGAAGGCGGGCACCGACCCCCGGCGGGGGGGGGGCCCTTTCGCAGTACGACTAGCTGAACGAGTCGCCGCAGGCGCAGGAGCCCGTGGCGTTCGGGTTGTCGATCGTGAAGCCCTGCTTCTCGATGGTGTCGACGAAGTCGACGGTCGCGCCGCCGAGGTAAGGGGCGCTCATCCGGTCGGTCACGACCTTGACGCCGTTGAAGTCCTTCACCACGTCGCCGTCGAGCGAACGCTCGTCGAAGAAGAGCTGGTAGCGCAGGCCCGAGCAGCCGCCGGGCTGCACGGCGACGCGCAGCGCGAGGTCGTCGCGGCCTTCCTGGTCCAGCAGCCCCTTGACCTTGGCCGCGGCGGCATCGGAGAGGAGCAGACCACTCTCGACGGTGGTCTCGTCCTGGACGCTCATCTGTGTACTCCCGGTCTGTGACGACGATCTGCCGCCAGTACCAACCAGCGGCCACCCGGATTCATTTCCCGAGCGGTGTCTTCTGAGGTTCTGCGGGTCGTGCGACCCACTCCCCCACGCACCCATGCTCGCACACCGGCGGACCGTGGTCATCGTCCGATCCTGCCAAACGGGCCGCCCCGGACCCGCCACGGCGGCAGGATGAAGGGGTGATCATTCGTCAGCTCCACGACACCCCCGCCGACGCCGCGGCCGTCGAATCGGTCAGCCGGGCGGCCTTCCGTGATCTGGCCGGCCGGGACGACGGCTCACCGCCCGACCCGGCCCAGCTGGTCCGCGAGCTGGCCCGGGCGGTGCACGCGATCCGGCACGACCCGTCGGGCTGCTGGGTCGCCGAGCAGGACGGCGAGGCGGTCGGGGTGGCGCTCTCGATGCGCCGGGAGGGGCTGTGGTTGCTGTCACTGTTCGCCGTGCTGCCGAGCGCCCAGGGCAACGGCGTCGGCCGGCTGCTGCTGGAGCAAGCCGCCGCGCACGGCCGGGGCTGCCTGCGCGGGATGCTCTGCGCCTCGCCCTCCCCGGCCGCCGCCCGCCGCTACCGCCGGGCCGGGTTCACCCTGCACCCAACCATGCGGTTGACCGGGACGGTGAACCGGGCCGGGCTGCTCGACCCGGGCGACATTCCGGTGCACCCGGGCAACCCGACCCACCGTGACCTGCTGGACTCCGTGGACCGCCGGGTCCGGGGCTCGGCCCACGGGGTGGACCATGACTTCATGCTGGCCCACTACGACGAACTGCTGATCGCCGACACCCTGGCGGGCACCGGCTACTGCTACCGCACCGGCGGCGCGGTGAAGCTGCTGGCCGCCACCTCCAAGCGGATCGCCACCCGCCTGCTCCGCGAGGCCCTGGCCCGGACGCCGGACGGGGCGGAGGTGGTGATCGAGCACCTGACCGCCGAGCAGGAGTGGGCGGTGGACGTCGGCCTGGAGGTCGGCCTCTCGCTCTCCACCGAGGGCTACCTGGCGGTGCGCGGGATGCGGCCGCCCGCCCCGTACGTCCCGAACCCCGGCTTCTTGTGACCGCCGGGCAGGCGCTGCGCCGGGCCGCCGCCGTCGGCCCGTTCTTCGCCACCGTCGAGGGCCCGCTGCCGGACGGCTTCCGGCCGCTGGCCGAACTCGCCGCGCCGGAGTTCTGGCGACGGCGGATCGCCGAGGTCGGCGAACGGCTCGGTACGGACGAACCCCGGGTGGCCGCCTCGGTGGCGCAGCTCGGAGTGGCCGCCCGGCTCTGGTCGGTGGCGCTGGGCACGGCCGTCCTGGGCGGCGCGGTGCCGGACTTCGACCGGTCGTACTGGCGGCTGCCGACGGGCGGCTCGCTGGAGCTCTGGGTGCCGGGGGTGGTGGTTCCTGACGGCCAGTTGGCGGCGGAGCTGCACCGGATGGTGGTGGAGCGTCAGCTGACCCCGCTGGCCGCCGGGATCCGGGCGGTGACGCCGGTCGCCGAGGGCCTGCTGTGGGGCAACGCGGCCTCGGCACTGGCGGGCGCGGTACGGGTGCTGGGCGCAGGCCGGGAGCTGGCGGTCGAGCTGCTGGACCGGCCCCCGTTGCGGGGCGGGCTGGCGCCGTCGGGGCGCCGGACCAGCTGCTGTCTGTACTACCGGGTGCCGGGGGCGGGCCTGTGCGGGGACTGCGTCTTCGACCGCCCGCCCCGGGCCCGCTAGACCATCGTGGCGAGAATCTCCTCGACCATCTCCATCGTGGTGCCGGGGTGCAGGAAGGCGAACCGGGCCACCGTCTCGCCGTCCCAGCCGGTCGGGGTGACGAAGCCGATCTGGTCGGCCAGCAACTGCTGGGACCAGCGGTAGTAGTCCTCGCGGGTCCAGCCGGTGCGCCGGAAGCAGACCGAGGAGAGCTGAGGCTCCATCAGGAGCTCCAGGTGGTCCGTCCGCTCGATCAGCGCGGCACTCTCCCGGGCCAGCGTCAGCCCGGCCTCGATCGCGTCGGTGTACGCCTGGGTGCCGTGCACCGCGAGCGAGAACCAGAGCGGCAGGCCCCGGGCCCGGCGGGTCAGGTGGTAGGCGTAGTCGGTGGGATTCCACTCGTCGCCCTCGGTGTGCAGCACGTCCAGGTAGGAGGCGTCCTGGGTGTGCACGGCGCGGGCCAGCTGCGGGTTCCGGTAGATCAGCGCGGCGCAGTCGAACGGCGCGAACAGCCACTTGTGCGGGTCCACCACGAACGAGTCGGCGTGCTCGATGCCGTTGTAGCGCTCCCGGACGGACGGGGCGAACAGCCCGGCCCCGCCGTACGCGCCGTCCACGTGAAACCACAGGCCGCGCTCGCGGGTGACCTCGGAGAGGCCCTGCAGGTCGTCGACGATGCCCTCGTTGGTGGTGCCGGCGGTACCGACCACGGCGATGACGGTCTCGGGGTTGGGGTCGGCGGCCAGCGCGGCGCGCAGGGCCTCGCCGGTGAAGCGGCGGTCGACGGCCGGGACCTTGAAGGCCTCGACGCCGATGATGTTGAAGGTGTTCTTCACCGAGGAGTGCACCTGGTCGCAGACCGCGATCCGCAGCTTGGCGTCCGGGCCGAGCCGCCGCCGGGCGGTGTCCCGGGCGACCACCAGCGCAGACAGGTTGCCCGCCGAACCACCGGAGACGAAGGTGCCGCCGGCCGTCTCGGGCAGGCCGGCCCGGTCCGCTATCAGCCGCAGCACCTGGTTCTCGGCGGCGATCGCGCCGGCCGCCTCCAGCCAGGAGATGCCCTGCAGCGAGGCGCAGGAGACCACCATGTCGAAGAGCAGCGCGGCCTTGGTGGGGGCGCACGGGATGAAGGACAGGTAGCGCGGGCTGTCGGCGGAGATCACCGCGCGGGACAGCTCGTGGTCGTACAGCTTGAGCACGTCGGCCGGGTCGTTGCCGCTCGGGTTCAGCAGACCGGCCAGCTGGGCCTTGAGGTGCTCGCCGTCACCGGGGTGGTCCAGCGGGACGGGGTCGTACTGCAGCCGCTCCCGCATGTAGTTGAACACCAGGTCGACCAGCTCGTTGTCGGGCCGGTGCATGCGGTCGGGGGCTGCGGACATGGCTGTCCCTCTCACTGAGTGGGTGTCATGGGAGGCCCGGGACAGGTGGGGCCTGCCGGGCATGATCAGCCTAGGCAGCGGGAGTACGCCCGCGCGCGTCGGAACCCGGCTGGTCGGGCCGGATTCGAGCGCGTTCGACGGGGGCGGCGCAGCTTTCCTGCGCAGGTGGCCGGACTGCTCCGTCCGGGTCTAGCCGATCAGCCGGGAGAGGACGACGGAGCTGCGGCTGCGCTGGACGCCGGGCTCCTTGCGGATCCGCTCGATGACCGCCTCCAGGTGGCGGGTGTCGACGGCGCGCAGGTGGACCAGGGCGTCGGGATCGCCGGTGACGGTCCAGGCCGCCACCACCTCGGGGAACTGCCGCAGGCTGGCCAGGATCTCCTCGGGGGCGGTCCGCTCCCGGCAGTACACCTCGACGAACGCCTCGGTCTGCCAGCCCAGTACGTCGGGATCCAGCACGACGGTGAACCCACGGACCACACCCCGGGCCCGGAGCCGGTCGATCCGGCGGCGGACGGCGGTGGCGGAGAGGTTGGCCAGCAGGCCGATCTCGGCGTAGGAGGCGCGGCCGTCCCGGCTGAGGTGGGTGAGCAGCAGCCGGTCGGTGTCGTCGAGAGAGGCCCCGCCCGGTTCTGACGGTCTGTTGGTGCTCATCGGGGGCTCTCCACGGGAAGAAACGAAACGCCGCACCATTCTGCACCGAACGGGGCCCACCCGTGGTCAGTCCACCAGCAGGACGATCTTCCCCCGGGTCCGCCCCTCCGCGTTCAGGGCCTGGGCACTGGCGGCCTGGGCGAGCGGGAAGGTGGAGGCGACCGGGACGGTGAGCTGGCCGGCGTCGGCGAGGCGGGCCAGTTCGGTCAGGTCGGCGGTGTCGGGGCGGGCCCAGACGTAGTGGCCGCCCTTGGCGACGACGCCGTAGTCGGCGACGGAGGCGATCCGGGCCGGGTCCTCGACCAGGGCGGCGGAGACCTCGACCGCGTCGCCGCCGACCAGGTCGAGCGCGGCGTCCACCCCGTCCGGGGCCAGCGCCCGGACCCGGTCGGCCAGCCCGTCCCCGTACGCGACCGGTTCGGCACCGAGGGACCGCAGGAACGCGTGGTTGCGCTCACTCGCGGTGCCGATCACCCGGGCGCCGAGGGCGCGGGCGATCTGCACCGCGAGCACCCCCACTCCTCCGGCGGCGGCATGCACCAGCACGGTCTCGCCGGCCTGCACCCCGAGCGCCTTGACCAGCGACTGATACGCCGTCAGCCCGGCCAGCGGCAGCCCGCCGGCCTGCGCCCAGTCGAGGGCGGCGGGCTTCCGGGCCAGGGTGCGGACCGGGGCGGCCACCAGTTCGGCGTACGTGCCGTGCTCGGCCGAGTCCTTGCGGACGTAGCCGATCACCTCGTCGCCGGGAGCGAACTCGGTCACCCCGCCGCCGACCGCCTGCACCACACCGGCCAGGTCCCAGCCCATGATCAGCGGGAAGTGCGCGTCGATGATGCCGTCCAGGTACCCCTGCCTGACCTTCCAGTCGACCGGATTGACCCCGGCGGCCTTCACCCGGACCAGCACCGAGTCGGGCCCGACCTTCGGGTCGGGGAGCTCGGTGTACTCGACGACCTCCGGGCCGCCGTACTGCCTGATCGCGATTGCCTTCATGCCCGGTAGCCAACCCGACGGCGGGGGGAACACACCGCAGCGGCGCGCGGTTCTCGTCACATCGACACGTTGGCCATCGTCAGAGTGACGCGAACGGGTTATCATAGATAGCGTCAGATAGACGAAAAGGCATGGCCCCAGCTCAGAGCTCCGCGCACAGGAGGGCACCCGCCCGTGACCACCACCACCGAGACCTACGGCGTCGATCCCACCCCGACGCCGCTCGCTCTGCTGCTGCTCGGCCGCGAGGCCGACCCGAACAGCGAGCGCGGCGTCGAGTGCCCCGGCGACCTGCCGCCCGCCTCCGACCCCAACCTGGTCGAGCGCGCCCGCGCGGCCAAGGCCGCCCTGGGGGACCGGGTCTTCATCCTGGGCCACCACTACCAGCGGGACGAGGTGATCGAGTTCGCCGACGTGACCGGCGACTCGTTCAAGCTGGCCCGCGACGCCGCCAACAAGCCCGAGGCCGAGTACATCGTCTTCTGCGGCGTGCACTTCATGGCCGAGTCGGCCGACATCCTCACCAGCAGCGCCCAGCAGGTCATCCTGCCGGACCTGGCGGCCGGCTGTTCGATGGCCGACATGGCCACCGCCGAGCAGGTCGCCGAGTGCTGGGACGTGCTCACCGAGGCCGGCATAGCCGACGTGACCGTACCGGTCTCGTACATGAACTCCTCCGCCGACATCAAGTCCTTCACCGGCAAGCACGGCGGCACCATCTGCACCTCCTCCAACGCCGAGCGCGCCCTCACCTGGGCCTACGAGCAGGGCGAGAAGGTGCTCTTCCTTCCGGACCAGCACCTCGGCCGGAACACCGCCGTCCGTGACCTGGGGCTCTCGCTGGACGACTGCGTGCTCTACAACCCGCACAAGCCGAACGGCGGCCTGACCGTCGAGCAGCTGCGGAACGCCAAGATGATCCTCTGGCGCGGCCACTGCTCGGTGCACGGCCGGTTCACCGTGGACTCGGTGAACGACGTCCGGGCCCGGATCCCCGGCGTGAACGTGCTGGTGCACCCGGAGTGCAAGTACGAGGTGGTCGACGCGGCCGACCTGGTCGGCTCGACCGAGTACATCATCAAGGCGCTGGACGCGGCCGAGCCCGGCTCCAAGTGGGCCATCGGCACCGAGCTCAACCTGGTCCGCCGGCTCGCCAAGGCGCACCCGGACAAGGAGGTCGTCTTCCTGGACCGGGCGGTCTGCTTCTGCTCCACCATGAACCGGATCGACCTGCCGCACCTGGTCTGGGCGCTGGAGTCGCTGGCCCTTCGTCGTCGCTCACTCCGGGAGACCGGGGATCAGCCCGTCGCCCTCGTCCCGCAGCAGTGCCCGGACCTCGTCCAGCGTCGCCTCCGGATCCGGCAGGATCAGGTCGGACGGCTCCAGCGAGTCGTCCGGCAGCGGTGTGCCGTACTCCTTGACCGCGCTGAGCAGACTGCCGAGCGCCCCCCGGAAGTTCTGCTCGTCCCCCGACTCGAGTGCGGCGAGGAGTTCCTCGTCCAGCTGGTTGAGCCGGTTGAGGTGGCTCTCGGCCACCTGGAACTGGCCCTCGCCCATGACCCGCATGATCATGCCGGTGGTCTCCCTGCGTCGGGGGTTACTTGTTGTAGTTGATCGTCGGGGGGTTGTCCTGCTTGCCCTGCTCCAGCTGCTGGGGCGCCGCCGGCGAACCGCCGGTCAGCTCGGCCTTCATCCGGGCCAGCTCCAGCTCGACGTCGCTGCCACCGGCCACCCGCTCCAGCTCGGCCTCGATGTCGTCCTTGCGGCCGAGACCACTGGCGTCGTCGAGCGCGCCGGAGGCCAGCAGCTCGTCGATCGCCCCGGCCCTGGCCTGCATCTGGGCGGTCTTGTCCTCGGCCCGCTGGATCGCCAGGCCGACGTCGCCCATCTCCTCGGAGATCCCCGAGAAGGACTCCGCGATCCGGGTCTGCGCCTGGGCCGCGGTGTAGGTGGCCTTGATGGTCTCCTTCTTGGTACGGAAGGCGTCCACCTTGGCCTGCAGCCGCTGGGAGGCCAGCGTGAGCTTCTCCTCCTCGCCCTGCAGGGCCTGGTACTGCGTCTCCAGATCGGTGATCTGGGACTGCATGTTGGCCTTGCGGGTGAGCGCCTCGCGCGCGAGGTCCTCCCGGCCGAGCGAGAGCGCCTTGCGGCCCTGGTCCTCGTACTTGGCGGACTGCTGCTGCAGCTGGGTCAGCTGGAGCTCCAGCCGCTTGCGCGAGGTGGCCACGTCGGCGACGCCCCTGCGCACCTTCTGCAGCAGTTCGAGCTGCTTCTGGTAGGAGTAGTCGAGCGTCTCGCGGGGGTCCTCCGCGCGGTCCAGGGCCTTGTTCGCCTTGGAGCGGAAAATCAGCCCCATACGCTTCATGATTCCGTCGCTCATGGGCCTCGGGTGCCCCCTTCTCGGGCCTGCGTTCCGACTCGTACTGGACAGGATCGAGTCTATGCGCGGCGGCCTGCCCGCCGCAGTGCTCCTGCCTGCAACAAGCCTGCTACAGCCGAGAAGCTCCGGCCTCATCCTCTGGATGGAGACGACCCCTGACCATGATCCGCCGGACCCCTGGCAATGCCTAGGGGACACTCCGGGGGCATTCGATATCGGTTTGGGTCCTATGGCACTCCGAATTGCCGGGAGCGACCACGTACGCTGGTGGTGTGTTCCGACGCCGCTCAGACGATGCCTCCTCCTCCGCCACTGTGCTGGCCGAGCAGGACGACCTGCCCCGTGACCCGCAGGCCCCCAAGGGCCGGCCCACCCCCAAGCGCAGTGAGGCCGAGGCCCACCGCCGCACCCGGGTGACGGTCCCCAAGGACCGCAAGGAGGCCGCCAAGCAGTCCCGCGAGCGGATGCGCTCCGAGCGGGAGAAGCAGCGCACCGCGCTGCTGGAGGGCGACGAGCGCTACCTCCCGGCCCGCGACAAGGGCCCGGTCCGCCGCTTCGCCCGTGACTACATCGACTCGCGCTGGTCGCTGGCCGAGTTCTTCCTGCCGTACGCGGTGCTGGTGCTGATCCTCAGCGTGGTCCCGTCGAACCTGCTGAAGCTGATCTCCACCCTGCTCTTCGTGGTCTTCTTCGTGCTGGTGATCGCCGACTTCGTGCGCCTCGGCTTCGGCCTGCGCAAGGCGCTGGCCACCAACTTCCCCGGCCAGAACGCCAAGGGCGCGGTGCCGTACGGCCTGATGCGTACGCTCCAGATGCGCCGGCTGCGGCTGCCGAAGCCGCAGGTCAAGCGGGGCGAGAAGCCCTGACCGCCGAGCCCGTGCAGCAGCCGTCCTGGGCCCAGCCTTGGACGGCTGAGGGCTGGTCCGGGGGCCATGGGCTGCCCGGACAGGGCGGCGGGATGCACGACCGGTTGCCCACCCGGGGTTCGCTGCCGACCGCGGCCACCTGGCTGGAGCGGCAGGGCGGGCTGCGCGCGCTGGTCCGGCAGGAGCTGGTGGCCCGTCAGCTCGCCGGGCAGCTGACCGGGCTGACCGGGCTGCGGGTGCTGGACGTCGGCTGCGGCCAGGGCACCCAGGCGCTCCGGCTGGCCCGGGCCGGCCACCTGGTGACCGGTCTCGACCCGGACCCGGTGACGCTCGGTGCCGCGCAGGCCGCGCTGGCCGCCGAGCCGCAGGCGGTCCGCGAGCGGGTCCAGCTGCTGGGCGGCGACTGCCACCAGGTCGGCCGCTGGTTCGGCCCGCGCAGCTTCGACGTGGTGCTCTGCCACGGCGTCCTGATGTACCTCTCCGACCCGGACCCGATGCTCGCCTCGCTGGCCCGGCTGCTGGCCCCCGGCGGAATACTGTCGCTGGTGGTCCGCAACGCCGACGCACTGGCCATGCGCCCCGGGCTGAACGGCGACTGGCGCACCACCCTGGACGCCTTCGAGACCACCCGGTACACCAACCGGCTCGGTCTGACCGCCCGCGCCGACCGGCTGACCGACCTGACCACCACGCTGGCCGAGATCGCCGTCCCGCTGCGCTGCTGGTACGGGGTGCGGGTCTTCACCGACACCACCCCGGACCACCAGGCCCCGGTGGACGGCCGCCAGCTGGCCCAGCTGCTGGACGCCGAGGAGCGCGCCGGGCAGCAGGATCCGTACCGTCAGGTCGCGGCCCTGCTGCACCTGGTCGGCGCCAAGTAACGGTCGGTCAGCCTTCTTGAAGGCTCATGCTGTAGATCACCTTGTCGTCGTCCAGCAGGACGACCTGCTCGATGCCCTTGGCCAGCAGGTCCTTCCACTCCTCGCCGATCCAGGACTCGGCGTCCCCCTGCCCGGGGAACTCCTCCTGCTCGCCGGGCTGCTGGACGAGAGTGCCGTCCGCCTTCTCGTACCGCCACGTCCAGACCATGCCCGGCTCCTCGCTTCTCGGTTCTGCTGCGCAGGTTAGCGTGCCCGCCCCGGGGCTCCCCATACCTCGTCGGGCAGGATGGGCGGTATGGCACTCCCCCGCACCCTGATCCTCGGCGGCGCCCGCTCGGGCAAGTCCACCCGGGCCGAGCAGTTGCTCGCCCCGTACGAGGACGTCCTGTACGTGGCCACCAGCGGCAGCCGGGACGGCGACCAGGACTGGGCCCGGCGGGTCGAACTGCACCGGGAGCGGCGGCCGGTGACCTGGCGCACCACCGAGACCTGCGAGCTGGAGGCGGTGCTGGCGGACCGGAATGACCCGGCGCCGGTGCTGATCGACTGTCTGGCGCTCTGGCTGACCGCCGTGATGGACGACTGCGGGGCCTGGGACGACGCGGCCTGGTACGACGGCGCGGAGGCGGCGGTGCAGCGGCGCTGCGACGCGCTCGCGGCGGCCTGGCGGGTGACCGGCCGTCAGGTGATCGCGGTGAGCAACGAGGTGGGGATGGGCGTGGTCCCGGCCACCGCGGCCGGGCGGCGGTTCCGGGACACCCTGGGGCGGCTGAACATGGCGGTCGCGGACGCCTCCGAGCAGGTCCTGCTGGTGGTCGCGGGGCAGGTACTGACCGTCAAACCCACCGGCGTGTAGCCTTCCAGACGATGGACACCACCGTGGATCTCGACACTTTCTCCTCGCTCGTGGAGCGCCCCGACGAGAGCGCTCGCCGGGCCGGCGAGGAGCGCTGGCAGCAACTCGACAAGCCGCGCGGCGGCCTCGGGCAGCTGGAAGAACTGGGCAGCTGGCTCGCCTCGGTGCAGGGCGGTTCGCCGGTCCGGCCGCTGACCGCCGCCAAGGTGGTGCTGTTCGCGGCGGACCACGGGATCGCCGCGGCCGGCGTCTCCCAGTTGCCCGCCGTCGGCGGCACCGCCCGCCGGGTGCACGCGGTGCTGGACGGCACCGCCCCGGTGGCCGTGCTGGCCCGCCGGTACGGCGCCGGGCTGCGGGTGGTGGACGTGGGCGTGGACGCCGATCCCGCCGAGTTCCCGGCCGAGGTCAGCCGCTTCCGGGTGCGCCGGGGCTCCGGCCGGATCGACCAGGAGAACGCGCTCACCGAGGCCGAGGCGATCGAGGCGTTCCGGGCCGGCATGGCGGTCGCCGACGAGGAGGCCGACGCCGGGACCGACCTGGTGGTGCTCGGCGACCTCGGGGTCGGCTCCACCACCGTGGCCGCCGTACTGGTCGGCGCACTCTGCGGGACCGACGCGGCGGCCGTCACCGGCCGGGGTTCGGGCGTCGACGACCGCACCTGGATGGTCAAGTGCGCGGCCGTCCGCGACTCGCTGCGCCGGGCCCGCCCGGTGCTCGGCGACCAGCTCGCGCTGCTCGCCGCCGTCGGCGGCGCGGACTTCGCCGCCATCACCGGCTTCCTGCTCCAGTCCGCCGCCCGCAAACTGCCGGTGGTGCTGGACGGCGTCGTCTCGGCCGCCTGCGCGCTGGTCGCCCAGCGGATCGCCTTCCGCGCCCCCGAGTGGTGGCGGGCCGGGCAGTCCACCGGCGAGCCCGCCCAGGCGAAGGCGTACGACCGGCTGACCCTGACGCCCCTTCAGGGCCTGAACGTCTCGATGGGCGAGGGCGTCGGCGCCCTGCTCGCACTGCCGCTGCTGCAGGCCGCCGCCGACACCCTGGCCGAGCCGTCGGACGTACCGGCGATGACCGCGGCCGAGCGCGGCCCGGTCGAGCCGCCCCGGCTGCCGACCGCTGCCGAACTGCTCAACCGGGGCTGATCTTTTGCTCGACGGGCTGCGGTTCGCCTTCGGCACCCTCTCGGTACTGCGGGTCCGGGTCGACCGTTGGGACCGGGAGACCGGTGGGCGGGCGATGCTGGCCGCCCCGGTGGTCGGGCTGGTGCTCGGCGCGGTCGCGGCCGGCGCGGGTGCCCTGCTGGCCTGGCGCGGCGGGCCGTTGCTCGGCGCGGTGGCGGCGGTGGCGGTGCTGGCCGGGCTGACCCGGGGGCTGCACCTGGACGGCCTGGCGGACGTCGCGGACGGGCTCGGCAGCGGGAAACCGGCCGAGGACGCGCTGCGGATCATGAAGCAGTCGGACATCGGCCCGTTCGGGGTGCTGACGCTGCTGCTGGTGCTGCTGGCTCAGATCGCCGCGCTGGCCGGGGAGTTCGGGGTGTCGCTCTGGCGGGGCGCCTTCGCCGTGCTGACTGCCGCGCTGACCGCCCGGTGCGCGCTCACTTGGGGCTGCCTGCGTTCGGTCCCGGCCGCCCGGCCGGGCGGGCTCGGCGCGATGGTCGCCGCCACGGTGCCCTGGCCGGCCGCGCTGGGGGTTTCGGCGGTGGTGGCGGTCGGCCTGGGCCTGCTCTCACCGTGGTACCCGCTCGCGCTGGCCGTCGGGCTCGGTTGCGGGTGGCTGCTGCTGCGCCGCTGCGTACGGCGGTTCGGCGGGATCACCGGGGACGTGCTGGGGGCGACGGCGGAGACGGCCGCCACCGGGGCGCTGCTCGCGCTCGCGCTGCACTGAACGGGGGGAATCCGTTGACGAGCCGTCAGGACCGGGTGCACGGCTGCCTGCTCGGCGGGGCACTCGGGGACGCACTCGGCTTCCCGGTCGAGGGCGTGTCGCTGTACACGATCCAGGACCGGCACGGCCCGGCCGGGATCACCGAGCCGGTACCCGACCGCGAGGGGGTGGTCGGCCGGATCAGCGACGACACGCAGATGACGCTCTTCACCGCCGAGGCCCTGCTGCGGGGCGCGTCCGTCCCACAGGTGCAGCAGGCGTACCTGCGCTGGCTGGACACCCAGGAGCACCCGGCACCGCCCCCGGCGGCCGACGCCCCGCACCGGACCGGCCGGTTGCGCGAGGAGCGCTGGCTGTATGCGCGGCGAGGCCCCGGCCGGGCCTGCATCCTCGGGCTCCAGCAGCAGTACGTCCCCGACCCGCGCCGCCCGCTCGACGGCACTCCCGGCCCGGTGAACCCGGATTCGAAGGGGTGCGGCACGGTGATGCGCTCCGCCCCGTTCGGGTTCGTCCCCGGCTCCTTCGAACTCGCCGCGCGCTGCGCCCTGATCACCCACGGCCACCCGACGGCCGCCTATGCCGCCGGTGCCTTCGCGGCCGTCATCGGCGAACTGATGACCGGTCAGCCTCTCGAGGGCGCGGTCCGGTACGCCCTGGACCTGCTCGCCGGATACCCCCGGCACCAGGAGACCAGCACTGCACTGGAACGCGCCCTCTCGCTGGCCGAGGCCGGTTCGGACCAGTTGGAGGACCTCGGCGCCGGCTGGGTCGCCGAGGAGGCCCTGGCCATCGCGGTCTACGCCGCCCTGTCCGCCCCCACCCCGGCCACGGTCGGTCCCGCGCTGCTGCTCGCCGTCAACCACTCCGGTGACAGCGACTCCACCGGCGCGATCTGCGGCAACCTGCTCGGCGCCCGCCACGGCGCCGGGGCCCTACCTCCGGAGTGGCTGGCGCAGTTGGAGGGCCGGGCGGTGATCGCCGAGCTGGCAGCGAGCTTCGGCGGCTGACGGCTCTTCAGGTGAGGGTCAGGGCGAGGATTCCCTCCGGGAGGGCGAGGAACACCCGACTGTCCGAGGTGAGGACCAGAGAGCGGGCGGCCAGGCCGAGCCGCAGGTCGAGCACGGTGTGGGTGGTGCCCCAGCGGCGCAGGCGGACCAGACCGTCGGACCAGGCGGCCGCGAGCACCATCCCCTCGGCGGTGTCCTGGATCGCCACGGCGGTGACCGGGCACTCGCGGGCGTCGATCGGCTCCGGGGTCACGGCCCGCCCGTTCATCCAGGTCCGCACCGTGCCGTCGGTGCCGCCGCTGACCAGCAGGACGCCGCCGTCCACCTCGGTGAGGTCGACGGCGGTGACCCTCCCCTGATGGGCCGACTGGTCGGGTGCCGTCTTCTCCCCGGTGGCCGTTCGGATCAGGCCGATCCCACCACCGCCGTCACCGACGGCGAGCAGCGGGCCGTCGGCACCGGCCAGGGTGGCCAGCGCGGTGACCCCGCCGGCGAAGTTCTTGGTGGCCCACTCCACAGCCGGCGTCGGCCGGCCTCCCTTCTTCTCGGGATACGGGTAGGTGGTGACGGTGCCGTCCCCGCGCAGGAAGAACTGCGAGCCCTCGTCCCCGCAGACCATGGCGGAGAGGTCGCTGTCGAGCATCCGGCTCGGGTCGACGTCCTCGACATCCAGCCCGGTTGCGGGGTCGAGGAAACGAAGGATCCCGCTGACCGCCGCCAACAGGTACGTCGCATGCGGGCCGCGCCCTGGGGCGATCCGCCGCACCAGGGCCTCGCCCCGCGCGGCCTGGGCACCCAGCCTCCCCTCGAACGGCCCTGACCAGACGGCGTGCCAGCGTTGCCCGGAGACCGCCGCGCAGCGGTCGGCGGCCTGCTGGTCGCGGCCGGGCAGCCAGGCGTGCAGGCCGGCCGCCCGGTCGGCCGGGGTGGAGGCGGCGGGGCGTACCGGACCGGCGAGGTCCCAGGCCTCGGCGAGCGCGATGTTCAGGCCTTCGGCTACCGGGTCCGGCGGGCTCTCGGGTTCTTCCGGTTCATCGGCGAGCGGGTCTACGAAGGGCGGGGCGGGCCTGGCGTGGTCGAAGGCGGCGGTGATCGCGGCCGGGTCGGCGTGGATCAGGAATTCGGGGTCGGCGAGCAGGTGGCCGGCAACTCCCGTGTGGACCGCGTGCCGCAGCAGCAGCCCCAGCCGGTGCGGGTCGGTGCCCGACAGCAGCGGACGGCCGTCGGCACCCCGGGGTATGGCCCCCGCGATGCCCTGCAGCAGGGCCGCGTGGTCGACCGGTGGACAGCCTGCCAATACCCGGTGCGCGAGCTGGTCCGGCTGGAGTCGCCGGTACCGGCCGTCGGCCGGGGGCAGGTACGCGGAGGCCAGGCGGACGGTCTCGGCGCCGCCGGAGCCCGGGAGCACGGCCCACTCCTCGTCGGTGACCGGCTGCCCCGCGGCGGCCAGGGCGCCGACCGCGCGCCGGAGCTCCTCCGGCAGCACTGCCCACCAGTCCTCGGCCAGCGCGGCGGCCCGCTCGGCGGGCGGGGKCGCCGGGTCGAGCGGGGTGCCGGGTGGGGTACGGGAGGCGAGCTGGGCCAATCCGGGGCTGGGGTGGACCTGGTCGGCGGCCACCGGGTAGCCGGCCAGGCCGGCGCACCAGGCGGTGAAGCGCTCGCGGTCCGTCCAGCGCGGGTCGTCCAGGTCCAGGACGGCCCCGGCCGGGGCGACGGCGCTCAGCGCGGCGGCAGCGGCCGTGCCGGAGGCGGACTCCACCAGTACCCGCAGCCACGGGACTTGGAGCAGCCGGGTGAGCAACTCGGTGACGATCCGTTCGGGCATGTCGGGCAGCAGGTCGCTGCCTGCCCGGTCCAGGTCGGTGACGACCAGGGTGCGCGGAACTCCGTCCTGCAGAGCCTCCATCAGATCGTCCGGGGTACGGGCGACCGTGCCGAGCTGTTCGGCCAGCAGCCAGGTCGCGCTACGGACCGTCAGCCCCTCGGCGGAGAGCACCGCGTGGACCCGTCGGCCGGTCCGGGGGTTGTCCGGCGGGCAGGCAGCAGCGAGCCAGGAGAGCAGATGGGTACGCCCGCTGCCGGAGGAACCGGCGATCCGACAGAAACGGGGCGCGCGCGCATCCTCCAGCCAGTCGAGGAGCGCCTGCCCGGCCGGTCGGCGGCCGGCCCGCAGCGGCGGGACGGGGGCGGCCTCGCCTGACGGGGCGTCGACTGCCGGAGCCGCACCGTACACGGGGTTGTGCCAGAAGCCCTCCACGTGGCCCCAACGGGAGACCTGCCAGCCGCCCATGACGGCGTGCGGGGGGATGCGGCCGGCCGGGTCGCGGCCCTCGTCCACCCGGTACACCCAGCCTCCGACGCCCCGGGCGTTGGCCGCCCGGTCCCTTGCGAGCGCGGGATCGGGGAGCCAGCCGAGCGGCTTGTGCGGCTTCTGCTGTCCCTCGGCGGCGAGTCTCCTCAACTCCGCAAGCCGGGTGACCGCCCTGCTCTCGGGGACGAGTCGCCCGGACAGGATGTCGCCCGGTTCGGCGAGCAACTCCTGAAGGGCCTCCGACGGGAGGATCTCCCGGGCCCTGGCCTCGTTCAGCTTGCCGTACCAGAACATGGAGCCGCCGCGGTTCTCGGCCGCGAGATGCCGCTCGAAGCCGGCGGCGCCGTCCTCGTCGCAGATCCACAGGTAGCCCGCCAGCTCGCCGTACTTGTTGCGCGCCGCCAGGTACTCGACAGGCTTGTCGGTGGTGTAGGCGTAGCGGGGCGGCCCGTCGCCGACCGGCTTGAACTCGAGGTCCTGGCTCAGACGCTCGTAGGTCAGGTCCCTGCCGCTCACTGGTCACCCTTTTCCGTCATCACAGGATCTCCGCGAAGATGTGGATTCTGTTGCCCTCCGGCAGTACCTCGACGGCACGCCACTGGAGGTTGCGGCCGAGGAGCAGTTCCCGCTCGGTGCTGGCGACCGACCCGGCCCGCTCCATCCACATCGCGGGTGTCCCGGCTGGGACCTTCCGCCCGTCCAGGTTGCGGAGCCCGCCGTTGATCTCGTCGTACGTGGCCCCCTGGCCGCGGTTCCCCTGACCGCGCGTGTAGTTGTCCAGCGCGGTCTTCTCGATCTCGGGAAGTCCTTCGGCGGTCCTGTTCCAGGTCCAGCCGGCGTACGCCTGGGCTCCGGCGTCGTCGAAGACCTTGGCGGTCTGGGCCTGCGCGCGCTCGGCATCCCGGATTGCCGTCTGCTCCTGTTGGCCCCTGATCGCACGCTCGACATCGCTCTCGGGGGGCTTCGCGGGCTCCGGCTCGTGCGCGGGAGCCTCAGGCTCAGGGGTATGAGCGGGAGCCTCGGGCTCGGGGATGTGCGGGCTCTCCGGTACGGACGGTTCCGGGACGTGCGCGGGGGCGGGTTCGGGCGCGTGCTGGTACGCAGCGTCGGGGAAGCCCTCCAGCCGGACCGGCGGGCTCGCCTGGGCGGGCAGCGGGATGTCGGGGTGCCGGGCGGCATTGCCGGCCGCGCGTCGGGCGAAATCGTCCGCACCGCCCAGCACGGTGCGTTCGGCGGAGTGCTCCAGGGCGTTCACGGCCGCCCGCTTGGCGGCCMCGCCTGCCGTGCTGCCGCCACCGGTGGCAACACCGGACGCGGTATCGAAGATCACCCGGCCGAGGGCCTCCACCGGGTCGGAGCTCCAGCCGGAGCCCGCAAGGGACTTGACCAGTTCGGTCGGGTGGTTGGCCGTGCGGGTCAGACCCATGGCGGTGCTGAAGACGTGGTCCTGGTACTGCGCGGGGTGGGTCAGGTTGTACGGGTTCATCGGATTGAGGCCGCGCGCGAACTTGACCGTGTCGGCGCCGGCCTTGGCCACCCCGCCCAGCAGGTGGAGCCCGCCGACCGCGACGCCCTGGGTCAGGTCGGTGTGGGCTGCGGCAACCTGGTCCAGGAAGCTCGGCTCGCGCGGCGCGGAGCCGGTGGCGGCGGCGTTGTTGTAGTGCTTGACCGCGTCGTTGTACTGGTCGATCTGGTGGTTGAACGCGTCCCGGGCCTCCTGGGAGGCCTTCCGCGCCGCCTCGTAGGTGTCGATCGCCTGCCGGGCCTGCTGCTGGGCCCACTCGACGGTCTGCGCGTAGCTGTCGAGCGCTGTGGCCGCAGCGCCGCAGGCGTCCGCGGCCAGCAGCCAGAACCCGGGCTGCGGGCCGAACTTGGCCCGGAACGCGTCCCCGGCCTGCCCCTTCCAGTGGTCGGCGTCCAGCCGGGTCAGGCCGGAGCCGGTCTCGTCGAACGCCGTCCGGAACTTGTGGAGGTGCTTGGCCGCCTCGCCGATCGCGCCGACGTTGCCGTGCACCAGCTCCCTGGGGTCGTCGGTCTGACCGAGGTTCAGTTCGCCGACCAGCGCGCCCAGACTGTCGGCGACGCCGTCGCCCCACTTGTCGACGGCGTGCGCCGCGCTGTCCAGGCCGACCAGGTCGAGACCGTCGCCGACCAGGTGGGCGCCGGTGTTGACGGTCTCGCCGACGGCTCGCTTACCGCCGTCGATGACCCGCTCGAACAGGTTGCTCATCCGCGGCCACCGCTCGACTTCGACTGCTCGGCCTGCTGCCCGAGTTGTTCGGCTCTGCTCTTGGCCTCGGCGCTCTCCTCGGCGAGCTCGTCACCGAGGCCGAGGGCGGCTGCGTGCCCGGTCAGGAAGCGGTTCTCGAGCAGATCCGCCTTGGTGGCCTCCATGGTCGAGGCCGAGTGCAGTTGGGCCTGTCGGAACGACTCGGCCGAGAAGTCCGCGTCCCGGACCTGGGTGAACGGGTTGTCCGAGAGCACCTGGCCCCAGGACATCTTCTCCAGCTCATCGCCCGTCAGGTTCGGGTTGCCCAGGGCCGCGTTGGTGAGCTCCTTGGCCGCGCCGGAGACGTACTCCTCCTGCTCGTGGTAGATCCCGGCGGAGAGGTGCAGACGGCGGGCGATCTCGTTGCCGTCCTGGATCAGCGCCCGGACTCCCCAGGACCAGCGGTCGCAGAACTCCTCGAAGACGGACTGGAGTTCGGGGTGGCCGATCTCCAACCCGGTCAGGCTGAGGTCGCCGAAACCCCGGCCCACCAGCGCGGCCTCCTCGATGGCGTGGTCGATCCCGTCCGCGGCCAGCCTGAGCGCCTGCGGATCCACCTCGTACTGGGTCACCGGCCGTCCACCGCCGCCGCGTCCGGCACGATGCCCCGGACCGGCGGAAAGAGCATCGGCATGCTCCCCGCCACGTCCAGTGCCACCCCGGCTGGCGCCCCGACCGCGGGCACCCCGACGTCCAGCAGGCGCGATCCGTAGACCGTCAGATAGTCCAGTACGCCGCCCTGGTGGGCCCGGGCAGTGGCGAAGGACACCAGTTCGGCCTCGTCGGTGAAGGCGTAGATCCAGCGCACGCCGCCCTGGTCCCCGGTCCACACCGGACCGCCAGGGCCGGTCTGCGGCACCAGCACCAGGCCGGCCCGGAACTCGGCCAGCAGTGTGACCGTGTCCCCCACCCCGGCGTACTGCATGCGCAGTTGGTGTCTCAGTCCAGCGTTGGACATCGGCCCCCCTCTCCCCGGCGGAGAAGGATAGTCCACCGACCATCTGACCCGTCGTCGGATTCCGACGGGCGGACCGGGCGGCGGTGCCGCACCGACTGTGACCTGATCCAGGGGGTAGGGTCCGGCGCCTTTATCCCAGCATGCGGACTACCATGCGGTGAGCACCGTGACCCTGCGCCCTGTTCCAGCGGAGCATGCCCGGGGTCGATGCCGGTGCGGCACCGGCGCCGCACCTGGCTTGGACCGCGAAAGAACAGGATCGTTTTGTGACTGCACTGTCTGTGAGCACCTCCTCCGCCGCCTCGCTGCGCGCGGACGCCCTGGTGATCGGCGTGGCCAAGGGCCCGAAGGGTCTGCTGCTCGCGTCCGGCTCGGAGGCCGTGGCCGAGGCGTTCGACGGCAAGCTGGCCGAGCTGCTCGCCACCCTGGGCGCGACGGGTGCCGAGGGCGAGGCGGTCAAGCTTCCCGCTCCCGCAGGTGTCAAGGCTCCGCTCGTGCTCGCGGTCGGCCTCGGCGAGGCCGAGCAGGGCCACTCGCTGGAGACCCTGCGCAAGGCGGCCGGCGTGGCCGCCCGTACCCTCGCGGGGACCAAGAAGGCCGCGCTGGCGCTGCCCGCCGGCTCCGCCGAGGAGATCGAGGCGGTCGCGCTCGGCGCACTGCTCGGCTCGTACTCCTACAGCGCCTACCGCAACGGTGACGGCAAGGCCCCGGTGGGCGAGCTGATCGTGCTGACCGAGCGCAAGGGCAGCAAGGACGCCAAGGCCGCCGTCGAGCGCGCCGCCGCCGTCGGCGAGGAGATCAACCGCGCCCGCGACCTGGTCAACACCGCGCCGAACGACCTCAACCCGAAGTCCTTCGCCGCGATCGCCCTGGCGGCCGGCAAGGAGCACAACCTCAAGGTCGAGGTGCTGGACGAGAAGGCGCTCGCCAAGGGCGGCTTCGGCGGCCTGCTCGGCGTCGGCACCGGCTCGGCCAACCCGCCGCGGCTGGTGAAGGTGGCGTACACCCACCCGAAGGCCAAGGCCACCGTCGCCCTGGTCGGCAAGGGCATCACCTACGACTCCGGCGGCATCTCGCTGAAGCCGGCCGGGCACAACGAGACCATGAAGTGCGACATGGCCGGCGCCGCCGCCGTGTTCGCCACCGTGGTCGCGGCCAAGCGCCTCGGCCTGCAGGTCAACATCACCGCCTGGCTCGCGCTGGCCGAGAACATGCCGTCCGGCACCGCCACCCGCCCGGGTGACGTGCTCCGGATGTACGGCGGCAAGACCGTCGAGGTGCTGAACACCGACGCCGAGGGCCGCCTGGTGCTGGCCGACGCGATCGTCCGGGCCGGCGAGGAGCAGCCCGACGTGATCGTCGACGTCGCCACCCTGACCGGCGCGATGGTGCTGGCCCTGGGCAACCGCACCTTCGGCGTGATGGCCAACTCCGACGAGCTGCGCGACCGCTTGCACGCCACCGCCGAGGCGGCCGGCGAGCAGTCCTGGCCGATGCCGCTGCCGGCCGAGCTGCGCAAGGGCATGACCGAGACCACCATCGCCGACCTCGCCAACATGGGTGAGCGGATGGGTGGCGGCCTGGTCGCCGGTCTGTTCCTGAAGGAGTTCGTCGCCGAGGGCATCGACTGGGCGCACCTCGACATCGCGGGCCCGGCCTTCCACGAGGGCGGGCCGTTCGGCTACACCCCCCGTGGCGGCACCGGCAGCGCCATCCGCACCCTGATCGGGTGGCGCCGGGCCCCGCTTTTTGCGGTTACCCGCCAGTAGTGGATCTGACCGTTTCTGACAACGCGTGTTCGCCGCGGGCGAAACTTTGTTCCGTACGGTGGAACAGCCCGGCCCGCCGACCGGCCCGGCCCGCCCTCTCCCGACTGGTCGCACCGCTGTGAGCTGCGGATATACCCTGACGTACGGGACATCCGGCAGCCCTCCTGGCAACCGGCCGAGGTGGCCGGGGCAGCCCCGGCCACCAGCCGCCGCGAACAAGTGCGAGGATGTACTCCCGGACGACTGGGCGCCTTACAAGGGCGCCCTAGCCCTACCGGACCGCGACCGGCCCGGCGAACCGCACCCCTTTGCATGGAGGACGTGACGTGGCGAACGACGCCAGCACCGTTTTCGACGTAGTCATTCTCGGAGGCGGAAGCGGCGGTTACGCCGCGGCGCTCCGTGCAGCGCAGCTCGGGCTGAGCGTCGCACTGATCGAGAAGGGTGAGCTGGGCGGCACCTGCCTGCACCGCGGCTGCATCCCGACCAAGGCCCTGCTGCACGCGGCCGAGATCGCCGACGAGACCAAGGAAGCCGCCGAGTTCGGCGTCCTGGCCACGTTCCAGGGCATCGACATCAACGGCGTCCACAAGTACAAGGACGACGTGATCGCCGGCCTGTACAAGGGCCTGCAGGGCCTGGTGGCCTCCCGCAAGGTCACCTTCATCCAGGGCGAGGGCCGGCTCTCCTCGCAGACCTCGGTGGACGTCAACGGCCAGCGGGTCGAGGGCCGTCACATCGTCCTCGCCACCGGCTCGGTGCCGAAGTCGATCCCCGGCCTGAACATCGACGGCGACCGCGTGATCTCCTCGGATCACGCGCTCAAGCTCGACCGGATCCCGAAGTCGGCCGTCATCCTCGGCGGCGGCGTGATCGGTGTCGAGTTCGCCTCGGTCTGGAAGTCCTTCGGCGTCGACGTCACCATCGTCGAGGCCCTGCCGCACCTGGCCCCGCTGGAGGACGAGAACTCCTCCAAGCTGCTGGAGCGCGCCTTCCGCAAGCGTGGCATCAAGTTCGAGCTGAAGGCCCGCTTCTCCGGTGTCGAGTACACCCAGGACGGTGTGCGGGTCTCCACCGAGAACGGCAAGCAGATCGACGCCGACCTGCTGCTGGTCGCCATCGGCCGCGGCCCGGTCTCGGCCGGTCTCGGCTACGAGGAGGCCGGGGTCGCGATGGACCGCGGCTACGTCCTGGTCGACGAGTACATGCGCACCAACGTGCCGAGCATCTCGGCCGTCGGTGACCTGGTCCCGACCCTGCAGCTGGCCCACGTCGGCTTCGCCGAGGGCATCCTGGTCGCCGAGCGGCTGGCCGGCCTCAAGGCCGTGCCGATCGACTACGACGGCGTGCCGCGGGTGACCTACTGCAACCCGGAGGTGGCCTCCGTCGGCATCACCGAGGCCAAGGCCGTCGAGCTGTACGGCAAGGACAAGGTCGTCACGCTCAAGTACAACCTGGCCGGCAACGGCAAGAGCAAGATCCTCAAGACCGCCGGCGAGATCAAGCTCGTCCAGGTCAAGGACGGCGCCGTGGTGGGTGTCCACATGGTCGGCGCCCGCATGGGTGAGCAGGTCGGCGAAGCCCAGCTGATCTACAACTGGGAGGCGCTGCCCTCCGAGGTCGCGCAGCTCATCCACGCGCACCCGTCGCAGTCCGAGGCGCTCGGCGAGGCGCACCTGGCGCTGGCCGGCAAGGCGCTGCACGCGCACGACTGATCCGCGCTCATCCCCGGCAGTCCACCCATTCCTGTACGCAAGACTTGATAGGAGTCGCTGAAACCATGGCGGTCTCAGTAACACTGCCCGCACTGGGCGAGAGCGTTTCCGAAGGCACCGTCACCCGCTGGCTGAAGGCCGAGGGTGACCGGGTCGAGGTCGACGAGCCGCTGCTCGAGGTCTCGACCGACAAGGTCGACACCGAGATCCCGGCTCCCGCCTCGGGCATCCTGGCCTCGATCAAGGTCGGCGAGGACGAGACGGTCGCCGTCGGCGCCGAGCTGGCCATCATCGACGACGGCTCCGGTGCGCCGGTCGCCGCCGCCGCCCCGGTCGCGGAGGCAGCTCCGGCCGCCCCCGCCCCGGTCGCCGAGGCGCCCGC
>NZ_JBFUMY010000096.1:0-14678 GCF_054049135.1 Kitasatospora sp. P5_F3 | reverse complement strand
CCACGAGACCGGGCCGAGCAGGTCGAAGAGCCGTTGCAGCACGTCGAGGAAGAGGTCGTCGACAGCGAGCAGCCCGACCAGGCGGTGCCCGTCGAGCACGGGCAGGCGCCGTACGCCGGACCGCCGGAGGGCGTGGTAGGCCGCTTCGATGTCGTCGGTGGCGTCCACTGTGACGGCGGGCGAGGACATCAGCTCCGACACCGGGGTCTCGGGCCCGGCCGATGCCGCCAGGGCCCGTACGACTAGGTCGCGGTCGGTGACGATGCCGTGCAGGGTGCCGTTCTCGGCGACCAGCACGCAGCCGACCGCCTCGTCGGCCATCCGACACGCCGCCTCCCGCACGGTCGCCTCCGGCGGAACGGTGACCGGCGGGGTGATCATCAGGTCGGCCACTCTCATGGCTGCGGCTCCAGGACAACCGACACCGAGGGCGGAAGCGCGAGGGTGTTGTGAACCGTGCAACCCCGGACCACGGCCAGCAACGCCTCGGCCCGCTCGGGCGGCAGCGCGGGCACGGCCAGGCGGAGCGCGACCGACGCGACCCGGGCCGGCCGGGCGGGCGCCATCACGTGCTCAGCGGTGACGCGCAGGCCCTCGCGCGGGATGCGGTGGCGGTCGAGATAGCGGCCGGCGTAGTGCGCGATGCATCCGGCCAGGGCGGCCACCAGCAGTTCCACGGGAGTCGGTCCGGTGTCCGTACCACCGTCCGCGACAGGTTGATCGACCGTCATCACATGCCCGCGGGTGGTGATGGCGTAGACGTCACCTCGGACGCCGAGGGCCGTCAGGTGTCCGGCCTGCCCGGCCGAAGGCTCGTCGACGGCGGCGGCCTGCTGGAGCAGCAGCCCCGCAAGTTCTCTGGCCTCGGCGGGCGTCAGCGACGCCCACCCCTCGCCGCGGTCGTACGGTTCGCAGACGGTGTCCAGGACGACGCGACCCAGGTCGATCGGCAGGACTCCGGGAGCGAACCGGGAGACGGCGAACGTCCGGCCGCCTCTGGTGCGCATCAGGCTCTGCTGATGCGGGACCGTCTCGCTCTGCATGATCGTCCTCCAACCCGCGGCTCTCATCCTCCGGCCGGGCACAGGTAGTGCGCGGCGTCCTGCCTCACCCGGCTGCGGCCTCGTGATCCGGCAGTTCGAGGATCTCCTCCACCGGGCGGCGAGGGCTGGTGGCTCCTGGTGGGCCGTAGCCGAGGCGTAGCACCAGCTGGACGTGTCCGGGTCCTTCGGCGGGGTCGCGCAGCCGCCATCGGGTGTCGGGCCATTCGACGGCCTGGTGCAGGACGGAGGCGCGCAGTCCGTGGACGGTGGCGAGCAGCCAGGCCCACTGCATCGCCTGGCCGGTGCGCAGCCAGTCGGCCGGGTGGTCGGTGTGTGTGGTGAGCACGGCGACCTGGGGCAGCGCCTCGAAGCGTTGGGAGGGCATGACGGGTGCGGCGGGCGGGTGCCCGGTGAAGCTGCGCATGGGGACGTGGGCGTCACGGTCCAGCGGGCCGAGGGCTGCGGCCGGGATGCCGTCGGTGGCAGGTGCCTCCAACCGCAGCCAGCTGCGGGTCTCGGCCTGGCGTGCGAGGTCGTCGGCGATCCGCAGCTCCGCCTCGGCGGTCAGGGCCAGGACGCGACGCACCCCGTACTCCTCCAGGACGGAGAGTTCGACGCCTTCGGCGCGGGCGGCCTCGATGAGTTCGCCGAGCACCGTCTCCGGCACGTCGCGGTTGGTGAACGGCTGGCGGCTGGAGTGGCGTTGTCCGATCACCGGGTAGAGGTCCCGGTCGGATGACGCCGTCGGCGCAGCGGGCCGGGAGAGGTCGACGGTCGCGACCAGGTGCGGCTCGCCGCCGGGGAGCAGCCGTACCGACGGCTCGCGGCCGAGGTGGGCGGCCGCCACCCGGAGGTTGAACAGCGCAGCACCGATCGAGATGTGCATCGCCCTGCCGTCGGGGTCGGTGAGGGGGACGGCGCGCGCCGGGTCGGCGTGCACCTCCATTCCGTCCAGGTCCGGCGTCAGGCGGAAGCGCCACGGCTGGCTGTTGTGCAGCGAGGGCGCCGCGCCGGCGGCGGAGACCAGCAGGTGCAGCTCGGCCGGGGTCAGGGTTGGCACTGTCATGGTGGATCACTCCTCGCGGGCGGATGCCGCCGGTGATTCGAGCATGCGCCTCTCGGAGAGCTCGGTATAGGGCCCAACGGGCCCGGCGTGGGCGTCCGGGGCCGCCCGGTCGGCGCGACGGGCGCTGCGCGGCGTCCTGCACAGGGCCCCGCTTCTCCACCCGTTCGGCGGCGCGGTGACGGCCGGGACGAACTGATGCACCGTCATAACGTGGTCGGAGAACGGCACCCCCGAAGCCGACGCCACCGGATGCCGGACAGGAGCACGGGTATGACATTCACCAACCGCGAGTGGTGGGCCCTGATCCACGGAATGGTGCTCGGTGCCGCCTTTCCTGCTCGCCTTCTCCGGCGGCCTCGCGGAGCTCTACGGCCTCAAACCATCGCAGGTGACCCCGGAAGGGGTGGTGACCCGGATGCGGCGGGTCCGGACCGGCGTCACCGCGATGGCCGTCGCGGCCTGGGCGACCGTGATCTCGGGCACCTGGATCGTCTACCCCTGGTACCGGGAGAAGATCCCCTCCAGTCCCAGGTCGCTGCTGCTGGCCGACCCCGATACGGCGGACTGGCACACGTTCGGGATGGAGTGGAAGGAGCACATCGCCTGGATCAGCCCGATCCTGGCCACCACCGTCGCCTTCATCGTCTGGCACTACGGCCCCGGCCTCATCCGCCACACCCGCGTCCGGCACACCACCATCGCACTGTTCTGCCTCTCGTTCGCGATGGCCGCGGTGGCCGGTGCCCTCGGCGCCTTCATCACCAAGGTCGCCCCCGTCCAGTAGGCCCACCAGTACGGAGGACGAGATGAACAGCACGAACGGAGCCGAGGCGGCATCGGAGTTCCCGCTGTCGGCCAAGCCGGAGGGGCCGGTCGGACCACGGGCTTGAGGCCTCCGCCCCTGGAGCCGACCGGGGCCGCAGGTGATCGTGGAGAGCGGAAGACCCGTGAAGCACACGGTCGAGGAGGTGTCGGCAATGACACGGATCAGGATCGCCAAGCGGCCGACCCACTCCCAGCCGCGCCCTCCGCTCGACCCGCGCACCCCGTCCGGCCGCCCGATTCCCTACTGATCCCTGGAGCAGCCATGCGCCGCGTCATCTGGTTCGCCGACCTCGGCCGGGAGGACATCGGCCTGGTCGGCGGCAAGAACTCCTCCCTCGGCGAACTCGTCGGAAAGCTCGGACCAGCCGGTGTCCGGGTGCCCGACGGCTTCGCCACCACGGCCGACGCCTACCGTGACTTCCTGTCCACCGGCCGGCTGCGGGAGCGGGTGGCCGAGCAGATCGACCGCCTGCACGGCGGCGCCCCACTCGCCGAAGTGGGCGCCGCCGTCCGCGCCGCGATCCTGGCCACCGCGCTCCCGCCCGCGCTGGAGCAGGAGCTGGCCGCGGCGTACGAGCAACTCGCCCGCCAGGTCGGGCGGGTGGACCCCGACGTGGCGGTGCGCTCCAGCGCGACGGCCGAGGACCTGCCGGAGGCGAGCTTCGCCGGCCAACAGGAGACCTTCCTCAACGTCCGGGGCCGCGAGGCCCTGCTGGACGCCTGCCGGCGCTGCTTCGCCTCGCTCTTCACCGACCGGGCGATCGACTACCGGGAGCGGCTGGGCTTCGACCACGTCGCGGTGGCCCTGTCGGTCGGGGTGCAGCTGATGGTCCGCTCGGATCTGGGCGGGGCCGGGGTGATGTTCAGCCTGGACACCGAGAGCGGCTTCCCCGAGGTGGTCGTCGTCAGCGCGGCCTGGGGCCTGGGCGAGACGGTGGTCAGCGGGCAGGTTGACCCTGACGAATACGTGGTGTTCAAGCCGCTGCTGAAGGAACCTCGGCTGAACTCCGTCATCCAGTGGGCGATCGGCGCCAAGCGCCGCAAGGCGGTGTACGCCGACGCGGGTCTCACCCGCACGGTGGACACCACACCCGAGGAACAGGCCCGGCGTGTGCTGAACGACGCTGAGGTGCGGGAACTCGCCCGGTGGGCGGTGGCCGTCGAGCAGCACTACGGGTGCCCGATGGACCTCGAATGGGCCAAGGACGGCCGCACCGGCGAACTCTTCGTGGTCCAGGCCCGGCCCGAGACCGTGCAGTCCCGGCGACGCGGCACGGTGCTGCGCCGGTACCGGATGACCGGCGACGGCGAGCGCCTGGTGGACGGGATCGCGGTCGGCGAGGCGGTGGGCGTCGGCCCGGTGTGCGCGCTGGACAGCCCGGTCGGGCTGGAACGCTTCCCGGCCGGGGCGGTACTGGTCACCTCCATCACCGACCCGGACTGGGAGCCGCTGATGAAGCGGGCGGCGGCCATCGTGACCGACCATGGCGGGCGGACCTCGCACGCGGCGATCGTCAGCCGCGAACTCGGCGTGCCGGCGGTCGTGGGTACCGGCCGGGCCACCGCCGTGCTGACCGACCGTCAGGAGGTGACGGTCTCCTGCGCGGAGGGCGCCGAAGGCCATGTGTACGCCGGGCGGGTCGACTTCGAGGAGTCCGAGACCGATCTCGGTACGCTGCCCGAGACCCGCACGAAGGTGATGCTGAACATGGCCGACCCGTCCGCCGCGTTCCGCTGGTGGCAGCTGCCGGCCGACGGAGTGGGCCTGGCCCGGATGGAGTTCATGGTGGCCCATCAGGTACGGGTCCACCCGATGGCGCTGGTGCATCCGGAGCGGCTCTCCGCCGAGGACCGCCGCCGGGTCGACGAGCTCACGGACGGCTACACCGACCGCGCGGACTACTTCGTCGACCGCCTGGCGCAGGGCATCGCCAGGATCGCCGCCTCCCGGTGGCCCCACCCGGTGGTGGTGCGCACCAGTGACTTCAAGACCAACGAGTACGCCCGGCTGGTCGGCGGGCAGCCGTTCGAGCCGGTCGAGGCCAACCCGATGATCGGCTGGCGGGGCGCCAGCCGGTACTACGACCCCGGCTACCGGGAGGGTTTCGCGTTGGAGTGCCGGGCGCTGCGCCGGGTCCGGGACGAGATGGGGCTGACCAACGTGGTGGTGATGATCCCGTTCTGCCGAACCCCGCAGGAGGCCGACCGCGTCCTCGCGGTGATGGCCGAGAACGGGCTGACCCGTGGTCAGAACGGCCTGCTGATCAACGTGATGGCGGAGATCCCGGCCAACATCTTGCTCGCCGAACAGTTCGCCGAGCGCTTCGACGGCTTCTCCATCGGCAGCAACGACCTCACCCAGCTCACCCTCGGCGTGGACCGCGACTCCGATCTCCTGGCCCACCTCTTCGACGAGCGCAACCCCGCCGTCACCCGCTCCATCGAGACCCTGATCGCCACCGCCCACGCGGCCGGTCGCACTGTCGGCCTCTGCGGCCAACGCCCCAGCAACGACCCCGACTTCACCCGCTTCCTCGTCCAGGCGGGCATCGACTCCGTCTCCGTCACCCCGGACAGCTTCGCCTCCGTCAAACGCCACGTCGCTGCGGCCGAGCGCGGCGGCGCGGCGACCGCCGGGTAATCCTCCACCGGCTCGGCAGGGCGGGCGGACCTGCCAGGGCGAGCCAGATCCGGACTGCCTGCACGCCCGACGCCAGCAGGACCGGCACGGCGGTGCCGACCAGGGCCCCGGCGGTGGGGCCGGGAGCCGTTTGCAGGCCCCGGTACAGCACGCCCATGGCGAGTACGGCCACCAGGAGAAGAGTCCAGAACCAGCGCCGGGCCCGCCGATGGCCGGCCTCGTTCATGCGTGCCCCTTCGGGTTGTTGATCCACACCTGGATGGTGATCGCGACCAGGAAGAGGAGGATCAGCAGCGCGGCGCCGACGGTGACCCTGCGCTCCCGCCAGCGGCGGTGGGGGCTGCGGTCGAGCAACGGCACCAGGAAGATCAGCGCGAACAGCACGCCGATCGCGATGCCCACCGAGCCGATCCCCCACCACTCCTCGAACGAGAAGAACCACCAGAACATCCACAACGGTCCGGTGATCTCGAGACCGTCCACCGGCGTCGGCCCGACTACGGGCGGCACCGGCACGGCGAGGATCGACAGCCCGCCCACCAGGACCAGGCCGAAGGCCGCGAGCTGCCTGAGGTGGGCGGTGAACAGCTCGGAGGTCTCCAGCTCGGGCCCGGGGATCCGAGGGTGCGACGAGATCTGTGAACCAGCTGCCCAGGCCGCCGAGCAGCTTGGCGACGTCGATGTTGTGGGTGAGCGCCTCATGGCCCTCCTGGTCCCATTTCAGGACGCTGCCGGTGAACACGGCCCGGTACGCGTGAGCAGGAACATGGCCGCGCCGATCGCCACCCCTCCCAAGACCACCAGCGCCACGTCACGTCACCGCCGTCGCTGATCCCGCGCTCGAGCCGGAGCTCGTCCAGGATCTCGCTGGTGCCGGTCCCGGTGCCCACGGCCGGGCCTTCCGTGGGGGCACTGGCGAGCATCCCGCCGAGCGAGGCCGGCAGCAGCCCTCCTGGCGCCCCTCCAGCTGGATGATCGGATGCTTCCGTCCGGCCCAAACCTCCATCGTCGCTGGGCCGGTACCGGGGCGCCGCGCCCAGCGGTCGCCCGGACGGCCGAGCAGCCGGGTGCAACCAGCCCCGGGTCAGCCGGACGGGTGCCGCTCGGGCGAGCCTGGGGCGGGGAGACGTTGCTGCGCGATCCGGGCGATGTCGTGGCCGGTGACGATGCCGACCAGCCGGTCGCCCTCCAGCACCAGGAGTCGCAGTGGCACCGCCACGCCGGCGTGGTCCAGCACGTCGACGAGCTGGTCCCCGGGGGCCGTGATCGCGCCTGGCCCGATCGGGACAGCGAGGTCCCGCAGCCGCACCTCGGCCCGCCGCGACGGCGGGAGCGTCGCGAGCCGACGCCGATCGACGATCCCGCTCGGACGGCCGTCGATGTCGAGCAGCGGGATCACCGAGTGGTGGGTCCAGGTCACGATCTCCTCAAGGAAGCGGTCCACGCTGAGCCACTCGGGCGCGGTGACGACGGGTGCGGACATCACGTCCGCCACCCTTAGGCCGCGCAGCGCGGCCACCAGCACGGCGCGGCGGACCTCGGCCAGGGCGGACACCGAGACGAAGAGGCCTATGAACATCAGCCACAGCCCCGCGCTGCCACCGTAGGAGAGCTCGGCCCAGCCCGCCGCCACCATCAGCGCTCCGACCACCTGCCCGGTGCGCCCCGCGATCCGCTCGGCCCGCTCGCGGTCGCCCCCGCGCCACCAGATGGCGGACTGCAGGACTCGCCCACCGTCCAGCGGTGCGGCGGGCAGCAGGTTGAACACCCCGAGCAACAGGTTGGTCCAGCCGGTCCAGAACAGCACGGCCGAGGGCACCGCCCAGTGGAGCACGTCGCGCGCGCCGAACGCGGCGGCGATCGAGAGACCGCCCAGCGCCAGGCTGGTCAGCGGGCCGACCATCGAGACGGCGAACTGGACCCGGGGAGTCGAAGCGCGTCCGATCCGGGTGATCCCGCCCAGCCCCCAGACCGTGATGTCCTCGACGTCGATGCCTGCCCGGCGGGCGGTGACGGCGTGCGCCGCCTCGTGCAGTACCAGACTCACCAGCAGCAGCATCGCCCCGACCAGGCCCGAGACGGTATAGACCGTCGCGGACTGTCCGGGTGCCCAGGCCGGCAGTGTCCGGCCGCTGAGGGCGCTGCTCAGGAGGAAGACCAGCAGGGGCGCACTCCAGTGGATCCGCAGTGGCACACCGAAGATGCGCCCCAGTGGTACCGAGCCGTTCATCGGGTCCTCCTGCCTCCCATGGTCGGTCTTCGGGTCCGTCCGCGGGGTCTTCCTGGTCAGCAGATCCGGGGCAGTTGCTCGCCCGCGAGCATGTCGACCACGCGGTGGGCGCCGGCCAGGGCGTGGAGGGTGACACGGCCGGCGGGCGAGTCGGTGACGTGTCCGATGGGGACTGCGCCCTCACCGCCGGGGGTGGCGTGCATGGCGGCGAGGACGGCGTCGGCCCTGCCGCGGGCGACGAAGGCGACCAGGCAGCCCTCGTTGGCGACGTGCAGCACGTCGAGGCCGAGCAGGTCGCAGGCGGACGCGACCGGTTCGGGGACGGGGATCGCGGACTCCTCGATCTCCACGCCCACCTTGGAATCGCGGGCGATCTCGTTGAGGGCGGAGGCGAGGCCGCCACGGGTGGGGTCGCGCAGCACATGCACGGCGTCCCCGCCGGCCTCGCCCATGGCGCGGACGAGGTGGTGCAGCGGCCGGGAGTCGGTGCCGATGTCGGTCTCGAATCCAAGGCCCTCGCGGGTGCTCATGACGGTGGTGCCGTGCAGGCCGATCGGGCCGGACAGCAGGACGGTGTCGCCCGGGGTCGCGTATGCGGCGGAGGTGCGCAGGGTCGGCAGGCGCAGGCCGAAGCCGGTGGTGGTGATGAACAGCTGGTCGGCGGCGCCCCGGCCGACGACTTTGGTGTCGCCGGTGACCACGGCGACCCCGGCCTCGCGGGCGGCCCGGCCGAGGGATCGGGCTACCCGGTCCAGGACCGTGAGCGGTAGGCCCTCCTCGATGATCAGCGAGACCGCGAGGGCGGTGGGCATGCCGCCCATCATGGCGACGTCGTTGACGGTGCCGTGGACGGAGAGCGAGCCGATGTCACCGCCCGGGAAGAACAGCGGGCTCACCACGAAGGAGCCGGTGGAGACGACCAGTTCACCGCCGCCGATCGGAATGAGCACCGCGGCGTCCTCCAGCGGGGCCCGGTTGGGCCTTTCGGTGCCGCTGAGCGCGGGGAGCAGTACGTCGGCCAGCAGGTCGGCAGAGAGCCGGCCGCCCGCGCCGTGGCCGAGCAGCACCAGGTCGGTCTCGGTGATCGGCGTCGGGCGCTCGACTGCGGGGGTGGTCGTCATGTCAGCTCTCCTTGCGGCGGCCGACGGCGTGGAAGGCGGCACAGGTGCCCTCACCCGAGACCATCGGGGCGCCGAGCGGGTTCCGGGGGGCAGCGTCCACAGCCGACGCAGCCGGAGGGGCCGAACTGGTCCTACAAGGTGCCGAGTTTGTGGGTGAGCCACTGGCGGTAGCGGCTGCGGGCGGAGGAGCGGACCAGCCTCCGGTCAGCACCCGGTCCTGGACGGCGATCACCCGCAGGTCACAAGGCCGCACGCCGAGGAAGGCGTACCGGGGCGGCGGGGTGTCGTCCTCCTGGACGGTGACCGTGCGGTCCAGGGCCCGGTCGGCCTGCCAGGGGCGGGCGCGGGGCGGGTGGAAGAAGGTCTTCCAGGACTGCGGCCCGGCCGAGTGGGCGAAGGCTGCCCGGTCCTCGCCCCGGTGCAGTCGGTAGGTGCCGGCCTCGACCTCGACGCCCCACCCGTACGGCAGCTCGTCGGCGGAGCCGAACTCGGCGAGGACGATGGCGCCGTCCCGCGCCGCCGGGCCGACCACCGTCAGCCCGCGCCGGGCCAGGGCCTCGAACAGGGCGCCGAGGCCCTGCTCGTCCAGGTCGACCTCAGCGGTCGGCGTGGTAGGCGTGGGGGTGTTCGAGGTGGACATCGGTGTCGTCCTCGGTCCAGTCGAGGGTCTGGTGGACCGCCACCACGCCGTCCACGGCGCGGCACAGCTGCTCGGCGATCGGGACGAGGCTCCGGCGCGGCAGCCGTCCGGTCAGGGTCACCACGCCGTCCTGCACGGCGACCCGGACGTCACCCGGCGCCAGCCACAGCGTCTGGCCGAGCACGTCGTGGGTGATCTCCTCGCGGATGGCGGCGTCGTGGCGCAGGAAGACCTGGAGCAGGTCGCGGCGGCTGACGATGCCGACCAGCCGTCCGACCTCGTCCACTACCGGGAGCCGCTTGACCTTGTGCTTGTCCATGGCGCGGGCGGCCTCGGGGACGGACCAGGTGGCACGGGCCGTGACGGCCGGGCTGGTCATCAGCCCGCCGGCGGTCTCGGCCTCGGCCCGCGCCCGGTCGGCGGCGTCGAGCCAGCGGCCGGGGCTGTGGCCCTCCGGGTCGGGCAGGACGGCCTCCTTGCGGATCAGGTCGGCCTCGGAAACCATGCCGATCGGGTGGTTCTGCTCGTCGATGACCGGAATCGCGGTGATGTCGTTGCGGTGGAACAGCGCCGCGATCTCCTTGAACGGCGTGTCGGGCCTGGCGGTGACGACCTCATGGGTCATCACGTCGTGGACGCTGCGGTGCTGCATTGTCCTCACTCCTCCACGGGTGGTTCCGTACTCACACTGTCCGCCCGCCGGAGCTGGACCGCACAGGGCCGTTCGGTCCTACCGCCAGGGCCGATGCGGCCCGCGACGGCGGGGCCGACCGCCGCCATGATGGGAGGTAACTCCCCCTGGAGGTCGCCATGACGACGGACGCCCGCGCCCCTCATCCGCAGCCTCGCCCGGGCCTGCTGACCTTCCTCGGCGGTGTCGGCACCGTCACCGGCAGCAAGTTCCTGGTCGAGACCGACCGCGCCCGGGTCATGGTCGACTGCGGCCTGTTCCAGGGCCTGGCCGAGCTGCGCCGGCTCAACCGCCGGCCGCTCCCCCTCGACCCGGCCGACATCGACGCGGTCGTGCTCACCCACGCCCACCTGGACCACTGCGGCTACCTGCCGAAACTCGTGCGGGACGGCTTCCGCGGACCGGTGCTGACCACCGCCGACACCGCCCGCCTCGCCGAGCTGATCCTGCGCGACAGCGCCCACCTGCTCCGCGAGGACGCCGATCACGCCAACGAGCACGGCTGGTCCAAGCACCGCCCCGCCGAACCCCTTTACGACGAGGACGACGTCGAGCAGACCCTACGCATGTTCGACCCAGTGCAGCTGGATACCGATGTCGCGATCACCGGCGGCATGGTGCTCCGGTTGCACCACGGCGGACACATCCTCGGCTCCGCCTGGGCGCACCTGACCCTCGAGGACGGCCACACCCTGGCGATCAGCGGCGACCTCGGCCGTCCGGTACATCCACTGCTGCGCCCGCCCGAACCGTTCACCGGCGCCGACATCCTGCTGATGGAGTCCACCTACGGCAACCGCCACCATGAGGAGAGCGCGGCCCGCGAGTGGTTCGCAGCCGCGATCAGCCGCACGCTTGCCCGCGGTGGCACCGTCGTCATCCCGTCCTTCGCCGTGGACCGCACCGAGGTGGTGCTGCACCAGCTCTCCGAGCTCCGCCGAACCGGGCGGCTTTCCGCCGGAGCGCCGGTGTACGTGGACAGCCCGATGGCCTTGGCCGCCTTGCGGATCTACCGCGAGGCCTTCGCCCGGCGCTCCGGCCAGCTGCGCCCGGAGGTTCTCGACGAGGGCGCCTCGGCTCTCGACCCCGAGCCGTTCTCGCTGATCCACTCCCTTCAGGAGTCCTTGGCGCTGGAGCGTTCCAGCGTGCCGTCGATCCTGGTCTCCGCCTCCGGCATGGCCACCGGCGGCCGCGTCGTCCACCACCTGCGTCGACTGCTGCCCGACCCGCGCAACACCGTGATCGTCGTCGGCTTCGCCGCCGAGGGCACCCGCGCCCGCGACCTCGTCGACGGTGCGCGCGTACTCAAGATGTACGGAACCTACGTCCCGGTCCGGGCCGAGGTCGTCAACGTCCCCGCTTTCTCGGCCCACGCCGACGCCGCCGAGATCATCGAGTGGCTGCGCCACGCCCCGCCGCCGAGTGCCACCTACCTCGTCCACGGCGAGCCCGAAGGATCGCAGACCCTGCGCGACCGGATCGACCGCGAGCTCGGCTGGACGGCGGTCGTCCCGCGTTCCGGCGAGCGCGTCCTGGTCCGCTGAGCAGTGCCTACGGCCCGGCGGGAGCGACGGCGACCGCATCCAGTCCGTACACGAGCGGCTCCGGGCCGGTCCACGACGCCTCGCCGTGGGAGACCACGACGACCTGGCCGAACCTGGCCCGGCGCCCTGCCACGACTCCCGGCGGCGTGCCGACCAGCAGCGCCGACCAGCAGCGCCGACTGGCCGGGCCCGCAGTGCAGCAGCTTCGTCGCGAACTGGTAGAGGGCCGGCTCGGTCGGGCCGACGAGCTGGTGGTGCAAGGCGTCCTCGGCGTCCACGCAGGCATCCACCAGGTTCGCGAGCCCGGCGCGGCGCAGCAGCAGTCCGCAGTGCCGGCTGGTGGAGACCGCTGCGGTGGGAATCCCCGCGGCCCGCAGGGCTCGTAGCAGCCCGGCCGAACCGCTGCGGGCCGGGACGCCCGGCGAGTTCAGGAGATCCAGGAATCGCTGGTCCTGATGGCGTACCAGCAGGGCGAGCAGGTTCTCCCGTGACGGGCCGAGGTGTACGGCTGCCAGGTCGATCCTGCGTCCGGTTGCCCGGAGCAGTTCGGCTGCGGTGTCCTCGTCCAGCCGACCGGTCAGGTCGCGGTGCAGGTCCGACCGGACGTCCGAGGAAGGCTGCGGGTCGCCGGTGACCCGGGCGTACTGGGCGAGGTAGGCGTCGAAGGTGTCCTGCCAGGCGGTGGTGCGCAGCGTCCGGGAGTTCGTCATGACTCCGTCCGCGTCCAGGACGACGGCCCTGACCGCCCCGGGGTCGAGGACCACCGACGGAATGTCCAAGGCTGCCGTCCGCTGCTGTGAGGCCGTCACCGGAGCTCATCCTCTAGGGCCGCTCCCCCGTGCGGGTCGGTGTCGTCGACGTCCCACCGGAGCCGGTCGGTGAGCCCGTTCAGTCCGTCGATTCGGGCCACCTGGAGGCACAGCGCGGCGGCGTCGGTGCGCGAGCGGGTGTGTCCGGCAAGGACGACGTGACCGCGCTCGCACCGTACGTGCAGCGAGCTCGGCACCACGCCGGAGCCCGGGGTCAGGGCCATGGTCAGCACCACCGTACGGAGCGCCTCGTCATCGGCCCGGAGCGCGTCCAGGAGGTCGTGCGGCGATACGATGCCCGACAGTCTGCCTTCGGCGTCCACCACCGGAAGATGGTGGACCGCCTCCCGGCGAGCGGTCCGTGCCGCCTCCGCGATGGTCTCGTCCTCCGTCACGGTGACGGCCGGGGAGGTCATCAGGTCTCGTGCGGTGATCTCCGCGGGAGAGTGCCGGCTCTGCTCCTCGGTGGCGTACGCGGCCAGCAGGTCCGAGGCCGCGACGACCCCCACCGGCACCTGCTTCCCGGAGACCACGGGCAGCACCCCGCGGCGGGAGGCGGTGATGGCCGCGACCATGGCGGCGAAGTCGGTGCCGGGGGTGACTGCGACGGCGGGTCGGCTCATCCACTCCCGGACCGGTGACCGGCCGAGGGGCGCGCCTGCGCCGGGGTCGGCGAAGGCCGGGGTTGGCGTGCCGTCGAGGATGCTGCGGTTCATCGTTCCTCCTCGGGAGCGGCTGCCATCGGCGGCCTGCGCAGCTGACGCAGGTAGGGGTCGAAGGAGGGCCTGGGCTCCAGGCGGATCCGGGCGTCGACGCACACCAGGCCGTCGGGCCGGGCGATCAGGGGGTTCAGGTCGGCTTCGACGAGTTGCGGAAGGTCGGTGGCCATCCGGGACAGCCCGGCGAGCACGTGTTCCACCGTCGGCAGGTCTACCGCCGGTGCGCCGGGACGGCCCAGTAGCAGTGGGGCGCCGCGCAGTTCGATGACCATGGCCTTGAGGTCGCGTTCGGTCAGCGGGGCCAGTCTCGCGGCGCTGTCGTCGAGCACGTCAGTGGCGGTGCCGCCGAGGCCGAGGACGACCAGCGGGCCGAACACCTGGTCCTGGACGACGCCGGCGAGCAGTTCCAGGCCGGGGGCGGCCATCGGCTGGACCACCGCGCCGGTCATCCGGTCACCGAAGTTCTCGGCGAACTCACGGTACGCGGCGTGGACTTCGCTGTCCCTGACCAGGCCGGTCCGGACCGCGCCGGCCGTGCTCTTGTGCACCTGGCCCGGCCAGTACGCCTTGAGTGCGACCTTGCCCTCGTGTCCGAGCTGTCGCAGTGACTGAGCGGCGATGACGGTACCGTGCTCGTCCGGGGCCCAGATCGAGACGGTGAGCGGAAGGCCGTAGCAGTCCAGGAGTTGGGCCGTGAGCACGGGGTCGAGCCAGCCTCCGTGGGGGTTGGCCGTGAGGAAGGCGTCCACCAGTCGCCGTGCCGTGGCCGGGTCGCAGCCAGCCGCCTGTGCCTCGGCGCCGGGTGGCTCGGCCAGCCAGCGCGCCCGGTCGAGGGCGTGGGCGAGGGCGCGGGCGGCGGCGGCCGGGTCAGTGTAGGAGGGCAGCAGCTCGCCGTCGGCGCAGGTCAGGTACCGGACCGGCATCTCCTGGCTGAGCAGCACGGCGGCGACCGGGATCTTTCGTCGCGCCGGGCCGTCCAGCAGAGCGCTCAGGGCATGCACGGGGCCCTGGTCGGTACCCGCCACGAGGGCGGTGGGCGCCAGGCACACCAGCAAGGCGTCCACCGCCTGACTGCGCGTCAACACCTCGATGCACGCGCGCAGTTCGGCAGGGCTAATGGCGGCGGTGGTGTCCACCGGATTGGCGGTGCCCGCGGCGGGTAACAGCAGGGCGGCCAGTTCGGCGGTGACGTCCGCGGGGAGTGCGGGCACGCTGAGCCCCGCCTCGACGCAGGCGTCGGCGGCGAGGATGCCGATGCCGCCCGCGTTGGAGACCACGGCGACCGCGCCCCGGGTGCCTGGCAGGGGCTGGGCGTGCAACAGGGCTGCGGTGTCGACCAGTTCGGCGAT
>NZ_JBFUMY010000095.1:0-29199 GCF_054049135.1 Kitasatospora sp. P5_F3 | reverse complement strand
GGGATGGCCGGGGCTGAGGGGACTACGGACAGCCCCGGCCGTCCGGGTGTCAGTGCCCGTGCCTAGTGTGCGGGGCATGATCACGTTCACCGTCGAAGAGTCCTGGGACCGCATCGAGAGCTGGCTCGCGCGGCACGCCCCCGTCACGCACGGGCTGCTGCGACCGCCGGCCGTTCTGGCGGACATCGCGGCGGCCGAACTCCGGCTGGGGGTGGCCTTCCCGCCCGACCTGAGGAAGTCGCTGCTGCGGCACGACGGTGTGGAGCTCCAGGACGGAACGCTCCGGCTCGACTACTACGGACCACCGTCTGGAGTCGGGGAGATCGTCCGGAGCGCCGAGTTCCTGCGCGGGGTCGGGGAGGACGTTGCCGAGAAGGAGGCCGAGCTCGACGAGGAGGAGCGCGACGAGTACGCGTACTGGTCGCACGAACGACTGCTGATCACCCTGGGCATCGGCTGGCAGTCCTCCGACGGACTCTTCCTGGTCACCCGCCCCGGCCCGCACCACGGGCGGGTCGGCCGGTACTTCGACGAAACGGGCTCGACCTTCACCTCCTGGTCGGGACTGCGGCACGTCCTCTCCGACTTCGCCACGGCCCTGGAGAACGGCCTGCCCTTCGACGGGCGGACACCCCTGGCCCACGAGGGCCGGCTGATCTGGGACGGCGACGGGACGGTCGTCGCCGACCCGACCTCCGCCCTGGACGTCGCCGCCGGGGCCCCCGAGCCGCAGGTCCCCGCGGCCGAGCCGACCCCGCCCGTCCCGCAGCCCGACGGGGCATACGCCGTCATCACCTTCGGGAGCGGCGGATTCTTCGGACCCGAACCCGCACCGCCCGTGCAGCCGGACGTCGTGTTCGTGGCGGGCATCGACCCCGGGGAGCTACTGAACCGGCTGGGCTCCCTGCCCGCGACCGCCAAGCCGCGCAGCCGGGAACAGGCGCAGCTGTCCGCCGACGCGCCCTGGGCCGCGCACCGCCCGATGGTCCGGGCCGGGTCCTGCGGCGATGGGTGGTCGTACGCCACGCAGGAGGGCGGTGACGCCCAGTTCGGCCGTCCCGAGGTGCTGGCACGGCTGTCCCGCGGAACCCGGGTGGTGCGGCTGGCGAAGCAGGGATACGAGGTGCGCGTGACCGTCGTGGAGGACGGCACGGAGCGGCCGGAGGCGGGCCACCGGGTCGAATCGCCGCGCGAGGACTACGTGACCGGCCCCGACGGGCAGGAGTGGCAGCGGATCGGCGTCGATCCCTGGCCCGGCTCGACGGCCGCCTACGCGCGGCTGCTGGCAGGCCTGACGGCGGAACACGGCATCAGCTGGGACCCGGCGGACGACGCAGCGGCACCACTGGCCAGCGCGCTGCTGCTGCCGGTCCTCGACGAGGTGCCGGAGGCACGGCACCCGGTCACCGTCGTACGCGACTTCGACCTCGGTGCCATCGTGGAGCGGACCCCGCCGGAGCGGTTGCGCTCCGCAGTGGCGGCGCAGCTCGCCCGACTGGCGTCGGAGACCGGCATCAACGGGTACCCGGAGATCGCCCGGGCGCTGGAGCAGGTCGGCCGGGGCGAGCCGGTGGACCTGACGGCCGACGAAGCCCTCGACCTGCGGATGCGGACTATCCGGGCGGAGGCCCGGGCCGTCCGCGGACTGCTCGACGCGGCCCGCCACCAGCCGGACCCGGCGCCCGTCACCGCGGCCGACCTCGCGGCGTGGCACGGACGGGACGCGGCGGCCGGGGCCCTGCGCCGGTTCCTGCTGCTACCCCTGCCCACGGCGGCGGAGACGGTCCTGAGCCTGCGCATGTCCGTGCGCTGGCGCGACGAGCTGGCGGCGGACCTGGCCGACTAGTGGCTCGGCTCGGATCCTTGGCCAGGCAAATATGTAGGCTTCCTCAAGCTGTTCATCCAAGGACGTGACCGCTGTTGTGATGGTGTGAGGTGCTGAGTTCGGACGCGGTACTGGCGCGTGGCGGAGGAACTCGGGACACATAGGAGGCGGGGGTCGGGTATGGCTGTACGTAATTCTGAAGCGCTTGAGGTGCTCCTCGCGGTCGCTGCTGAGGCAAGGGTGCCGTTCACCACAGTCGAGCTGGCAGGGCGGGGCATCACCGCGAGCGCTGGTGCGAACGTTGGGTGCTTGAGGTCGGCAAGCCGCAGCTGGACGGCTTCACGCTCGGCGACAAGTTGATCGACCTGGCTGAATTGGAGGAGCGGCTCGCCGAACTGTGGCTCGGCTATCGGAGCGGTGAAGTTGATGCGACTGCCTTCGAGTTCGGCCTGGCGGAGGTCGTCGTTGCCATGGAGGACTGGCCGGCGATCCCGCCAGAGCCGGAGGAAGGCTTCTCAAGCCGCCTTCGTCGGGTATTCGGTCCAGGTGCGGATGGGTGAGTCCGGGGCGAAGTTGGTCTTGGGCTCGGCGCGGGCGTTGTGCCAGCGGACGTAGGCGTTGATGGCAGCGTTCTGCTCGACGTGGCTGCGGTGGTCGGTGCCGTTGAGGGCGAAGTAGCGCAGAGCGGCGAACTCGGACTCGATCCAGTTCAACCAGGAGCCGTAGGTCGGCAGGAAGACCAGTTCGACCTGGTTGGCTGCCGCCCAGGTGCGGACGGCCGGGGCGCGGTGGGGCGAGAAGTTGTCCAGGACGATGTAGAGCTTCTCGCCGGGCCAGCGGGCGCGTAGGGCCTTGAGCAGGGCGAGGAACTCCCGGGAGCGTTTGCGGGGCTGGGTCCGGTAGTAGAGCTTTCCGGTGGTCAGGTCGAGGGCGGCGAGCATGTGCATCACGCCGTCGTACCGGTTGTAGGTGGCCCGCAGCCGGCGGGGTGAGCGCCGGGGGCGCCAGACCTTGCCGCGTCGGGGCATGAGGTTCAGGGGGCCGAACTCGTCCACGGACTGACAGTCGTCCCGAGCGGCGGCCGCTGACCGTCACGACCGGAGTGCGGCCGCGCCGGCCCCAGGTGCGTCCTTGGGGCGGTCGGCGGGTGAAGCCTGCCTCGTCCTCGAAGCAGATGTAGCCCCCGCAGGCCGCCCGGGCGCTCTTACCTCCGCCCAGGTCGCCTCCGTAAGGTGTTGTTCGGCCCGGGAGGGCCGGGTGTAGCTCAGGTTGCCTTGTCCTCAGTGGCTCGGAGGGAGTGGCCGCCCGGCTCTTCGGGGCGCCCTGGCTGCTGATTGAGATGTGCGCGCGGGTCGCTGATTACGGAGATGACAGCGGGGTGTTCCTCGGGCCAACGGCATACCGTCGGAGGCGAGGAGAGGGCGATGAGCGAGCAACCACGGGCCCGGGTCTGGGCCGGCATCGATGCCGGCAAGGGCGATCACTGGGCGGCAGTAGTCAACGAGGCCGGGGCGACGCTGTGGTCGAAGAAGGTCGACAACGACGAGGCGGCGGTCCTGGGCGCGATCGGCGAGATCCTGCCCCTGGCCGACAAGGTCCACTGGGCCGTCGACATCTCCGGCACGTCCTCCGCTCTGCTGCTGGCCCTGCTCGCAGCCCACGGCCAGCGGGTCGTCTACGTGCCCGGAGTGACCGTCAACCGGATGTCCGGTGCCTACCGGGGTGAAGCGAAGACCGACGCCCGCGACGCCTACGTCATCGCCGAAACCACCCGCCAGCGAAGGGACTTCACCACGATCGAGGTGCCCGCCCAGCTGGCCGCCGACCTCGCGCTGCTGACCGCCCACCGCTCGGACCTGGTCGCCGACCGGGTGCGGATGATCAACCGGCTCCGCGACGTGCTGACCGGTATCTTCCCCGCGCTGGAGCGGGCCTTTGACTACTCGGACCACAAGGGTGCCCTGGTCCTGTTGACGGGCTGCCAGAGCCCGGCGGCGATCCGCCGTCGGGGCCGGACCCGGCTAACGACCTGGCTGGCAGGCCGCGGCGTCCGCGGTGCCGACACAGTTGCGGCCACCGCGCTGGAGGCCGCTCAGGCCCAGCGCACCGTGCTGCCCGGCGAGGACACCGCCAGCCGGATCGTCGCCGATCTAGCCGCGCAGATCCTGGCCCTGGACGACCGGCTCAAGCGCCTCGACCAGCAGATCCGCGACACGTTCCACCGCCACCCGCAGGCCGGGATCATCGAGTCCCTGCCCGGCATCGGCCCAATACTGGGAGCCGAGTTCGTCGTCGCCGCGGGCGACCTCGCGGCCTACGCGGACGCCGGCCACCTCGCCTCCACCGCCGGGCTCGTCCCCGTCCCACGCGACTCCGGCCGCCGCACCGGTAACCTCCACCGCCCGAAGAAATACAGCCGCCGCCTTCGCCGGGTCTTCTACCTGTCCGCGCAGACCAGCATCATCCGCGAGGGACCGAACCGGGACTTCTACCTCAAGAAGCGCGCCGAGGGCTGCAGACACGTCYAGGCCGTCATCGCCCTGGCCCGCCGACGGGTGAGCGTGCTGTGGGCACTCCTGCGCGACAACCGGATCTTCACCCCCGATCCAGTTGCACAGACGGCTTGACTCGGTCATTGAGACTCCCTCCAGACCGTGACGGCCCGTTCGTCACGCTCGGCCACCCGCCGCGCTGGAACCTGCGGACTGAAACCGAGCCGGTGCATCAGGCGGGTGGCACCCGAGACGCTGTAGGAGACGTGAAACTTCCGGCCGATCAGCGTGGCCACCCGCGCCGCGGTCCACACCTGGTCCTCCACCCAGCCATGCGCGGCCGGTCCCTCCTCCAGGAATGCGGCCAGTTTCTCCAGACACCGCGGCGACAGGCGGCACCGCGACCCGCCCAGGCCACGGGAAGCCAGAGCCCCCACACCGCCATCGCGCCACAACTCGTGCCACCGGTAGGCCGATTTCCGGCTCACCCGCAGACGACGCGCCACTTCCGACGGCCTGGTCCCCTGCTCGAACAGCTCCGCCGCCTCAACCCGCACCGACTCCCGGCGCAGCCGACCCTCAGCAGTCAGCCCGCCACCATCCGCATACCTCACACACCATCAAATACAGCCACCACCCACACCCATCAGGAACTTAACGACAGTTCACCCTGACGCGCCGAAGTCAGCAATTCCCCACCTGGGCTTGGGTCGTGGCGGTCCGCCCGCTGGCTGAGTATGCGGCTGGTCCGGTCGGTCAAGGGCGCCTTCGGCGGCGCTTCGCGCTGGCCTTACGGCCACCCTGGACAGCCCTGACCAGCCTGAACTACGGCCTAACTATCGGGCGGCCCGGAGACCTCTGGCGCCACGGGGATCCCGGCGCACAGTCACCGTCCCCAGGTCCACGACGATCGCGACGTCACCATCCCCCTGGCCCATTACATGACGTTCGAGGTGGGGAATCGGCTGACCGTCGACAGTGTGTCAGTTCCGGCCAATGCCCCTGTGCGGCACGCGGTGTCCGATAGGCTCAGTGGGGTGACTGGGCAAGGTTTGACCGCGACTGCTGGCAGCAAAAACGGCCCCGGTGGGCTTGAGCAGGTGGTGGCCCAGTTTGAGGCCGGTGCCGTTCAGCAGGTCGTTCATCTGCCCGACGGGCTGATGAACGACAACTGGCGCATCGACGCCAGCACTGGGACTTTTGCGCTCAAGAAGATCAGAGATGTCCCATTCGATACGGCCCGGCGCAACCTTCGCACGCTCACAGCGCTGGCCGAGGCCGGTGTCCCGGTTCCGGCCCCACTTCTAACTCGGTCCGGAGACCCGGTCGTGGAGGTCGGCGAGGACGGCTTCTCTCTCCTTACGTGGGTTGAGGGCAACCATCGGCTCGGCGCCGACCTGGACCTGCCCGAGGCGCGAACGCTCGGAGTGCTGCTGGGGCGCCTGCACGAAATCCTCAACCGCCCGACGGTATTCACCGGTCTGCCGTCGGCGGTCGATCCCCCGGCCGCCTCTGTCACGGCCCCCGCGAAGGCGCTCGCCCAGATCGACCGCTTCCTCACGCACCTCGCCGACCTCGCCGAGCCGACGCCCTTCGACGGGGAGGCAGCAAGGTTCCTGGCCAAGCGCAGGCTACTACTGGAGAAGTACGCCCCTGAGCGGCCTGCGATGGAGGTCCCGGCGGGGCCGTTCGGTTGGACGCACGGCGACTTCCAGCACCGTAATGTCCTGTGGCAGGACGGGGATATCGTCGGGGTTCTCGACTGGGACCGGATCCGGGTACGGCCGTTCGGCGAGGAGGCCGCCCGCACCGCCACGGTGCAGTTCGGCGGTGAGGACGGCCTTCTCGATCTGGAGCGGATCGCGGCGTTCATGGACGGCTACCGGTCGGTCATCGCGATCAGCCCGGCGGAGCTGGAGGACGCGGTGACGCGGTTGTGGTGGAAGCGGATGACGGACCCGTGGGTGCTGGTCTTCCACTACGACCGCGGCGACCACTCGTGCGACGAGCTCTTCGCCCCTCAGGAGCGGCTGCTGACCTGGTGGACCGAGCGTCGTGGGGATGTGATGGCCGCGTTCACGGCTAAAGCGTGAACCGGATCATCTGACGGATACCCTCCCGTGCGATGGCGGCCCGCAGAGCCTCGTTGATCTCCATGAGCGGCCGGCGATGGGTGGCGATGTCGTCGGCCGCCAGCAGGCCCTTGCGGGCCAGCTCCGCGTACCGGGGGATGTCCGCACGAGTGCACACGGAGCCCATGACGGTGCCGCCGAGGGAGCGGCCGTGTCGTAGCAGGTTGCCGGGCAGGGGTACTTCGGCACCCTGGGGTAGCATGCCCAGGACTGTGGCCTGGCCACCGGGTGCGAGGACCGCGAACGCCTGGGCGGCGGTCTCGACCAGACCCACCGCCTCGACGGAGCGGGCGACCCCGTTGGTGGTCATGGCCCGGATTGTCTCCACCGGGTCTTTCAGGCTCGCGTCGGGGGCTCCTTCGGAAGCTCATTGCGTCAGGAACTGGACAGGGTGCGGTGCAGGGCAACAGCCACGGTGGTGGCGACCTGTTCCATGTAGTCGGGGGCCTGCACGTGGGGGATCTTGAGGACGAGCATCTGGCGGTGAGCGCGGTAGTAGTTCTCGAGCGAGTCCCGGGTGGGCCAGGTGCGGCCAGTAGCGGGCGGCAAGTCCGGGCTGCTGGAGGAGCGGGGTCTGGGCCCAGTCCTCGTACAGCGCCCTGACCGGGACCGCTCCGGCCTTCAGGTGCCCGCGCAGGGCCAGAGGGTCGTGGACGTGCTCGGTGACGATCAAGGGGGTGCCGTACCAGCCGCGCACGGAGGTGTCATCGACGCAGGGCCAGGTGACGGGCGCGYCGAAGCTGGTCAAGACCTCGCGCAGGGTGGCGAGGTTGGCTTCGGCGGCCTTCATCCGCACGGGCAGCGTCCGTAGCTGCTCGGTCGCGATGGCGGCGGACAGGACCGGCATCCGGTACTTGTAGCCGCCGCCGGTCGCTGCCAGGGGCATGAGACTCGCCAGGGTGAGCTCGCTGTGAAGCCGTTGGGGGTGGTGCCCGAAGGTGAGGGCGCGTTCGTACACCTGGCGGTCGGAGGTGGTCATCACCCCGCCCTCGCCACCACTCGCTGACCGGCATAGCTGATGTTCACGAGAACGGGCACACCCACCCGCCCGACGCGGCACGGGCAACGGGGCCCGGGAGCCGGTCGACGCGACGGCGGGTAGAGAGGTGGAGGGCGGGGGGACGACTGAGGTTGGTCGCGCCCACCAGGGCGTGCCACCCTCATGGGCACCGCGCGGAGATCGCACCCCCGACCGGCAACGGGCAGACCCCGGGTGCGGAGACGCGAAGGTACTGGCGCGGCGCAGGCTTCAAGTCGTGGAAGCCGAACGGCCCGCATCGAACGGCTAACGAGAACAAGCGGTCGGGCGGTACCTGCGGCGCAGTGATGCGGCCTGCCCCGTCGCGCAGTTCCGTCGCCGTGGATCTTGACGAGTCATCACACTCAGACGGCCGCCGTCTGCACCGCAACGCAGTGCTGCTGTCCCCGGGCTGGAGTTTGGTGGCGGGGTTGACAGGGAGGCTGTGTTTATCGATTATCGTGATATCGATAATCGATAAGGGGGTTGGAATGTCCTTGCCGGACAAGCTGCGGAGGCCGGACTGGCTCGGCGAACTGCAGGGCGTGCTCACGCTCGGTCTGGTCGCTACGGGCCTGGCAATCGGGGTACCCGCAGGCCGTGCACTGCTGGACGACCTGCCCGTGACGGCCGGGATACCGGCCCGCGCGCTGGAGGCGACCACCTTGATCCCCATCAGGACGACAGGGGGCGTCAGCATCACCCCGGACTCCGTCATCGAGGTGGAGATCGCCGATCCCAGCGCCCACCAGCTCGTCGCAGCAGCGCTCACCGCGCTGCCGAGCCTGCTCGTAGCCCTCAGCATGCTTGTCATGCTGCTGCTCGTCGTGCGGCGGGCCCGCCGCAGTGATCCGTTCACCGCCCAGGCGGTGCGGCGGTTGCGGCTGCTCGCCGCCTTCGTCATCGTCGGCGGGACTCTGGCCGGTGTGACGGAGAGCATCGCGGCGCTGGATCTCGCTCTCACGGTGAGCGACGCCGCAGGCGTTGCGGTCTGGGAGTTCCCGGCCGCGTGGACGCTGGCAGGGTTCGGGCTCCTCGCATCCGCCGAGGTCGTCAGCCGAGGTGCAAGGATGCGCGCCGAGCTGGAAACGGTGATCTGATGCCACCGGAGGAGGAGCACCGCGTCACGGTGCACCTGGACAGGCTATTGGAGGAGCGTGGCCTCACGCTGACCGAGTTGGCCGACCGGGTCGGCCTCACGCTTGCCAACCTGTCCGTTCTCAAGAACAGCCGAGCTCGTGCGGTCCGATTCAGCACGCTCACAGCGCTGTGCGACGCACTCGACTGCCAGCCCGGCGACCTGCTCACCGTCCTGCCCAGGACACGGCCTCGCTGAGTCGGTCCTCCGCCGTCACAGCCGGAGCTCCGGCGGCAGGGTGCATCGCGGATCATGTGGTCCGGGCCAGGGGCGGGAATGAGGCGAGGTGATCCGTATGCGCCAGCCGCAGGACAGGCTGCGCGCGGCCGTCGCTGTCCCGGGTGACCACGAGCCGGCCATCCACCAGGACGGAATCCTCCTGCTCCACCGCAAACCGAAGCGTCCAGGTGCAGCAGCGCCGGGAGAACCCCGGCCTCGCGGCAGACGTTCCCGGACCGCCAAGCCCAGCTACCCAGCCGCAGGCCACAAGAAGGAGGCACAGCACAGCGCAGCCCGGCCCTGCCTTGAAGGGCTTCCGTTGGGCTCGGGCGGACGGGGAGCACCGCAGCAGCGATGGATGGACCCGAGGCCCGCCTGGTGCCAAGATCACGCCTGCGTCCGGCGTGGGCCCGGCGCGAAGGAGCCGGCCGTGAAGCTGTACATCGCTATACCCATCCTGGCGTTCTCCCTGTTCTTCACCGTCTGCGGCATCGCGGCCATTACCCGAGGCTGGGTCCTCCCCATGAGCAGACGCTACGTCCGCAACGCGCGCCTCCACGGCTGGGGCCAGCTGCTGATGGCCCTCGCACTGATCTGGCAGGTGCTCGTCCGGCTGGCCGGCGGTGACACCGGACCGCTGCCCTGGGGTCTCATCACCGGCGGCGCGCTCCAGCTCGCCGGTCTCATCCTCCTGTTCGTCAGCCAACGCCAGCCCCGACACGACAGCAGCACCCCGCACGCTCCCTGAAACCTGGAGACCGGTCTCCAGAGCGTCGGCGTACAAGCCAGACCCCCGGCAGCAGCCGAGCAAGGCGGGCCGGCTGACGGCCGCCACCACCCGGCCCCGGCCCCGGCGCGGGGGCCGCCACCCGGGAACAGCCCTGACCGCCGCCGCCCGGGACGACGCCGAGGACGGCAGCGAACCGGGCACGGCCCGGACCGGAAGCGGCGGGCAGCGGGCGGCCCGGCAGCTCCTGGCGGCCGAGCTCCACCGAGAAGCAGCCGACCAGCAGCCGCTCCGGCAACCAGCCGGGGACGGCCGCCCAGGAAGGTGGTGGCCACTGGCCGCGCCCGGACAGTGGCCTGACGCACCGCCAGCCGCCGGCAGCGGACAGCAGGCACCGGCGACATCCTGGCGGCGGGCAGCAGGGACGGCGGCCAGGAGCAGCAGACCAAGGCCCGGGGCGGTGAGCAGCGGCCAGGGCCGGGATGGCGGCCTGACGCACCGGCAGCAGGCGCCAGCCTGACAGCCCGCCACCTGTGACTGTCCTCCGACAGGTGATCTTGACCGTTTGCCAGGCGACTTTGACCGATCGAGGGCCGGGGCGAACGGCAACGGCCGGGTCTGTGATGATCGCTGCGAGCTTCAAGGAGAACGCTGTGGACAGACGGACAGGTGGGCCCGAATCGGCCCGGCAGGGTGCGGACAGCGGTGCTGTCCGGTTCCGCGCAGGCGATGTACTGAAGCTGGAGTGCCCGTTCACCGCGACCACGGTCACCGAGGTCTCCCGCTTCTACATCTCCGTACGGTGGCCGTGGTCGCAGGTGGACCCGCAGGCAGAACACATTCGCTGGAACGGCCAGAGGGCCCTTCCAACGCCTGCGGCCCACGACCACGGCCTGGAGATCTTCCGGACGCAGCCGGCGGAGATCGCACTGAGGCAGGGCGACACCTGCCTGGTGGGATTCCCTCCGACCGTGGTGCACGTCCAGTCCGTCCATCACTTCGATCCGCCCCTGGTGACCGGCATGCTGCCGCGGCCCGCGTCATACCTGGACGTCCTGCGGCAGGGCGAAACCCATGACCCCGAACTTGAGGACCAGGGCTACGCGCTCGACCCGGCGGGCGGTGAACCGATCCGCATCGAACTGCTCTTCCGCCCCTACGCCTTCCTCGAAGCAGGCGACGAGGTCGCCGACCAGGGTGGGCGTGCCTGGCGGTTCGATGCGGCCTGGAACTGGCACCCCTTCAACGATGAGCGCCGTCGCCCGGGCGACGGCTTCCGGCAGCCACGGACAGGAACTTGAGCGCTGGACCGCGCTCACTCTCGCGAAGCCGGCCATCTCTCAGGAGTAGCCCCGCCGCGACCCGGCGAGATCATGTAGCAACCGGTCAAGATCACCTGCCAGAGGACAACCGGCCCGCCGCGAAGCCGTGTCCCAGCACCGCCTCAGCCCAGGGCCGAAAACGCTCCCACCAGGGGATACGGCCTGAGACCGTCTCAGCGAAACGGACAAGCCCGGCAGGGTAAGAACGCAGGTGGGACAGACCTGGGACAGCCCCGTCCCAGCACCGTCTCAGGCCGGGGCGGACCGGCCGCCGATCGCACCCGACGCAGCGGCCCGGTGGACTCCACCCGGCGCAGCCGCACGGCGGCGGGCCCCACCAGGCCCGGCCGCAGAGCGGCGGGCCGACCGGCAACCGGGAGCGGCGGGCCCGCCCTCCGGGGGGAGCCGACCAGCAGCCGGGCGGGGAGCACCGCGGCACCCTGTCGCGGCTGTCGCGGCCCGGCCAGCCACAGGGGATCCGGGCCATCGGCGCACGTCACCCCACGCGACAGCACCCCCATCACGACACCCACCGCGACAGCACCCACCCGGGCCTGACCCCGGGCCTGGCAGGGCGACCAGGACGACGACCAGGCGCCGCCGAGCGCGGACAGCTTCGCCGGACGCACACCAAAAACCCAACAGCACACCGCAGGGCAAAGCCCGAACGACCAACCGACCAAAGACACAGGAAGAAGAAGGGGCTGTCGGAATTCCCCAGCCCCCGGACAAGGGGTCTGACCTGCGACGACCCCACGGCGGGGCGGATCAACGGCCAAACGGCAGCCCCTGGGACGGACGACCGCACGGTGACGGCCGCCGGCCGGGCCCGGACAGCGGCCTGACGGCCGTAGTGATCGTCCTGGCGTTCGCCAACGTCGTGCTGCAGACCGCCAACGTGGTGGTGGAGTGGATGACGTGAGGACGCACCGCCCGGCAGGGCAACCGAACAAGCGGCCTCACCGATCCGGCAGGCGACAGACGCACTTCCCCCGGGTGCGGGTGCTCCTGGGCTTACAGACCGAGCCCGACCCCGCCGTCGCCCTTATAGTCCGAACTCCCGCCGCCCGGACCGTCCGAGTCGTCGAAGAACGGCGCGCCCGCGCAGAACACCGCCGCCAGGTACAGCGGCATGGCGATGAAGTAGGCCCAGACATAGCGATGATGAGCGACCTGGACCATCAACAACGTGGCGATCCCGGCCAACACCAGCCCCAGCACGACACCAACGATGCGTCTGACCACGTCCGCCCCCACCCTTCGCCAGCCACGGGCCTACCGGCCGCTCCCCTACCGATACCCGCCCGACACCCCTGGCACCGCAGCAGTTGAGTATCACCCCACCCTCCCCCCCCGGGGGGGGCAACCTCACAAGGGACTCCACAAGATCCCGGCCCAGCCGGGCGCAGCACACCGGGGCTGGGGCGCAGCCGGGCACCACCACCTGGTCCTCCACTTCCTCCTGGTCCTCCAGCACGGGGCGGCCTGCGGCCGCACCCGGTGGGCCCGGGGGCCGAGGCCTGACCGCCCGGCAGCAGCCGCAGCACCCGCACCGCGCGGCGGCCCGGTGGCCAGCTACTCGGCACCAGCACGGCGGCCTGACGCACCGACAGGAGGCGCAGACGGGCGGCTGACCCGTCTCACCGAAGTTTGACGGCGTCTGACCGATGTTTGACCAGATGGTCCCGGTCAGCGCAGCCGCGTGAGTCGCAGCAGGGCTTCGCTGCGAACCGCAGGGTCTCCGTCCGATGCCAGCGCTCGAAGCTGTGCGATCAGTTCGCCGCCCCCCTGTCCGGTGGACCAGCGGGGGTCACCGTCGAGCTCCGCCGCGAGCTGATCACAGGTTCCGCCGTCAGGAGCGACTGCGCGTGCGGCGAGCACGGTGCGTAGCCCGGCCAGGTCCCTGCGAGCCAACAACGCCACCGCAGTATCCGATGTCACGGCCGTGTCATGGGCATCCAGCAGGAGTTGGTGCAGGACACCGGCGACACTCTCGATCCGAGGCGCCGAAGCCAGTCGCCGCCCAGCAGCGGCCCTCACGGACCAAGTGGGCGAAGCCGCTGCAACGACCCAGTCGCGAAGCCCTTGATCCATGAACTCTTCCACGCAACCAGACTGCCGGCCGGACGTCTCGATCAAGATTCGTTGAGACAACACCACAGCAGTCAATCTTCAGTGAGACTCGTCAAACTTCCCTGAGACGGGTCAGGCCTAACGCACCAACACCGACCGAGCCGGCCGCTCCCGGCAGCGGGCCGGTGGCGGGCCCAGGTGCCTACGGCACCGGGGCGGGGCGGGAACGACGACGAGGAGCAGCATGGAGCGGAGCCCCCGGAAGCATCCGGCTGCTACTACCATCGGCGTCTTCGCCGACACCAGGAGCAACCGCTATGTCGATGCCGCGCATCGGAGTCGTCATCGTCACCATGGGCACGCGCCCCCGGGAGCTGGACGCCCTGCTCATGTCGGTGGAGAAACAGGACGTGCCAGCGACCCGGGTGGTGCTGATCGGCAACGCGACGCCCCTGACCGACATCACGGCCGACGTCACGAAGGTCCCGCTGGAGGAGAACCTCGGCTGCCCGGGCGGCCGCAACGTCGGCTTGAAAATACTGCGCGAGTCGGGCGAGGTCGACGTGATCGTCGAACTGGACGACGACGGCCTGCTCATCGCCGACGACGTGTTCCGCAGGATCCAGCAGTTCTTCGCGGCCGGTCCAAAGCTCKGGATCATCGGGTTCCGCGTCGCGGATGAGAATGGGCTGACCCTGCGACGCTGGGTGCCCCGCCTTCGCGCGGACGACCCGATGCGCCGCGGCCTGGTCACCGCCTTCCTCGGCGGGGGCCACGCCTTCTCCGTCCCGATGCTCGAACGCATCGGCGACTGGGCCGGCGAGTTCTTCTTCGGCCACGAGGAGACGGACCTCGCGTGGCGGGCCCTGGACGACGGCTGGGACATCCTCTACGAACCCGAGCTGGTGCTCCAGCACCCCGCGACGGCCGCCGCCCGGCACGCCGTCTACTACCGCTACACCGCCCGCAACCGAGTCTGGCTCGCCCGCCGCAGGCTCCCCCTCCCCCTGATCCCGCTCTACCTGGGCACATGGATCCTGCTCGCCATGGCCCGGATGCGGTCCGTCAGCGGACTGAAAGCCTGGTGGGGCGGGTTCCTGGAAGGCACGCGCACCCCCTGCGGGCCCCGCAAGCCGATGTCGTGGAACACGGTGTGGCTGATGACCCGCCTGGGACGCCCCCCACTGCTCTGACCCCGCCAAACCGGACGACCAGGGGCCGCACTCGGAAAGCAGACCGGCGCCGGCCACTGGCAACCAGACAGGAGCAGCCTCACCAGGCGCAGCAGCACGGCGATGGGCTCCACCAGGCGCGGACACAGCGCCAGGGGTCGAGGAACCGGAGCACGGGGCCGGGAACCACCCCGTTGCAGCAGTCCGAACCGGCATGAAGCAGCACCACGGCTGGCCCCGGAGAGCACCGCGACCCCTGTCGCGACTGTCGCGGACCGGCCAGGCACGGGGGAACCACGCCTGACGCCCACGTCACCCGACGCGACAGCACCCCCAACGCGACACCCAACGCGACAGCACCGCCAGGGCCCAGCAGGGCAACCAGGCGCAGCCCGGCCGGACCTCCGGAGCAGCAGTCGGGACGGGCCAGCAACCACTCCCGCGTGGTGAATCAGCGACCGCTGGCCCGGGTAGCCACCCAGGGTTCAGCAAGCACGGGAGAACCGCATGGATCCGCAGTGCACCAGGGACTCGCCCTTCGGTCAGTGGCTGGCCGACCGGGCCACCGAAGCGCAGACCCTCGACGCCGCCCTCCCGGACCCCATGGCGGCACCCAGCAACAGCGAACGGTGGGCCGCCTGCGAGACCACCCGGATCCACCACAACGTCGGCTGCCAGCTCGGCCCACCGCTCGCCCAACGGGTCGCCGACCTCCTCCACGTCAGCATCTGGGACGTCATCGACGCCTTCCAACAGCGGTAGCCACCACCGACCAGGGCGACGACCACGCGCAACGCCCCGGACGGGCGGCCAGCTGCCGGGCCGGAACCGGCGGGCCGACCGGCAGCTCCTGGCGGCCCGCCCGCCACCCAGGCAGCACCCCCGACACCGGGCCCGACCGGGGGACAGCAACTAGTCCTCGGCGCTGATGAACCGCTCGTACTGGGCCGCGGTGAGCAGTACGTCCAGCTGCTTGACGTCCGACATTTCGATCTTGATGATCCAAGCGCTGTGGGGGTCTGTGTTGATGGAATCCGGCTCGTCGTCGAGCAGCGCGTTGACCCCGACGACCTTGCCAGAGACCGGCGAGAAGATCTCGGACACCGCCTTGACCGACTCCACACTGCCGAACTCCTCCCCGGCCTCAAGCTGGGCGCCCTCCTTCGACACCACCTCCGCGAAGACGATGTCGCCGAGCTGCTTCTGCGCGAAGTCCGTCAGACCAACCAAGGCCGTCTTCCCGTCGACCTCAAGCCACTCGTGGTCCTTGGTGTACTTGTACCCGGTGGGGTACGCCATGCCTGTCTCCCTGGATTGTCGGTACGGGCACAGCCTTCCGCACCACCCCGGCCCGAAGCGGGACACTCACTCGAACGAGTGAGCCGCAACCCCGGCCGGCAGTGCCGGCCCCGGACCGCTGCCCAGCAGCACAGGCCGGACGGGCCACAACTCAACCCCCAGCACTGACAGGGCAACTGACAAGCCACCACCACCCCGAGCAGCATCGACCCGGGCCAGCCACGGCCAGCCAGGACGACCAGGCGCAGCAGACCGGAGCGGCGGGCGACGGCGCCCACCCGGCACGGCGTCGAAGACGACGGCCACCCGCCGTCACCGGAACACCCAGAACCCGCACCGCACCCCCGCCAGATCCCCCGGCGGACTCCCCCGCATGAATTCACGAACCGCCGAAACAGCCCCAACCAGCGGTAGTCACTGCCGAATCCGGAAGGAAATCCAGAACAGAAACCGGCGACATTTCCGACGCGCCGTCAATTCGCGGGAGCACCCCGGAACGACCCCGCCCCCGGACCACCCGCCGAACCCCGGCCGACCGGACCGGGTGACCACCCGCCGTCACCGAAACCGGAGCACCCCGCAGAACCGCAGGCGGCCCGACCGGGCCCCGGACACCTGCCCAGATTGGTCTACCAAAAGCCGAAACCAGCGCCCGGAATGCCGCGAGGTCAAGGGACCTAACCCGAGCCCGGCGGCCCCCCGCAGTTCCGTCACACCCGCCACGTCACGCAACCACCCACCCGGAGGCAGCCAGGGCAGACAGCCGGACAGGACGGCCGGGCGGGGCGAGCGGGCAGAGCGGTCGGGCAGAACAGCCGAAGGCCGAAGACAGCCAGAGGCCAGGCCACCGCCTCCGGCCCCGCCTCGATGCGCAGTTCCCCCTCGGATCCGTAGGGCTCGCCGAGCGGCCCTTGCACGTCCAGCACGGCGGGCGGCCCGCTTGCGCCACGCGGGCAGTGACCATCGGCCGGGCACCGATGCTTCGCCAGGAAGCGGTCACCAGACACCCCAGGGGAGGCCTGTGGAGGGATTGAGACCCTGATCCATGAGGTCGCGGTATTCGCGCCAGTGGATGAACTGCCGCGCTTCCGCGGTGCGGCCGGGGTCAGGAGTGATCCAGCGTCGCACGTACTCCACGAACCCGCCTTCGTGGACCGTGAGAGGGCCCCCGTCCTCGTAGAGCTCGGCGATGGGCCAGGCGTCACTGTCGTCGCCCGTCATCAGCCAGAACAGGTGGGTGCAGTCCTCGGTGAAACCCCACCGGAGCAGCATGTCGGCACTCACCTCGGCGGGCAGCAGAGGGGAGAAGTGCTCGGGAGCCTGTTCCCAGAAGAGTTCTGCCAGGTTGACCACGCTGCCGCCTTCGGACGGGTTGTGCGGCGAGGTTATCCACAGTTCTTCTGTGCCAACCATGCCGGCCCCGTAGGTCTCGATGAAGGCGACGTAGTCCGAGGGCAGCCGTATCCCGAGCAGCCGTTCGGCTTCTGCCACTTCGGCCGCATCGAGCGGGGCGGCTTCGCTGCTTCGTCCGCACGGCACGAGCAGGTCCGACAGTGCACGTACGCCGGGATGGCTGGACACGGAACCTCCGGAGGTCTGGTGCCGGGCAGCCTACGATCCCCCGCCGACAGCCGGACCGGACGGGACCGGGCACGTCCAGGCCGGCTGTCCCGCTTCGACCCGAACGGACAACGGGCGCAGCGCTTACTGACTTCGGCTTGTCAGGGTGAGGTTGGGGTTTCGAGGGTCAGGCCGGTGCCGACGATGAAGCCGTCGAGGGTGTCGGGGCGGTACTGAAGGCGTTTGAGTCGGTTGCGTACGAGGGCCTCGAGTCGGTCGAGGGCCATGACGGCGAGGTTGGCCAGCCTGCGTTTGACGTGGGCCCAGACCCATTCGACGGGGTTGAGGTCGGGCGAGTAGGCGGAAAGCAGGAACACCGTCAGCCACGCGCGCTCGGCGATCAACTCGCTCATGGCGTGGGAGACGTGGGTGTTCAGGGCCTCCCAGGCCAGCACGATCGGTGCCTTGACGAGCTGGTGGACGCCGTCGATCAGCGCGATGAAGTCACGCTCGCCCATGCTGCGGCGCTTCTCGACGCGGTCGTCACCGGCTACGCCCAGTGGTTGGATGCTCTGGACGTGATCGAGCTGCGGGGCAAGCTGTCGCCCGGCCGTTCCTGAGCGCTCCCCGAAACCGCCAGCAGCAACGAGATGATCTTGAAGCCCTGAACGCTCGGCCCCCGTATTTCAGAGGGACACGCGCACTGTTCTGCCAGCGGCAGAACACCGGCCGGACCGGGCTCGACGATCACTACAGTCCAGTCTCATGACGACGATTACGACGCGTACGGTCGAGTACCCGGCCGACGGTTTGACGATGATCGGGCACCTCGCGCTCCCGGCCGGTGTCGACCGCCGGCCCGCGGTGCTGCTCGGACCAGAGGGCATGGGGCTCAGCGACGTCGAGCGCCGCAGGGCCGATGCTCTCGCCGAGCTGGGATACGTAGCGCTGGCCTTCGACCTTCACGGCGGACGCTATTTGGGCGACCCCGAGGAGATGCTGGCCCGTTGCCTCCCGCTGCTCGCTGATCCCGACCGGATGCGGGACATCGGCCATGCGGCGCTCGACGTGTTGCGCACCGAACCGCGGGCCGACCCCGACCGGATCGCCGCCATCGGCTACGGCACCGGAGGCGCCATCGCCCTGGAACTCGGGCGCGACGGCGTCAACCTGCGCGCGATCGGGACAGTCAATGCAACTACCACGGGCCGACCGGGCGAGGCAGCGCGCATTCGCTGCCCGGTGTGGGCCGGCGTCGGGTCGGAAGACCCGATCATGCCGCCCGCACAACGGAACGCGTTCACCGCCGAGATGCAGGCCGCAGGCGTCGACTGGCGCCTCGCGGTCTACGGCGGCGCCTTGCACGCCTTCCACCACCCACCGGTCGACCACCCCACGGTCCCCGGCGTCGGCTACCACCCACAGCACGCGCAGCGAGCCTGGCGCGACGTCGTCGACCTGCTCGACGAGTGCCTGCCCGTGACGGAAGATCTGGGGCATGGCCCAGGCAAGCGTGCTGGCGCCGGGCACTGACAGTCCCCTCCCCTCAAGTCCGCACAGCAGAACCGCATTCGGGCGGATGCTCGATCGCGGAAAACGCGTTCGCAACTGCCGCAGTAAATACCGGACTTACTGCGCCGGTCCGCCGCAGCGGTTGCTGCACAGCGGAGTCCGGCCGCCAGGGGACCTGGCACCGCCGCGATCTGGCGGTGCCATCCGGCATGGACTACCCGAGTGCCGCCCAGCCATGGGCGGACATGAGCTGAGAAACCGGCCGCCGGAAGGAGAGGCACCGATGGATACTGCCGGGGTGTCGATGGATCTGAAGAGCGCGCTGGCCGCGCTGGATGCTCACGAGCCGGGCACGGTGAGCGCGATGCTCGGTGAGGACCACGTCCTGGCTGCCACCCGGCCCGGCGAGGAGGCCAACACTGCGCCGGTCGACTTCCCGGCCTACCGCCGCCACCTGGCCGGCCACGCGATCGCGATCGACCCTCTCGCGGAGGTCTACCTCGCTGCCGCCCTCCCTGGCATGTTCCCGCTGCGCGAGCGGCACCGCGCCGGCCTGACGGCGCTTCAGAGTGCGAACATCGCCGAGCTGCTGCGGCACGATCCCAGGCGTGGTCATCCCGGCGAGGACATCGCCGCGATCGTGCGGGACCTGCCCGCTGACGTCCAGCGCCCCGAGGACTTCTTCGAGGGCTGGTTCCACCAGCGGGAGGGCAGCGCCCGCCTTCAGCACGGCTGCCCCCCACCGCCGAGTCCCTTGCCGCAGTCTCCGAGTTCTGCAGGACCTCCCACGACCTGGTAGGGCTCACCGCCCTCACCGCGTCCGCCCGCCTGCTGAACGACCTGCGCGGCGCAGCCCTCGTACACGGGTACACCGTCCAGTCCTCGGGCTTGGAGTGGCTGGTCAACGCCTCCGCCGAGGCGACGTTCCACCGTCTCCGCCGGCAGGAGCAGGAGATCCGGCAGGCGAATGAGGCCGCGCCCTTGCTGGAGTCGCTGGGCGCGGCGCTCAAGGACGTCGGCCTGGACCCGGTGTCGAGCAAGCGCAGCGGGGTGACCGTGGCCGTGCCACCGGACGCATCCACGCTGACGTCCTCCTCGGAGCTGACAGTGGCGCTGCACCGGGGTTGGGAGCTCGCGGTCAACAGCGCCGGCAGCCTGGTCGTCTCGGTACGTGCCCCGATCACCGAGCACGGTGCGCAGGAGGTGGCCGGGATGATCCGAGACATCCTGGCCGGCCGGCATCGCAGCCCCTTCCGCCGCTGACGCCCGCCTGCGATGCCGCCCGGAACCCAGGGCGCCCCGGGCCCAAAACCTCAACGGCGCCGTACGAGCACCTCTGTGGTCGGCTGACCGGTTCTCCCGGCCGTGCTCGGCGCTTCGGCCCCGGTCTGCGTCGGGATCGCGGCGAGGGCCCCGAAAGCGGTTCGCGGAGTGTCTTGATTCCAACGTGGCAACTTGGCCTCTACGCGCCTGACTGGCCGAGTTCACCCCTGGATGCGCCAAGTGGTGGCGTCTGCCAGCTGGTCCGGGCTCATGCCGTGCTCCTGGGCGAACTTGACCTGTCCTGCGGTGAACTGGCGGGAGACGACGACCTCGTCGTCTGTGCGGTGCGGGTAGGTGCGGCCGATGTAGTAGCCGCTGTCCAGGTTGAGGCGTGATCCCGGTGGACAGGAAGTACTCCTCGTTGGCCTCTGTCGTGACGCCCTGGTGGATCGTCTCGCCGATCTTTTCGCCGCCTTGGCCTCGGTAGTCGACGTGGCGCACGAGCCGCAGGTGGCGGGTGCGAAGGATCCTGTAGAAGGGCGAGTTGTCGACCTTCCAGCGTTCGGTGTAGGCCGGGTCGTGGACCATGAAGTACGGCACGGTCACTGCGCGATCGGTGACGACGACGTTGGCCGGGGGCTGGTTGTAGGAGGTCAGCCGCAGGTCCGTGTCGAAGGCGGTCTTGTCCACCACCGCCGACAGGTCCAGAATCCAGGTCACCTCCGTCGGCGACGGGCGGTCAATCACCGTGGCCATGGTGAACCCGCCCACCGGCAGGTATTTGCACGCACGGCACGGCGGCACGGCACGCGAGTCGGCCGGCCCCGTCGAACCCGCACCCGGCAGTTCCTGGCCGAACGGCCGCCGCCGGGTCGAACCGTGCGACCTGATCGCCGCCGACGAAGGCTGCGGCCATGGCCGCCGTCGGCAGGGTCTCCAACTCCGGATCGCTGGCCTGCCAGGCCGGGCGGAACCGGGTAGCGCACTCCCTCGCCAGCCTCTCAGATCAGCGTCAGCCAGCGCCGTCGGCACAGACCGCTGACCTGTGGAATGCCATGTAGTTGGTGACAACTGAGCCGAAAGCTCGAAGAGGTGACAACAAGGCTGACCATCTGGTGACGAGTATCGCGACCAGTCGCAATCACCCGCTGTCGTGCGGTCTTGGTCAGTCCTACCGCAAAATGCGACACCGACGGCCCCGCCGTGTCAGAGTCTGGTGGCATGCTCAGCGGCCATGGACACCCAGCAGTTCTGGCAGCTGATCGACGAGGCCCGCACACGGGTGCCCGCCCCGGACAACGGCACAGCGGTCGCTGAACAGGCGACCGCACTTCTTGCCCTTCGCCCGGCACCGGAGATCGTCGCCGCCGAGCAGACCCTGTGGGACCTGATGGCCGACTCGTACAGTGCCCCTCTCTGGGGCGCCGCCTACATGATCAACGGCGGATGCTCCGACGACCTCTTCGACTACTTCCGAGGCTGGCTGATCACACAGGGCCGGGCAACGTTCGAGCGCGTCATCGCCGACCCCGACGTGCTCGCCGAACTTCCCGCCGTACGCGCCTTCGCCGCGGACGGGATCGACATCGAGTGCGAAGAAGCCCTGGTCATCGCCTGGGACGCCCACCAAGCAGTCGCCGGAGAGGAGCTCCCCAACGACGGCTTCACCATCAACTATCCGGCTCTGGATCCGGACTGGAGCTTCGACTTCAACGACGGCGACGAGTTGCGCCGACGGCTGCCCCGCCTGGCAGCGCTCTACTCGTATTGATCAGCAGCCCACATCGCACACTGGAGACGATCGCCAGCGCCGTCACCTCCTGAACCATCGTGCAAGTCGGCCGGACCTGTTCGCGCTCCCTTCGACAGGGCGCAGGCGGCGTCCTCCAGGGGCGCCTCCGTGTGCCTGGAAGGCCGCCTTGTTCAGCCAGCTCAGGTACCAGTCGCGGAAGTTGAGACGATTGGGTCCGGCAGAGAGCGGTTCGATGGGGTATTCGTTCGCGCGGGAAACCGACCACAGGGTGTCACGGTCCGGCCCCGTGACGACGAGCCAGGTATACCCACCGCAGCCTTGATGGCTGAGGGGTATCGCCCCCGCGGTCATCTCTGCGCCGAGTGTGTCCCACTCGTCGTCCCAGTCGCGGAACGCCGCGAGATACGACCGCTCGTCAGGGAAGCTCTCCTGGTGGGGTTCGCGGGCGTCGTACTCCGCTTCCCAGCGGGCCCGCTCTTCCACGGACGGGAACGGCCGGTCCAAGAGGGCGTTGTCAGTGCGATGCCCGTACTCGTCGGCCCAGTGCCACCCTCGCTCGTCGTGTCGCAGGGAGAAGAGTCCGTAGTCCGGTCCGGCTCCGCCCGCACCCACCTCCAGCAGGAAGGTGCGATAGGCCGAGGGGAAGGAGATCCCGAGCTCTTCCTCGGCTGCCGTCACCTCGGCCTCACCGAGAGGCGGCTCCAACTGGAACTCATGCCCGAACTCCCGGTCGGCGCCGAAGACCTTCTCCCGGAATGGTGCTGCCCGTAGGTCCAGGACCTGCTCACGCACGCCCGGCCAATCCACCCCTGACTCCATCACCTGCCGCCTCCGYGTATTGCTCGTCACCGGTCACTGCTCTGGCCGTGTGAGCTTTTGGCCTGCAGCAGACCTTTGCGTGCCCCAGCGAACTGAGTCTGGCCTGGGGTCCTGGCCACCAGCGACTCGTTTTTCGGGAAGTGATCACTCTCCGCTCGGGAAGCGATCTTCGGCTGCCCTCTCCCGGCCCGGGTCAGCCCCACTCGTGAACACCCCGTGCTGAAATCACTTGGCCCGTCGCTTGACGGCTGTGATCCACTTCGGCCATGAGTTTGATGGTGAAAGTGTTCGTAGTTGATGCGGACGGCAAGAGGCAGATCTTGGAGGTTCAGGAGGGGTCCTCTGATCTGGCTGGATTCGAGCGTTGGCGTACCACTGTGTGGGGTTCGGAGGTGGTCCGTTCGCTGGAAGCCCAGTTCTTTCCGGTTCTGGCTGACGCCGATTTGTGGGTCGAGGCCCGCCAGGTGTCTGACTTCCGCCGTGAGTGCGCCGTACTCCGCGAGAATCTGGAGGAGATCGTTGCCGGCGGTTCTCCGGTAAGGACGGCCGAGGAACTCCGGCGCCAGATCTCTGAGAGGTTGGCGAACATTGAGGATGCCAGTAGGCGCGCGGAGGGGATGGGCGGAGGCGTTCTCATCTGGTGAGGTGTCTGTCGGCTTGCTGTTTCGCCTTCATGGCAGCCCGGGGGCCGGGCCGGGCGCCGAGCAGCTCGACCACCAGGCGCAGCGCGGCGGTGAGCACGGGGGCGGACCGCCTGGTCCCCGGTCGGCCGGCTTCTCGGCCGCGCCCTACCTTCCTGACAGGCCGTCAGCGGTAGGTCTCATACTCGGTCTATGCCGGAACACGGGCTCGATGCCGCCGCCGATTCCCTGCGGGTCTGGCTCAACCGCCAGCGGTTCACCGACCTGTCCACAGCCGAGGTGACGGCCTTCTTCACGGACTCGGTGGCCGACTGGGGCGCCGGCCTCGGCTACCTGGTCCGGCGGGAGGTCGACTTGCCCACCGCCAGCCGCCAGGGCCGGACCGGGCGCCTCGATCTCCAGCTCCAGCACCGCTCGGGAAAGGGGCGGCTGATCAGCATCGAGGTGGACCGAGGCACCAAGTTGTGGTCGCTGAAGAAGCTTGTCCAGGCTGCCGAACTCGGCCACCTGGCGCTGTGGCTGCGGTGGAGTCGCGCTCCCGTGTCCGTGGCGATCCCGCCCACCGTCCGGCTCATCCGGGCCCAGGTCAGCCGGTACGACACCCTCACGCGGGCGAAGCTCCACTCACTCCAGCCGGACAACTGCGGATAGCGGCAGACCCGTCCGGTGGGTGCCGGATCCGAGCCCCGACTGCAGCCCCCGGCAGGATCTGGTTACGGAGCGCTCAGACATGCGCTCTGAGCTGCGGTTATGTGCGAAGTCGACTTCCGCCGGTGTGCTCACAAGTACGGCTGTGGGAGTGGCCGTGCCGTTGGGTGCCGCTGAGCCGTTGGTCAGGAGGTGACGATGCCTCAGCTGGCCGTAGCTTCCCTTCCGGTACCGCGAGCCGAAACGGTTCTGCGCTCCCTCTCCCCGGATTTGCCGGACACCCCGACCTACTCGCAGCTCGCCCGGACATGAAGCGCCGCCGGGCGCAGCGTGCCCGGCGGCCATGACCCGCTCTGGGACGTCCTGGTCCAGCAGGTTGGAAGCAGCTCCGGTCGGCACGCCGGCCGCCCCTCGCCCTGACGCAGACACCTCGTGCTCGCCGAGCCGAACCAGTCAGCGCCGTTGGGGTCTGTCCGGCGCATCTTGCCGGGCCCGCGCGCCAGAAACGGCTGGAACCTCCTCCAGGGGGAGGTCCTAGTGTCCTGACTGACCGCACACGCGGTGCTTCGAGAGAGGTCTGTCATGACGACGTTTCTGCTGGTCCCGGGGCTTTTCATGGGTGGCTGGGCCTGGGAGGCGGTGGCCGCCGAGCTGACCGCGCGAGGGCACCGGGCGCTGCCGGTCACCTTGCCCGGCATGGCCGAGCGGGCGGGGGAGGACCCCGCCGGCGTGGGGCTGGGCGAGCACACCGACGCCGTGGCGGCGCTGCTGGACGCGGAGGGGCCGGGGATCGTACTGGTGGCGCACAGCTATGGCATCTTCCCCGCCCTCGCGGCGGCCGACCGGCGCCCCGGACAGGTCGCCCGGGTGGTGTTCGTGGACACCGGCTTCCCGGAGCCGGGTGAGTCGGTGGTGGCGCAGATGCCGGGCCTGCTGGACCGCGCCCTCGGCGGCGTCATCCCGGTGCCCGAGGAGATCCCGGCGGTGCACGCCGTCCCGCCGGCGGAGCTGGAGCGCCACCACCGCCTGGCAACCCCGCACCCGGTCCGGACCGTCACCGAGCCGATCGAGCTGACCGGCGCCTGGCTCAAGCTCCCGACCACCGGGGTGTTCTGCCTCGCGAACGGCCTCAGCCTGGAGTTCGCCCGCACGCTGCACGGCACCGGCCTGCCGCGGTTCGCCAAGCTCGCCGAGCCCGGAGTCACGTTCTTCGAACTGACCACCGGCCACTACCCGATGCTCTCCAGCCCGGTGGAGCTGGCCGACGTCCTGGTGCGCGCGGCGGCCGGCGAGGGCGTCGGCCTGTACGAGGGCTGACCGTCCGCCCGGCGCAGTGCTGCGGCCGGCAAGCCCGGCTCCCGGCCGCAGCGCCCCGGGGCGGGCGGGATCATGAAAAGCACCCGCCTCCTTGAAGGAGAGCGGGTGCGCGGCCGTACGCGCGGGCCCGGAAACGGGCTGATGGACCTCTGGGAGGGCCTGGCGGCGGAGGTGGCCGGGCCCGCTCCGGGGCGCTGCGGGGCGTACAGGGCGCCCGCCGCGCCCCGTGTCGGGCGGCCGCCGGGCTGTCCGGCCGGGTCGGTCGCCGCTGAGGTTCCCGGGCTGCTGTGCGGTCGCCGCGTGCCCTTGACCTCTGCGCGACTGGCCGTCATGCGAATTGTCCATAAGGCGGGTGGTCAGTGGATGCGAATACCGGCTGCGTTGAGGTAGCGCAGCCTGCGGATGCAGGCACGGGCGCCGTCTTTGATGGGGTAGATGTCGACCTCTCCCCCGGCTTCCACCCACCGGCCCGCCGTCCAGTCGATGACCGCCCAAGGCTGGCGGCCTCGGTCATCGGGCGGCAGCTGCGCCACCTCGTACCGGGGCGTGGGTGGCTCGGGGTCTTCGGGCGCAGCAGTGGTCTGCTGGGGCAGCTGCTGCGGGCCCGGTTCTGTCATGTCTGCCACCGTAGGGGCCATGGCGGTCTGAAGCGGCGCCAACTGGCCAACATGCGCGGGGTTTCTCCTTGCTGGCGGCAGCCGCTCCCCGGCGTGCACGCAGGCGTGCGCCGGGCGGCGCAGCGTGCCCGGCCGCGACGACCCGCTCTGGGACGTCCTGGTCCAGCAGGTTGGAAGCAGCTCCGGTCGGCACGCGGGCCCTCCTTCGCGCTGACGGGTCCCCGGGGTGCCGAGCAGCTCGGGGACCAGGAGCAGTGCGACCACCAGGAGCAGCATGGCGGCCAGCAGGCCTGGCGGCCTGGTCCCCCGGTCGGCCGGCTTCTCGACCGCGCCCGGCCGCCCCACCACCACGGCGGGGCCGCCACCAGGCGGACGCGCAGCCTCTGGGAGGGCCTGGACCGTACGGCGGGGCGGCCGGGGCCGCCTGGGGCGCTGCGGGGCCGCAGAGCACCCATCACGCCCCGTCGGCCGCCAGGTCCAAGCCACCCGGCCGCAAGGTGACAAGAGAGGCACAGCGCAGCGTCTCCCGAGCCGCTGCGCGCGCCCGCCCACCACCCCACCAACAGCAGGGCAGGGGGCGCACAGGGGTAAGTCGGAGTCGTGGCGGGCGATCTAACTGGGTATGAACTGCGGGTTCTCGCTCCGGTGGCCCGGCGGGGGTGTCTCTAGTCGCAACCAGATACGCACCCAGATGCGCAACTAGCTAGGACAGCGTGGTCGAACCCAGCGGCGAACCCGAGGGACCGCCAGACGGTGTGGCCGTGTGGAAGGCAGAGGGCTGGGGCGACGGACCGCCGGGAGAGGTCTCCTGGGTGCCGCGCAGCGCCATGTACACCGGAGCCTGGCTCACCAGCTCCTCCAGCTCGGCCAGCGTCAACGCCGCCCCGCTCGGGGGGTTGATGACGGAGAGTCCGAAGACGGTGCCGCCCGGCGTGGCGAAGGTCGCCTCCAGCCGCGCATCCGGCCCGCTGTAGGAGGCGAACCAGCCGCTCGAGTTGTCCCCCAGTACCCGGTGCACGCACTCGGTGGCCGCCTGCGCACCCGTCCGGGCGCAGGGCGACCCGGTGGACTGTCCCGGTCCGACCGGCAGGCCGCCCCTGACGCCCAGCCGGACCCCGACCCCCGGCTGCCCCGGTGCGGGCGACGGGCTTCCCGCCTCGGTCAGCAGGATCTCGGTCCGGCCGGGCGGGACGAGGTGCATCACGGACAGCTGCTTCGGCACGGCGCCCATCACCGCCGTCCACAGGCGGTGGTAGCTCTCCTCGAGATCGACCGGCCTGGTGGACGGCGAAGTGGCGGACGGACTACCTGTGCTCGGCCGGACGGTGCCCGGCCCGACGGCGCCGGACCCTGGCGCCAGGTTCACCACCAGCAGCACGGCGGCCCCCGAGAACGCCGCTCCGAGCAGTGCGGCCCTGGCCCGGCGCGCCCGGCGCAGGCGGCGGCCACGCTCCCGCACCGGGGCCAGCACCGCCGGCACCGGTGGCTCGGGCCGGTCGAGCAGGTCCTCGAACAGGGTGGCGGCCAGCCTGCCCTCCTGCTCCGGCCCGGGGTCAACTGCGGTCATGGTCGCTCTCCTCACTGGTCGTCATGGTGGAGCCGTGCTGCCGGTCCGGGAGTCGGTCCGCAGGGCAGTCCGCAGGTCAGTCCGTCACCAGGTCCCGGAGCGAATCGCCCAGCACCTCGCGGAGCTTGGCCAGCGCCCGGTGCGCGTCCGAACGCACCGTGCCCTCCGCGAGCCCGAGCACCCGGGCGGTCTCCGCCACGCTCTGGTCCTCCCAGTAGCGCAGTACCAGCACCGCGCGGTACTGCGGGCGCAGCTCGGCCAGCGCCGCACGCAGCGCCAACTGCCGGTCGCTGTCCGGCGGGGCGGCCGCCGCGGTATCCGGCGGCTCGGGGATGCTCAGCTCCGTGCTGGCACGGCGCCGCAGGCCGTCGATGTGGTCCCGGACCATCACGGTGCGGGCGTACGCTCCGGCCTTGTCCTGGTCCCGCAGCCGGCGCCAGCGCGCGTACAGCTTCACCAGTGCCCCCTGCACCAGGTCTTCTGCCGCGTGCCAGTCCCCGCAGAGCAGGTAGGCCGTCCGCCGCAACGCCTGATACCGCGCCGCCACGAACTCCTCGAACCCGGCCTCACCACTGCCCGCACCCATGCTCCGCCCCCTGGTTCCGTCCCGGGGGCTTGCCTCCCCCACCTACTTGACGCATCGAGCCTCCCGTTCCGCTGCATCCGCGCTGCGGAAGCCGCGGTCCGGGAGGCACTCCGCTGCGGGGGTGGTGCCTCCCCCGGCAGGGTTTGCCCTATAAGGAGCGTCGTTCGGTGCGTGCTCTCGGCGTGCCGGGCCTAGCTAGAAGGGAAACCAGATACGCAACCGGCCTCGGTGCTCCCGCCGCGCCTCACCTCTGCGTCCGGCACACCGGACGGCATCAACACACCAACGGCACGCCGCAGGCGCTCAGCTTGCCGTTTAACGTCCGGCTTCGATCAGGTGGCCCGGTGATCACTCGTCTGCCTGACTATCGGCCCGCACTCGGTGCACCGGGTGCGGGCTCCGCGCCATGGGGCGTCAGCCTCCGGTGAGGAGGATTTCCTTCAACTCGCTCAGACTGTCGATCCGGTAAGTTGCCTGGGAGAAGTCGTCCGCCTTCGTGAACTCGTTGCGGACGACGGCGCAGTCGATACCGCCGGCCACCGCCGAGGCCAGCCCCCTGGCTGAATCCTCCACGACCAGGGTCTCCTGCGTGGTGGCGCCGAAGCGTTTCAGTCCGGCCAGGTACGGTTCGGGGTTCGGCTTGGCGAGTTCGTAGTCCTCGCGCACGATGACGAAATCCATGAACTGCCTGATCTGGCGCTTCTCGTGGATGATGTCGAAGTCGGCCCGCTTCGCGGTCGTCACGATGGCCATGCGGGCATACGTGGACAGTTCGGCGAGAGTGTCGACGACGCAGTCGATCTCGATGGCCTCGGTCCGCAAGTACTCCTGGTAGTAGCCGTTACGGGCCTCGCGAACCCGGATGAGGGTCTCGTCGTCGATGCCGGCTACCCGGGCCTGGACCCAGGAGCCCGCCCCCCGGGTCATGTCCCGGAGGTACTGATCCTTGTCCAGCGTGAAACCGGCCTCCGCCAGGGCGCGTTCTGCGGATCTGAAATACCAGAACTCGGTGTCGACCAGGACACCGTCATGATCGAAGAGTATGTATTTCTTCACGTCACCATTCCTTCTCGGCGGCCGCGACGGACCGGCGCGCCCTCGCGGATCGTACCGTCGCAAGCTGGCATCGATCAGCTGGCGACCTTCGCGGAGCAGGTGCATTCCTGCTCCCATCCGGATGTGACGGGCCCTCACCCGTGCATGAAGAAACGGCTGGCTTCGCTGCACAGTGCCTGAACCGAACCTGTCGAACGCTGCTGGGCGTGATGCGGCCCAGGCCCCGACTTGCCTACCAGGGAGGGGGATCATCTGGTGCTTCGCGTCGCCGCAGCCGTAGGTGTGGCAGAACGACCGGTCGGGGCAGGTCCCGGCGTCCGGCCGTAGCCACGGCGAGACGTCCACCGCGAGCACCAGGCGGCCGTCGACGGCACGCGGCAGCGGCAGGTCGGCCAGCTCCGTCTGCAGCCTCTCGACATCCAGCCGGCCCGGGGGGGGGGGGG
>NZ_JBFUMY010000094.1:0-15131 GCF_054049135.1 Kitasatospora sp. P5_F3 | reverse complement strand
GCCCAGGCCCGGGCGTGGGCGTAGCCCCGCTCCCAGGAGCGGGCGTGCTTGTCCCAGATCATGCCGAGCTGGTCCAGCTCGTTGACCCGGACCGGGGCCAGCAGGCCGGCCCCGCCCAGGTAGCGCTGACGGTCGAGCCAGGAGACCAGCGCACCGTCGCGGGTCTTGTCGCTCGGGTCGAGGTGGTGGTGCTCGCTGTGGAACGCGGCGGCCAGCTGGTGCATGCGCTGCCACTCCGAAGCGCGCGGGTTGAACGCCCGCAGCTTCACCGTCTGGAGGATCTGGGCGGCGTGCTTGCGGGCGTTGATCCGCAGCCAGTCCACCGGCGGCTCCTCCGGGCCCTGCTGCTCGGCGTCCCCGGCCTCGCCAGTCTCCTCGCCCGTCTCCGCCTCGGTGACGTCCTCCTTCTCACCCGCCCGCTTGGTGCGCAGCTCCGTGATGCGGCCAACCACGCGGGCGTCGTGGGCGGCCAGGGCCCGCAGGACGCGCCAGATGGTGCGGAACGAGGAGGCTTCGATCTCGTCGTCGGCCTCGGCCTTCACCGCCTCCCCCGCCTCGGTCACCTTCGCCGGGTCGGTGGTCGCGGTGCCGTCCCCGACCAGCGGGGTGGGCAGGTAGACGGGGATGATGACCCAGGACACCTTGCCCTGGCGGTAGGACTGGCGCAGGGCCCGGCCGACGGCCTGGACGACGTCGATGACCGAGCTCTTGGGGTCCGCGAAGACGATGGCGTCAACGGCGGCCACGTCGATGCCCTCGTTCAGGAGCCGGGAGTTGCAGATGATGCAGCACTCCTCGCCCTCGTCCCCAGACCGCTCTCCGGTGGAGGCGGTGAAGGTGGCGAACGCGGCACGGCGGTCCTTCAGCTTGTCGGAGCCGGCCACCGCGAGCGCGGTCACCCGCTCAGGCCGGTCCGGATCCGGGAGCAGTTCGGCGGTGGCCGCCAAGGTGGCGGCGAACTCCCGGGCCGCCTGTACGCGGGAGTGGAAGGTGATGACCCGGCGCAGCTCCAGGTCGGCGACGGCGCGCAGCACCGCGATCTGCAGGGCCAGGCGCAGCAGTTCCTCGTTCGACCTCTGAGAGCGCAGGTCGGCCACGGCGGGCAGGTTGAGCAGCTCGCGCAGGTCCTCGTCGGTCACCACCGGGACCAGCACCCTGTAGTCGGCGAGGTAGCCGTGCTCGATTCCCTGGCCGAGCGTCCAGGTGAACACCGTCTCGCCGTAGACGGCCGGGTCGTCCATGGAACAGAGCGCTGGCAGCTGCTCCACGTCCTGGCCGTCGGCGCCAGCGGTGAGGTTGGCCAGGCCCGGCTTCGCCTTGGAGTCGTCGGCGATCTTCGGGGTGGCGGTGAAGTACAGCCGCCGGGCGGCCGGGACCTTCTCGTCCGAGTGAATCGCGGCCCACGCCTTGCCCTCGGAACCTGCGGTGCGGTGCGCCTCGTCGATGACGACCAGGTCCCACATCGGCAGGCCGAAGTCCTTGTGCGCCGCCACGATCCGCTCCAGCGAGGCGTAGGTCGCGTAGACGGTGACCGCCTCGCCCGCCTTCACCGAAGCGACCAGGTCCGCGATCCGAGCAGCCTGGGTGGTCACCTGGGCGTGGACGCGGCCACCGGCCTCCGCACTCTCCAACGCCTCCGCCCGCGAACACGCCGCCACCGCCAGACCCCGACGCCCGCCCTTGACCGACCACGACTCGGCGGTCTGCTCCAGCAGCTCGATCGTCGGCACCAGCACCAGCACCCGGCCCCTCGCCGCCAGCCGCCGGGCGCACCCGGCGGCGATCAGCGTCTTCCCGGAGCCGGTCGCGGCGACGACCGTCGCCCGGCCGCCGTTCTTGACGGCCTTCACCGCGGCCGCCACCGCGTCCTTCTGGAACCAGTGCAACGGCAGCGGGTTCACGACGACGGGCGGCTTGGCCTGTGCGGGCAGCGAAGCCGGGCCGCGCAGCCCGGCCGGGACGCCCTCGATGGCGGTAGTGGTCGTGGTCTCCACGGCGCAGGGCTCTCCTTCGACTGCCGGGCGGTGCGTGAGATGGCTGGTACAGGTGCAGCGGGAGGGACTGGTCAGTCCGGGTCGACGTAGGGATAGACGATGTCGATGACGTCCTCGACAAGGCCTCCGAACGAGGTGATCTCCCAGTCCGCCTCAAAGCCCCGGCCGATGAGGATGTCCATCAGCTCGTCCGCCAGCGTCTCCGCCTCCTCCGGAGTGGGCGGGCGCTGGACATGCAAGGTGACACCGCGCGAAGTCGCGGCTTCGCGCAGGATCGCCTGCTTCTCCTGGGACGAGACGAACCAGCTAAAGGGCTCGGGCGGCCCGGCGGGGGCGGTCATGTCCACGGCGCAGGGCTCTCCTTCTTGCTACGGGGTGCTGCGGGGTGCTGCGGGCCGGGTCAGTGCTCGTCGGGGTAGGCGTAGCGGTGAAGGCCGCTGATCAGGCTCTCGGCCAGGTCACCGAACTCGGTGAGTGACCACTGCTCGTCGAGTCCTTCGGCCACGATGATGTCGGCGAGCTCGTCAATCAGCTCTTGGGCCTCGTCCTCGCCCGGCGGGGTGACCGGGTCAAGGACCACTTCGCGCTCACCGGCGGCGCGGCGCAGCAGCGCGAGCTTGTCGGCGGGTCCCCAGAACCAGGCCGGCCTCGGCCGGCCGAACATCGGATGCGCGCTCATCCGTTCTCCTCGGGGACCCAGCCGCGGACCTCGAGGTACGCGATGTCGGCGTCCTCGACGGCGCGGCCCGTCTCCACCAGCCAGGCCTGCATGGCTTCGGTGACGTCGCCGTGGTGGTCGGCGACGCGCTGGGACCACTCGGCGGCGTCGAACCCACCGGACGAGCTGGAGCCGTAGGTGCGCTCCTCGGTGCCGTCCGATCGGGGGATGAAGCCGCGGCGCACCCCGCCGGAGTCCTTCTCGGATCCGGCGGAGTAGACGTACTGGTCGGCCTTCATCCGCACGGTGAAGGCCAGCTTCCCGCCGGCCTGCCCGGTCTCGTGGACGACCGGGGCCAGGTGCGCGGCACCCGACCTGATGGCCTGCTTCCCGGCCCGGCCAGCCATGCTGCCGCCCGGGGTGCCGATGGTGTCCTTCCCCCGCACCCGCGCCTTCTGGCCGCCCTTGGTGGTGCGCCGCTTCGTGTTCTCCCCCGCGATACCGGACAGCGCCTCCTCGTCCCGCTCGCCGCCGCGCACCGCCCGGACCACCTGGCGCAGCGCGTTGACCATGCTCGCGCCCTTGCCCTTGGTGAAGAACTGCGAGACGAGCGAGGCGTCGCGGCCGAGCATCTTGGCGACTTGGCGCTTGGTGTACCCCTCGTCCAGCAACTGCTGGGTCAGGCGCGCGGCCTCGTTCGGGTTCTGCGGGTCTGCGGGGCTCAACTCTGCTCAGCTCCCTTCGCGGCGAGTTCGGCGCGGCCCCGGCCGCGCAGCGTCAGGTACTGCTCCTGGCTGGTCGGGTGCTGCACCGGGCCGGTGAGGTGGCCCTTGAGGAGGTAGTCACCGGGCTCGCCCCGGTACGGCCAGGGCTGCCGCTCGGTCAGGGCGATGCCGTCCGTGCCGAAGTACACGACCGTGCCCGGCTTCGCGTGCAGGGCCCCGGCAACGCCGACGACCTCCTTGCCGTCGCGGTACTTCATGTCCAGCAGCGCCGCCCGCGCCCCCGACCACACGTAGGCGGCCCACTCGGGGTGCGCGTACGGGTCGCGGGAGAACCCGGCCTGCCGCTGCCAGGTCACCACCTCGCCGTCCTGGCCCAGGATCTCCACCCCCGCCGGGAGCACCTCGCCGGCCCGCGTGGTGCCGGAGACCAGGCGCGGGCGCTGCGCGAACCCGCCCAGGCCGAACAGCAGCACCGAGCGAACCGCACGGCTCGCGAGGTAGGCGGCGGTGCGCTGGCGCTCGTCGCCGTGCAGCTTCGAGAGGTTGCCCAGGTCCGCCCAGGCGGCCTTGAGCTTCTTGCCCCAGTCGTCCAGCGGCTTGCCGTCCTCGAAGACCAGACCGTCGAGGATCTCCACCTTCCACGGCATCAGGTGGTTCGACAGCGCCAGGTGCACCTCTGCCCCGCCGGCCCAGGTCGTGAACGTCGTATCCGGCTCGGCCGGGTAAATCCAGGCGCGCTCCCCGCTCACCGGGGCGGGGAGCAGGCCGACGTGGTTCCACCCGGCCGGGACAGTCACGCGGACGTTCCAGTGCGAGCAGGACATCAACGCCTTCGCCTGCTCCGCCTCCGTCATCGCCGCGAACCCCTGAGCGGTGACCCGGGTCGGGGTGCCGACCGGAGACTTCCACAGGTGCTTGGCATAAGCGAAGGTGCGGTCGTACTCCACCAGCGCGGGCAGCTGCTCCGGCACGCGCGGCGGCAGGACCAGCTCGGTCCGGCCCTGCCCGCCGGTGGCGTGCAGCAGACCCCGCAGCTCCTCCGACAGCACCGGGTAGCCCCCGGCCCACTTCCCCTTGGTGGGGATGGTGCGTGACCACAGGTCCCGGCCGGTCTGCGACGGGGAGCCCATCAGCACCACGTCGTCCCAGTGCCGGCGCAGCGCCTGCCACAACAGCGTGAACGCCTGACGGCACGTCGCGGCGTCGGCACCGTCCGTGTCGAACCACTCCCCGATGGAGCGGATCTCCACCATGCCGGAGTCCGGCGCGGCAGCGGGGGCGTAGCGGCCCACGGGCTGACGTTGGTGGATGAAGTGCCCGGCCAGCTTGTCCCGGCCCACCCCAACGGCGGTGGTCCACCGCTGCGAGGGGGTGTTGAGCCAGGCCGCGACGGCGTCCTTGAGGGTGGAGTACCGCTCGGCACCGTCGTGCCACGGAGCGCCAGCGGTGATGTAGATGCGCTCGGTGCCGGGCGCGGCGGCCAGGACGGCGTCCAGGATATCCCCCGGCGTCCGGGCACCGAGGTTGAGCCGGACGACCTGGTCGCGGACCGCCAGCTCACCGGTCGCCGCGTCCAGGAACACCGTGCTGCGAGCGTTCTGGACGAAGGCCGGGCGCTTGGACACCAGGCCGGTGGTCACCGTCTCGAACCGCGCACCGTCCGGGCCCTCCGGGAGGGTCGGCAGCTCACGCGGACCGGACTCCCCCGCCGCGCGCACTGGGGCAGCGACCGAAGCGACCGGCGCGGCGGCGGGGACCTCGGCCGGCTGCTCGGCAACGACAGCCTGGCCCTCCAACTCGCGCGGCACCTCGGCGGCAGGGGCCGGCTGCTCGACGACAGCGACGGGGGCCGAGCGGGTCAGCACCGGGGCAACCGCGCCGACCGGCTGCGGCGCGGGCTCGACCACCGGAGTTGGGGCCTGGACGGGTGCTGCACCGGGGGCAACGGCGACGGCCTGGTCCTCGCCCTTGGCAGTGCGGACGACGGCCGGGGTCGGGTCCAGCAGCGGGGCGATCCGCACGACCTCCCCAACCGACAGGCCCGAGGCCTTCGCGATCGGCGCGGCCTGCGCACCCTCGTACCCCGCGAGCCCGGCCACCTTGCGCGCGCGCTGGGCGGCGAGCCTGTCCAGCTCCTTCTGCGCGGCCGCGACGGCCTTCTCGGCGACCGTGATCTCGGTGCGCAGCTCGCGCAGACCGGCGAGCTCGGCGGTGTACGTCTGACGGTCCATCAGGATCTCACTCCCCTTCCGTGGTCTCGGTGGTGGTGCCGGTGTCGAGGGGGCGGGCCTGGCGGGCGAGGGTCAGCCAGCCGTCGGGGCCCTGGGTGCCGTGGATGTCAGCCAGGCCCGCCAGCAGGAAGGCGTAGGCGCCGCGCTTGGGGGCCCGCGGCTGCGCCGTGCCGGCCTCCCACTTCGCGAAGGTCTCCCGGCGGATATCCAAGGCGGCCGCCACCTCCTCCTGGGTGAAACCGGCAACCTCCCGCAGCCGCTTGCGCTCGGCTGGCTCCGGCAGGTCCCCGCCGTCCCGCGCCTTGGCCAGCAGCGCGTCGACTGCGGCATAGATCTCAGACATTACGTACCTCCTAGCAAAGAAGATATCGCATATACACTCTAGCTTTCACGCATATGAGCTCGCATATTTACTCTCTTTGAACCACACATCTAAGCGCACATCAGAAGCAGGGCGCCTGGGACGGAGCACCGTAGTTTGCGAGTGGAGCACGATGGTTTGCGGCTCCGGGCTGGATCACGGAGAACCTGGTGGACCGCCGCACGGCTGCGCCGCGAGGGCCCCATGAGCGCCCCGATCTGCACCTGGTTGAATCGGCGGATGAGCGAGACCTCTGTCGACCTGGGAGTCGTCACCGCGCCGTCCGGTGTGCTGGTCCTGGGCATGGCCGGCTGGATCGATCACTGGTCCGAGCTCGGCGATCCGTTGTCCGTGCGGGCACTGGTCGCCGCGGAGCAAGGTGGTGGCCATCTGCACGAGCCCGCGGACGGCCCGAGCCGGGACTGGTCCTGCGAGGCGGTCGCGGTGCCGGCCGCTACCGACCGGCCGCTGAAGGTGCGAGCCGAAACGGGGGAGTCGTACGACGGGCCGGTCGTCACGGTCCTGGAGATCGACCTCGGCGTACCCTGGCCGGGCGACCCCGACGGAGAGCCGATCCGGCTCGGTGACCTGCCGATCGACCGGTGCGGCATGGTCCTCGGGGACGCCCGCGCCCTCGACTCGTTCGTCGGGCTGCCGGGCGAGTCGATCGACGGACTCGCCGACGTCACGTACTGGGGGAAGTACGAGGACGACGCCCACGTCCGATTCGGCGGAGAACGGACACCCCGGTACGAGGTCGAGGGGCCCTACGGGCGGCTCGACCTCCCCCTGCACGAAGCCCACGAGTTCGCCGACCAGCTCCAGAGCTGGCTGACGGAAGGGCCCCGCACCGGCCTGGTGGTCTCCGTGGACGCGCACACCCACTTCCACCTTCTCGACCGGGCTGGCCAGACTCACCCCCTGCTTGCCGGACAGATTGAGATCGACGGGTGCCAGGTCCTGGGCCTGGGTTGGGACCCGGGCAACCACTCCATGCGCCACCACGGCGAACGAGCCTGGAACCAGGTCTACCCGATCACCCTGGAACAGGCCGGCACCACCACCCTGCTGCGCTGGACCATCCCCGAAGAAGCAGAGGGCACCGAGCAGACCGAAAGCTGACGACGCACCCGGCCGTGCATTGCAACGTCGGCGGTCGCCACCACCCGCGGACGGCACCGCCTCGCAAGATGTCGTGCTCCGGTTTCGCCAGGTCAAGACCAGGCTGGCCTCGCCCTTCAGGCCGGAAGAGTCAACCGACCCTGGCGGGGGCCTCTCTCACGGATGCCCTGAGTGCTGTCCTCGCGGCTCCCGCCGAGCGGCGCGCCTGTTGCTCACCGGCGAGCCCGGCTGTTGGCTGCCGTCGGGCATGGGAGCGATCACCAATCTGTCCGGCGGGCCGGCCGGTGACTCGCGCGCGCGGATCCTGTTAGCCGGGCTGGGTCGAAGCCAGACGCGGACGGGGGCTCGTAGCGGCGGGGCCCCCGGATGGGCAGCCCTGCGTCGGTTTCTCCTGCTGGCGGGTAGGGGGCTTGGGGCCCTGGCCAGATGATCGGCTGGTTCATGCTGACGGACGGGATTCCGTGTGCGCGGAGGTAGTCCAGGTCCTCGGGTCGGAGCCCGGCGTGGGGAGTCGGCTGCAGGAAGCGGAAGGCGTCATCGACTGGTCCCGGCCAGGCCGCTGCGGTCGGCTGCGAGGCGATGAAGCGGATCCTTGGCGGCCGGGGAAGCCGCTGGGAGAGAGCGGCCGGAGGTCCGTCCGTGTTGCGTGCCCGGTCCCACGCCCTCTCCCAGTGGACGACCGTGGCGCGGGATAGTCCAAGCGCCTGTGTGAACGCGGTGACGTGTCCTCGCCGTGGGACCGCGTCTCCGCGCAGGATCGCGCCGAGACTGCTGGCCGGCAGCCGGTTGTACTTGCCGTCCGCGGTACGTCCCGCTTTTTGCTGCAGATACGCGAGTGAGCCTTTTCAGCTCGGTACCTGATCGGGTGAGCTGACGAATCGAGCGGATGTTCTGCGCAACAGACAGGGCCTCACGGCCGTTGAGCAGCCAGGGCAACGTCACCAACGACAGTCTCAAAACCACCACCGGTGCCGCGATCGCATCGCTCGCCTACGGCTACTACCCGTCAGGCCGCCTGAAGACCAAGACCACCAACGGCCTCACCGGATCCACCACCCAGTCCTACACATACGACCAGGCCGGCCGCCTCAACAGCTGGAACAACGGCGCCGCCTCAACCGCCTACGCCTACGACGGCAACGGCAACCTCACCGCCGACGGCACCAACACAGCCACCTACAACCAGCGCAACCAGCTCACCAGCCAGAACACCACCGGAACCACCTACACCTACAGCCCCAGAGGTACCCGCACCAGCAGCACGTCCGGGAGCAACACCTCCACCGCCACCTACGACGCGTTCGACCAGCTCACCGCACAGGCAGGCAAGACCTACACCTACGACGCCCTCGGCCGCCTCACCCAAACCGCCGGGCACAGCTTCACCTACGACGCCACCTCCAGCACCCTCACATCAGACGGCACCGAGAAGTACACCCGTACCCCAGGCGGCAGCCTCACCACCATCGGCGCAAACGGCGCAGCAGCATTCGCCTACACCGACCGGCACGGCGACCTCGTCGGCAACTTCACCGCCACAGCCTCAACCACCGGCGGGTCCAGCGCCTACGACCCCTGGGGCAAGCCCACCGCCACCAGCGGCACCACCCACAGCATCGGCTACCAAGGCGGCTGGACCGACAGCGCCACCGGCCAGATCAGCACCGCCAGCCACTGGTACGACCCGGCAAGCGCAGGGTTCACCAGCCGCGACACAGCCAACCTCGAACCCGTCACCTCCAGCATCGCCAACCGATACAGCTACGGCGCCGCCGACCCCCTCGACAACACCGACCCCACCGGCCACAACCCCTGCGACACACCCACCAGTCCCGGACCGGGAGGCAGCGGCCCCACCCCCAACACTGGCTACAGCTCCAGCTACTGGCAATTCTCATACCCGACCAGAGTGACGAGGAACATCCAGGAACTCATGGAACAGCAGACCTCCCGTTCCTCCGGCCCTAAGGGCGGAGCAGAGTGGAGCAGCGCGCGAGACTACGGCAAGAAGGTGAAGGGCAAGAGCCCGAAATCAGTTCAGATTCAAAATGAAATGCAGATGCGTCGATTCGGGAGTTTCGGATACGTATTGCTGGAAAAGGAGAGGTACGGCAGGGCTGCCGGCTACAGCGACTGCGCAGACGGCGAACCCCCCCACCCCCAAGGGCCCCGCCACACCACCGCCACCGCCGCGCTGGACCACCCCACCCGGCACCGACAACCCCAACAGCAACAACACACCCGCCCAATCAACCGCCAACGGCCAATCGGTTGGATCTACGCAGACCTTGGCCGCAGGTACGGCCAACCCATCGGCCATCCCGCTTGGATTCACGCCGAGCCAGGTCCAGGTCTCGCAAGGTCTTGGGATCGGGCAAGGAAGCACCCCACAGGACTACACTTGGGACGATCTCACACAGGTTCAACAAAATACTCTATCCGATCACTGCCAGGCCGATAAGGCTCTAAGCAACGAGGAGTGCCGATCAATACCTGTATTCATTGTCGATTACAACAAGACCCCACAGATTGCAATAAATGACTACAGTGCGATCAAAAAGAACAAGCCATGGCTTCTCAATTACCACAAGTAGACGCCAGCCGAGCTCAACCTGACGCGAGAGATGGCGGGCTGCGGAAGCTCTTGGGACGAAAGCCAGGGAAGCTGTGACGAATACCCATTCGCCTCAACAATGCAAGGCGGAGTCGGGTCACAGACAATGGGAGCGCCATTTCCCGAGCAGATCATCCAACGAGATGATCTAAATAGATTCTACCGCAAGCATGGATTCTATAAAATAAAAGGACCGAGCACTTCGACCCGATTCCTTGTCGATGTCATCAATATTCCTTTCATTATTCAATAATGGAGAATTTGTGAGCATTGAATTCATATCGGCACCGTCCGCCAAGATGTCAATCGAATTCCAGCAATCATATCAGCACCTCTACCTCCAGGACTTTGAGACCGACGACACCCCTCCTCCGCTAGCTACCGGCCTGGAGCGCTTCTCGAGCAGCCCGAGCTCACTTCTGGTCATTACACGACCCGACACAGAAGGGGCAGTATTTGTGGAAGTATTTGAAAATGAGTTCCCCCTTTCTCTTGGCGAGGACATCGAGCCTATATTTCACGGCCCCATGGACTTTCCAAGTGGGACGTTGAGCATCACGACAGTCGGTGCAGCCGAAGAGAGCCTCTTCGATCTGCCTAGAGCTGGCTCGTGGGATGTGCAGGTCAGGGTCGCAGGTGGCGCCAAGCCCTGGTATGTGGCAATTTGTCTGCGCTGAAATATTTCCCATAGCCGCGAGCCAAGGACCGACTGGTAATCAATCCACAGAATATCTGCTCACTTTCCCATCGTTCGATTGAGAAGTGCCAGCACCGTCTATTACTGGGGCGGGCTTCAATAGATCATCAGTATCCGCCTTTCTATCCGAGTCAGGGCCTGGTGGACGGGGCATAGCGGCGCGAACAGCGCGCCGCCATGCCCGGCCGTGGTCGAGTTGCTGCCGCACTTTGACCGATGTGCGCACGTGGGTAATCACTGCCCGGCTGATCTCTGAACCGCTCCGGGTTTGTTCGAGACTTCAGGTTGTGGCTGTGACCTGCATGTTTGGGTGCTGTTCGTAGTAGTTGGCTTCGTACTCGGCGGGTGGGATTTGGCCGAGTTCACTGAAGAGCCGGGCCTGGTTGAACCACTCGACCCACTCGGCGGTGGCGATCTCGATGTCGGCCAGCGTGCGCCAGGGGCCCCGGGGCTTGATGACCTCGGTCTTGTACAGTCCGATGATCGATTCCATCAGGGCGTTGTCCAGGGCGTCGCCGACGGTACCGATGCTCGCCGCGATCTCCTCTTTGGCCAGGCGGGCGGCCAGGCGGAAGCTGGTGTATTGGGCGAGTTCAACCGGTCGTTGCAACACCGGGCTGTGGTAGCGAGCGTAGCTGCTCCTCGAAGACCTCGGCTGGTGTCCGCCAGCCTAGGATCTTGCGGGGCCGGTTGTTGATCGCCATGGCGACGGCTTCCAGGTCCGTGGACGACCACCGGGAGAGGTCGGTGCCCTTCGGGAAGTACTGACGCAGCAGCCCGTTCGTGTTCTCGTTCGTCGGTCGTTGCCAGGGCGAGTGCGGATCGGCGAAGAACACCTTCGTCCCGGTATCGAGAGCGAACTGGGCATGGCCGGAGAGTTCCTTCCCGCGGTCCCAGGTGAGGGTCTTGCGTAGCTGCTCGGGCAGCCGGGTCATCGACGTCGTGAGCGCCGCGTTCATCGCGATCGCGCCATAGCCCCCCAGCGAGGGGCCGTTCTTCACGGGCGGACTCTCGCCCCAGCCCTCGAGTCGAGGCAGGTATACGAGGAGCGTGGAGCGGCTGCTGCGCTCGACAAGCGTGCCGATCGCGGATCGGTCCGTCCCGATGATCAAATCGCCTTCCCAGTGTCCGGGGATCGCGCGGTCCCTGGCTTCGGCGGGACGTTCACTGAGGACGACGTCCGCGGTGACATGCCCCTGCGGCTTGTTCTGCGACCGTCCGCGGGGAGTCCGCAACGCCCGTCCGGTGCGCAGACACGTGACCAGTTCCCGCTTGAGCGCGCCCCGGCCTTCGATGAACAGCGCCTGGTAGATCGCTTCGTGGCTGATGCGCATGGACTCGGGGAAGTCGACATGGAGCCGGTACGAGATCTGTTCCGGGCTCCACGCCGTCGCCCATCGTCTGTCCTGCCGATGTGGCTTGTTCAGCCCTTTCCACGCGGGCGTCACAGGACCGGTGACGATCGTGCCGTCGGGACGATCGACGCTGCCGGCGAGCCGCTCCTGTACGTACTCACGCAACCTGTCGTTGCCAGCGAGCTTCGCGGTCTTCGGGCGCTTCGCGGCCTGCTGCGCTTTCCACTGCGCGACCAGAGCCCGGTAGACCGGTTTGCCGCCCCGGGTCGCCGCGTTGCGGCGCAGCTCGCGGGAGATCGTGCCCGCGTCACGTCCGATCCTGCGAGCGATCTCGCGCACGCCGAGCTCCTGGGCGCGCAGTAGCGCGATCTCCTCACGCTCAGCGAACGACAGGTAGCGGCCGGTGGGCTCGTCCAGGCTGATCGGCGACATGCCGCCAGCGTGGCGGAACCACCGGGTTCCGACCGGCCATGAAACGCTAACAGCCACCGCGGCCTCTGCCGTCGTCACTCCCGACGCGATCCGCCGCCAGAAGTCCCGCTGCACCGCACGAGAAGGCTCCGGCCGACCCGGTGAACGCATCGGCGGTCGCAGCGCCCGATCCGCCGCCCACTGCCGTCGCGCACCCGCAGGCACCTCCGGCACCTTCTGCTTCTTGTCCCGTCCCATCGCACACCTCCGTGATCAAGGTGTTGCGACGACCGATTGAATCCGCCTTGGCAGCCGCGATCCGAATGGAACACCACCGGGCCGGCTGGGCGGCGGGTTCGGCAGGCGGTCCGAAGCGCGTCGGCGACCAGTTCGGTCCGCAGATGGTCGGCGGTGGCCCAGCTGACGACGCGCCTGGAGGCGATGTCGATGACGGTGGCCAGGTAGAGCCAGCCCTCCCGCGTCGGTATGTACGTGATGTCGCCGCACCAGCGAGTGTCGACGGCGCCTGGATCGGGCTGGAAGTCCCGCAGGACCAGGTCCGGACGGATGCCGGCATTCGGATCGGGGATGGTGGTGCGCTGACCTCGCCTGCGGTGGCGGCCCTGGAGTCCGGATCGACGCATCAGCCGCGCCACCCGGCGGCGGCCGCACCGCTCACCGTCGCGCCGGAGCACGGCATGGACGCGCGGGGCCCCGTAGCTGCCGCGCGAGTTCTCGTGGACCTCGGTGATCCTCTCGGTCAGCTCCGCGTCGCGGACCACGCGGGGACCGGGCACGGCGGTGCGGCGGGCGTAGAAGGCGGCACGGGAGACCTTGAGCAGTTCACACGCCCGTTTGACGTTGCGTCCGCCCTGCTTCTCCGCCTCGATGAACGGGTGCACCGTCACCGGGTCTCCGTCGCGAAGAAAGCTGTGGCCCGGCGGAGGATGTCGACGTCCTCGCGCAGGCGGCGGTTCTCCCGCCGCAGTGCGGCAAGTTCCTCGCGTTCGCCGCTGGTCAGGCCCTCGCGTTCACCCGCGTCGACGTCGGCCTGGTTCACCCAGGCGCGCGCAGCGGTCTCGGTCAGGTCGAAGTCCTTGGCCACCTGACCGACCGAGCGGTCCCCGCGCCGGCACAGCTCGACGATCTCGGCCTTGAACTCCGGCGTGAACGAGCGCCGAGGACGCGGCTTCTTCTTCCCCATGCTCTCCATGATGGACATCATCCTTCCGAGGCCCAAGGCCCCTGAGCTCAGCTGTCCGTCAAAGCGGATCAAGCCCAGACGCACCACAACCGACATGACTCCGCATCAGCACGAACCTTTGAAGACGAGCCCTGGGCGGAGTGGCAGGTCCGCGTGCTGACCCCTGGCTTAGCGGCGGCCAGCACTGCCAGGCCGTGCTGCTCGCCGTGCACTTCGCCACCCAGGCCGTGTACACCTGGGGCACAGTGCCGCGCTGGATCAGGGACGCTGCCGACCAGGGTGGCATCGCGGGTGCTTGCGGACTCGGCATCTCGTGCTGCTTCGGCTGCCGGAGTGGACGCACCGGGAGGCCGAGAGCTGCTGAAGGCGCGTTCTGGCACTGGGCCGGCCGGTGCCGGCTCAGCGCGGGCCGACCCAAGCGCCTGAAGGTCCGACCAGCGTCATGGGCACCGGTTACCGGATCTGGCCGACCGCCCACTCGGCCCACTCTCGGCGCATGGCGTTGAACCGCAGGCCGTACTCCAGGGTGATCCTGCCGCAGACGGACAGGTTGTCGCCGTCCCAGTCGATCGACTCATCCAGGTGGCGCAGGTTCTCGTGCGCCTGCTCGGACAGCTTGATCAGCTCGGTGAGGTAGCCCCGCGCCTGCTCGGGGGTGAGTACGCCGAGGAAGAACACCCTCAGGAGGACCTCGCTGCGGGTGTTCCGCTGTGGCTTGGTCTCGGTCAGCCAGTGCCGGAGTTCGGCCAGCCCCGCGTCGGCGAGGGTGTACTCCTTGCGGCCGCGCGGCCCCTCCGCCGTGACGCTGATCATCCCGGCGTCGGCGAGCTTGGACAGCTCTGTGTAGATCTGGCTCTGAGTGGCGGGCCAGACGTTGGCCAGCGAGGTGTCGAAGCTCTTGAGCAAGTCGTATCCGCTGGCCGGGCGTTCGGACAGGAGCCCGAGAAGGGCGTGTCGAAGACTCATGTCGGCCACTCTACCTTCCACTCTTGACATGTCACCAGTGGAGACTCTAGTTTCAACATGTCAGAACAGGAATATAGAAAAACAGGGCCACCCATGTCGTACCTGCGCACCTTCCTTCCGTGGATCGTCTTCGCGGTGCTTCCGTCCGGCCAGTGGCAGTGGGCCGCGCTGGCCGCCCTGGTGGTGGCCGTGGCGTTGACCGTCCAGCAACGCAAATCCGGGGCCGGCTTCGACGCGTTGATCATCGAACTGGGCTCCGCGGTCTTCTTCGCGGCCCTGACGGTGATCGCCTTTGCCGACCCGCACTCGGGCGTGCACGACTACTCGGCGGCCCTGTCCTCAGCCACCCTGGCGATCATCGCCGGGATATCGCTGCTCATCGGCAAGCCGTTCACCCTGGGTATCGCCAAGCGCAGCACACCCCGCGAGGTCTGGGAGCTCAAGCCGTTCATCCGGACCAACGTCGTCATCACCGCCGCGTGGACCGCCGCCTTCACGGTGACGGCCGCCGCGCTCGCGGTCATCGCCCATGCCGGCAGCGCCCACTCGACGTCCGCCACGCTCGTCCAGGTCGCCGGGTTCGCGGTCCCGATGGTGTTCACCGTCCGCTACGTCGCCGCCGTGCAGGCCAAGGCGGATGCCCGATAGACAGCGCAGCTGCGCCCCGGGGGGCGAAGAGGGGCCTGGTGCCCGGCCATTGTGCCGCTTCGCCTGATCACACCGCCCAGGTGCACGTCACGGATACGACGAAGCCTCCCTTCGCTGACCCGAAGCCTCCCTTCGCTGACCTCGG
>NZ_JBFUMY010000093.1:0-22346 GCF_054049135.1 Kitasatospora sp. P5_F3 | reverse complement strand
CCGCCCGCCGCGCCGCCGATCGCGCCGCCGGCGGCGCTCATGCCGAGCTCCTTGCCGTCCAGCTCCTTGCGGTTGCCCGCCGCGAGCTGGATGCTCTGGGCCAGCAGGTTGATGGCGACCTCCTGGAAGGCCTCCTTCAACGCGTACTCGATGATCTCCTTCGCCAGCTTCTTCAGGATCGTCGTGACAACGGTCCTGCTGACCGTGATGGCGGCCGGGATGGTGGCCAGCGAAGCACCCGCGGTAACAGGGGCAGCGGCCTCCGCAGTAGCGATCTCGAAGGCCAGGATGCCGAGTTGCGCCACGATCGAGATCTTGGCGGTCTCGGTGGAGTTGGCCATCGCCTCCAGGCTGTCGGCCATCGCGTTGCAGGACTTCACCATCCCGGGAAAGAAGCCCGGCTTGTCACCGTCGACCGGCAGGACAAGCTTGCCCCACTCCTTCTCCAACCCCTCGGCGGCCGCGCCCTGCTGACCGTCCAGCGCACGCCGAACCGCCGAGTCGGCTGCTCGGCCCGCCTCGTCCAGAGTCTCGGCAGTGGCCCGCCAACGACGGCCCATGTCCCGCATCAGGTCTTCCTGGCCCTCGGGCCAGCGGGAACCGGCGAGCAGCAGCAGGACCCACTGGAGGGGCTCGGGGAGTTCGACAGCCATGGTGGGTTCAGTGCCTTCCGTTGAGCTTGCCGTTGGCGATGTCCCGCAGCACCAGGTCCGGCTGACCTGTTCCGGGAAGCGGGAGTTCGGGCTTCCCCATCGTGTCGAGGCCGAACTGCTCGGAGCTCTCGTAGCTGTCGGCCATGCCCTTGAGCCGCTTGCCGATGACCTCGACGATCTCCGGGAGCAGCTTCAGGCCCTCGAGAATGTCCTTCGCGTTGCCGAGGTAACCCGGCTCGCCGTCCTCGCCGTCGGCGTACTTCTTGCCGTCGTCGTCGTTGCCCCAGGGCGAGTTGCCGTGCATGCCGCTCAAGTAGCCGCTCAGGCTGGTGTACGTCTCCTTGAGATCGTCGGCCACGCCCAACACCGGCCCGGCGGCCGCCCGGTACTGCTCGGGGATCGCGACGAACCCCGCCCCCGCACTGCCACTCGGCGAACTGGCCGACTGAGCCTGCTTGGAGTCGACCTGCCTGCTCGTGCGCTCGGTCATCTGCATCGCCGGGACGGTCCCGTCCGGTGCGGCGGCCACGCTCGACCGCGCCTCCGTGACCGTCCCGAACGGGTCCTCCGCCGCCATGGCCTGCATCTGCCGGGGCATCATCGGCTCGGCGGACTGCTCCGCCCGACTGAGGAGCGGCTCCGCCGCCTCCTGAGCCGGCATCAGCCGCTCCGACGACCGCTCCGCCGGGACCACCTCGTCCCCGCCGTCCCGGAGCTGCTCAGCCTGCGGCTCCATGACGACTCGTCGCAGGGGTGTCCCCACCTGTTCGGCCGATCGGAGCTGCGACTGTTCGTCCATGACGGTCCCTCATCAACTCTGCGGGGTAGGGAAGCTGGGGCTGGTTGTGCTCGGGGAGGGGACGGTGCGGAGGGCCGGAGGTCTGCCGCCACCCGGTCTCAGCGGAGCCGGAACCACGTCACGGCCTGGGCGTGCCACAGCCCCTCGGCGCCGCGCCGCAGCAGGAGCGCAGGCTGCGCCGACTGTCCGGTCCGAGCCGCAGTTCCAGGTCGGTACCGTCCGCCGAACTCGCGCCGAGCAGTTGGAAGTTCACCACTCTCCACCGTTTCCTTCGCATGCATCCAGCGAGGGAGATTACCCCGGCAATATGGCCACCACGTGGCCAACTGGAGGCCACTGACTGAAGCAGCGTCAGGAGCTACGCCGGAGTGCGGCGGGGCAGGGATTCGGTGTTGTCGGTAGCCGAAGTCCGGGCGTTCAATCGCCCGTCGGGTATCCGTAACCTTCCGGGGTGGTGCCCGCCGTACGCGGAGTGCTGTAGTCATTGCCGGATCACACCCATCTGTCCCTGCTGGACGGCACGCGAGCAGGTGACGAACCGTCATATGCGCACCTCCTCAGGGCGGGCAGTTGGGGAGAACCGTGGGCAGGGGACAAGGTGATGGCATGACGACTCAAGGGGAGGAGCTCGCCGTGGGCGTTCCCTGGAGCTCGTTGGAAGCGCTCTCCGAGCTGCGGGACGGCGAAGTGCTGCTCCGCCGTCCGGAGGAGCGGGACGCGGACACGTTGCTGGCGGGGTCGAGGGATCCGCTGGTGCGTGAGTTCATGCAGGGCGTGCTGCCGCACCCGGACCGTGACTCCGCCACGCGCTGGATCACCGAGGTGGCCCCGAGGCTCTGGCAGGCGGACCGGGCCGCGTACTTCGCGGTGGCGCCGCTGGACGGGCCCGCGATCGGGTGGGCCGAGCTGGTGGACCTGCGGCCGGAGGAGGGCGCGGCCGAGGCCTCGGTCTGGCTGCTGCCGGAGTTCCGGAAGATGCGGACGGCCGCTGCCGCACTACGGCTGGTCTGCCGGTTCGGCTTCGAGGAGCTGGGCCTGCGCCGGATCGACGCGTACGCCGCCGCCGAGAACATGGCGGTGCAGGTGGTCGGCGCGTCGATCGGTTTCCGCCGGGCGGGGTTCCGGCCCGCGCTGTTCCGTAGTTCGCGCACTCAGGAGCTGCACGACGCCGTGTACGCGACCTTGGTGCCCGAGGATCTCTGCTGATTTTTCCACGTGTGCGACGTGTGTTTCCAGGCTGGGGGTTGGGATGTCAGGGTTGTTGGTGTTCTCCGTGGGTGGGGAGCAACTGCCGAGTGGCAGGCTTGAGCTGGCGCTCGATCAGGCCGGAGCGGTGCGGGTCGAGCACCGGACGGCGGGCGGCGTACTGGTGCGGACCGCGACGGTCGACCCGGCGGTGCCTGCGCGGGTGTTGAACGGGCTGCGGGCCGCCGCGCCGGGCAGCGGCGGTGGCGCCGCCGAGGCGCGCCGGCTGGTGGCCGGTGACGCCGAGTGGGTGGACGGGACCGAGACCCCGGTGCCCGGGGTGGCCCGGCTGTTGGAGGCGCTGGCCGGTCAGCTGCTCCAGCCGCAGTTGCCCGCGCAACTGCCGACCGTTCTGGTCCAGTTGGCGGCGGTGGATCCGGCCGAGGCGGGCCCGGCGGCGGCGATCGGCACGGTCGGCGGCCGCCCGGCGTACGCGCTGGCCGAGGTCGGCCACGGCTTCGGCCTGGCCGAGCTGGCGCCGGACGGCACCTCGCTCGGCGGCTCCGACGAGGACTCCGGTCTGCTGCCTACCGCCGTGGCGCTGGGCACGGTGGACGGCCGGGACCTGTTCGCGGTCGGTGCGCAGGACGGTGCGGTCCAGGTCTGGGACGCCGCCTCGGGTGCGCTGCTGCACGGGACTTCCGGCGGCGAAGGTGCCCAGGTGGTGGCCGCGGGAGTGGTCGAGGGTGTGCCGCTGGCGTTCTCCGGCGGCCGCGAGGGTGAGGTGCGGGCCTGGCGGGCCGAGGACGGCAAGGGGCTCGGGCTGCTGGCGGTGAACGGCCGGGGCGCGGCCGCGCTGGCGTACGCGCACTGCGCCGGTGTCGACCTGGTGGCCGCCGCCGGTAGCGACGGTGTGGTCCGGGTCTGGGACGCGGCGGCCGGTACCCAACTGCACCTGCTGGTGGGCCACTCGGACCGGGTCACCACCTTGGCGGTGCTGTCGCTGGGCGACCAGGCGGTGCTGGCCTCGGCCGGGGTGGACCGGGAGATCCGGCTGTGGGACCTGGCGACGGGGCAGTTGCTGGCCGTGCTGGTCGGCCACTCGGCCACGGTCACCGGTCTGGCCTTCGCAGAGTTGGCGGGGGAGCCGGTGCTGGCCTCCTGTGCGCTGGACGGCACCGTCCGTACCTGGGACGTCTACCGGGGTACCGGTATCAATGGCTGGGCCACGGGTGGGGCTTGGCTGACCGCGCTGGCCGTCGTTGCGCAGGCGGGCGGCCCGGCCCTGGCGGTCGGCGACGAGCGGGGACGGATCCGGCTGTGGGATCCGGAGTCCGGTACCCAGCTGGCCAGTTGGGAGCCGGCCGAGGCGGCCACCGGGCCGCGTCCGGTGAACACGCTGGCCGCCGGCCTGTTGGCCGGGGCGCCGGTCCTGGCGGCCGGGTACGGCGACGGTACGGTCCGGCTCTGGGCGGACGGGGCCGAGCGGTACGTGTTGGCTGCTGATGGCGGGGCGGCGACATCGGTGGCGCTGGCGGGGGAGTTGCTGGTCTGCGGGACCGTCACCGGTGCGGTGCGGTGCCACCGGGCGGCGGACGGTGCGGCGTTGTCGGTGCCGACCCCGCACACGGGCCCGGTGACCTGCCTGGCGTTGGGGGACACCACCCTGGTCTCCGGCGGCGCGGACGGTGCGGTCCGGGTACGAGGCGCGCTGGACGGCGCCGTACAGCTGCGGCTGGCCGCCCACCAACAGGGTGTCACCGCCCTGGCGTTGGGCTCCATCGAGCTCCGGCGGCTGATCGCCACGGCGGGTGGCGACCGTACGGTGCGGATCTGGGACGCCGTCAGCGGCGCGCCCGGCCCGGTGGTGTCCGGCCTGGCGGCCCCGGCAGCGGCGCTGGCCTTCGGGACCTTCGGCGGCCGGCCGGTGGTGCTGGCCGGCGCGACCGACGGCACCGTCCGGGCCTGGGCTGTGTCGGACGGGCAGTCGGTCACCGAACTCGCCGGCGGCGCGGCCGGGGTGCGCACCCTGGTCTGCCAGGAGATGGACGGCGAGGCGCTGGTCGCGGCCGGGGACGAGACGGACACCGTCCGGCTCTGGCACCTGGGCAGCGGCACGCTGCTGAACGAGGCGCCGTTGGACCGGACGCCGTTGGCCATCGCGTTCACCGCGACCGGTCTGCACGTGGTGGGCCCCGGTGGTGCGGTGACGCTCTGACGTCAGGTCAGGGCGTGATGTTTCCGGGTGGTAGGTGCCGGGGGTCAGGGCGGCTCGCGGTGACGGATGTGCACAAGGGGTGGAAGTGGCCGGAGGGAAGTCGTTCCGGGTCGATCTCGACCAGGTCGAGGCGGCGGCGAAGATGATCGAGAACATGCTCGACGACCTGGAGCGGCCCACCGCCGACCTGGTGTCGGTGGTCGAGGGGATCCAGCCGACGGTCTACGGGACCGACACGCTGGGCAAGTCGATGACCGGCGCCACCGCCTCGGTCGGCGGGCTCGGGGAGCACCAGAAGCAAGTACTGGACGGCATCAAGCAGTTCATCGCCAACAGCACCCAGGTGGCCGCCAACCTGCGGCAGATGGTCCAGAGCTACCGGGCCGTCGACGAGGAGAACATGAGCGCGCTGCAGACCATCGAGGGGGTCGACGCGCCGTTGCCGACCGCGCAGAACCGGTCCGAGGGGCCGGTGACGGTGATCGCCCCGGCCCTCCCGGACGCGGCCACCCCGCCCCCGCCGGCCGCGGACTCCTTCGAGAGCACGGCGACCGCGCCGACTCTTGACTACAACTTCTGGCAGGACCCGGAGCCGCCGCCGAGCGCCTAGGCAAGACCAGCAGGTGCACACCTGACCCTGTCTCACCGACTCCCGCAGAAAGGCGGACGCCGTGATCCAGCTGCCCCCCGACCTGGCCGAAGTGCTCAAGGTCATCCAGAGCAACGAGAACGGGAAGGGCATCACCTTCCCCGACAGCAACGAGGACCTGCTCGCCGAGCTGGCCACCGCCTGGGAGCGGTGGAATTCCGTGGCCGAGCCGCGGATCAACGCCATCGTCGCCAACGCCCGGCTCGCCATGGAGAACATGGAGGGCGATGCCGCCGACAGTTTCGCGCGCTACTTGGAGAAGTTCTCCGGTGGTGACAGTTCGCACGCCGCGACCACGGTGTCGGCGGCGGTGGCCATCGCGCAGGCGCTGCGCGGTTCGATCGAGGCGGTGACCCAGACCAAGAACGAGATGATCCGCGAACTCCAGTACACGAAGGAGTACATCGAGGACAACCCGGCGGGCAAGAACGACGACATCGCCAAGTCGGAGGGCATCAAGGAGGCCGCGACGACGTACACCACGTACGTCGGCCAGGTCGGCAGCAACGTGGACACGATGCTCCGTCAGGGGGCGGGCCACTTCCGGCAGATGACCGCGGCCGCCGAGGTCGCCGCCCTGCCTGGAGCGCAGGGCGGCAGTGGCTCGGGCGGCGGTCCGGTGCCGCCACCCGCGACCACCCTGGACTCGGTGTCCGGCGTCACCGCACCCGGGCCGATGACCCTTCAGAGCTACCAGGGCAGCCCGGTGGGCGACACCTCCGGGGCCGTCCTTCCGAGCGGTGTCCCGGGTGGTGTGTCCGGTGGGATGCCGACCGGCCTCGCCGGTGGTGCGTCCGGCGGGGCGCTGGGTGGGATGCCCGGCGGTGCAGTGGGCGGGATGCCCGGTGGGGTGACCGGCGGCGCGGGCGGTGGGGCGGCAGGTGGCGCGCCCGGTGCTGCGGGCGGTGGTCAGACGTCTCGGCCGACGGCGGCGCTGCAGCCGTTCCGGATGCCGACGGCGGCCGCGCCCGCTGCCTTCGGCGCCCCGTCGGTGGGGGCGGGCGGGGTGCCCGCGTTCAAGCCGCAGGGTGCGGTCGCGCCGGGGCTCCAGCTGGCGGGGCACCAGAGCCCCGAGGAGACGAAGCTCGCGCTCGCGCGGTCCGGCGTCGCGCTTCGGCCGTTCACGCCCGGCGGTGCCGAATCAGGCGGTTCACTCGGCGGGTTCAGTGGCGGGCTCGGCGGCCTGGGCGGTGGTGCCGTGGGTGGTCGTAACACCGGTGGTCTGGCCGGGCGTCCGGGTGGTCTGCCCGGTGGTTCGCTGACCGGGCGGGGTGTCGGCGGGGGTGGCGTGGGCGGTGCGGCAGGCCGGGGTACGGCTGGTGCGTTCGCGCCCGGCGGCCGCTCGGCCGGCGGGATCGGTGCGGGCGGCGGCGGTGCGGGCGGGATCGGTGCGCGCTCCGGTGGCGGCGGGTCCGCGCTCGGCGCGTACAGCCCGGGTGGCGGACGCTCCGCAGGTGGAGTCGGCGGCGGGGCCGGTGGTGGAGCGGGCAGCCCGGTGATGGCCGGGGGCGCGGGCGGCGGGCGCGGTGCCGGCGCGGGTGGCGCCGGGAGCGCTCACGGCAGTGGTGGCGTGAGTGGTGGTGCCGGTGCGGGCGGTGTCGCCGGGCGCGGTGCCACCGGCGGTGTGCCCGGCATGCCGGGCATGGGCTCGGCGGGCGGCGGTGGCGGTGCCGGCAAGTCGGGTGGCTCGCGGTTCGTCCGGCCCACCCGGTTCGGTGCGGAGGACGACGAGGAGGAGACGGTGCGGTCGGACGCCGGAATCCTCGGACAGGCCGTCAACCACGAGCCGCAGGACCAGCACTGGCAGCGGATGCGGCGCCGCTGGGTCGAGGAGTCGGGGATGGCCCCCAGCGGCGAACTGCCGCAGACGGTGGTGGCCGGAACGGAGCAGGCCGGCGCCCCGGCGGCTCCGGCCGGTACCGACCTGATGAGCCAGCTGACCGCGGCGATGATCGGCCCGGAGACCGCCACCACACTCAACGCACCGACCGAGCCCGCGAGTTCGGCTCCGGCGGAGGAGGATGCGTTCCTGGAGCGGTCCCGGTCGGTGGCCGAACGCCGGGGCCGCCCCGACGCGGAGCCGGTGGCCGAGGCACCCGCCGCTCCGCCCTGCGAGCCCGCCCCGATCCTCGAGGAGGAGGGCTTCCAGGTGCCGAGCCCGTTCATGCGGTCCGCACTGGCCCGACTCGCCAGTACGGGGGCGCTCCCCGAGGCCGGTGGCGAACAGGCGGCCGGGCAGACCGCTCCGGCAGCACAGGGACGCTGAGGAGAGTCCTGGCCGGCGTACCGACTGAGGAGGGCGGGCAGTTGACGGCCCAGGTGGCAGCTGTGCACCTGTGCCGTCTCAGCCCCACACCTCGGGTACGCGGCCAGGTCTCCGAGGGGGCGTGCCCGTACCGGGATCAGCATGCCCGCGTACCCAACGCCGATCAGGTGTTCCTGACCGTGGGTCTCGTGATCAGCACCACCTGCATGCTCACCCGCCTCATTCGGCGTCTTCGTCGGTGAATGAGAGTCGTACCGCCACAAGGGCGCCACTCTCGTCGAGATCGGCGAAGACGGGGAACCATCCGTCGCCCCAACTGGTCATCGAGAACAGCACCTTGGCGCCTCCCACCTCGACGGTCCCGGCCTCCAGGGCCGAGGAGCGCACCTCGCGCATCGCCTGCCAGTGGTGGGAGTGCGGTCGAAGGTCGAACGCCAGGCCGAGGCGGGGATGCGCGTCCATCCAGGACTGCAACGCCTCAGCCTTCTCCACGGCTTCCGTGATGTCCAGGCCGGTCCAGCCGTAAGCGCTCTCCTCGTCGGCAGTGCCGAGCCGAGGTGCACCGAACTCTCGGGCCACCTCGTCCTGTTCGCGACCCCAGAAGGCCACATCGGCCAGACCGTCCATCGGCCTGGTGTGTTCCCAGGCCCCGAGCGCGTCGGCGTCGCCGAAAGCCACTCTCGCCCAGTCCACGCAGATGTCTCCCAGCGGGACCGACTTCGCCACCGGCCCGTCGGTGACCCGGACCCACATCTCCGCCCACCCTGATCCGTCGTCAACGCGGGACGCCAGCACGGGAAGAGCCCGATCGCGAGGCAGGCCACCGAGCGCGACGACAGGAACGCCGAAGGCCAGGAAGCTCCCGCCGCCCACCGCGCCACACCGGCGGGCACGCTCTCGATGAGCCACCCGGCCGGTGCAGGCTTCCAGCCGGGCATCGAGGCCGCGTTCACGGCAGTGCTTCTCGAAGTGCCCCGCCACCTCCGTGACGCCGGACGCCGGTATGTCGTACAGCACTGTCCCCGGCTGCCGGTCGAAGGACCTGGCGGCGGCCTCCGCGTCGGGTCCCACGATCTCGAAGTCCACCGCGCGGACGATGTCGTCAGCCACGGTCGGGTCGTCGATGCCCAACCGCTCGGGATCGATCCCGGCGGGAGACCCGTCCCCGCTCCACACGCCGAGGTAGCCACCATCGACGATCACCAGGTCGCCGGAGGGGCACGTGATCCGGCCCAGCTCGAAGATCTCTTCCATAGCGCGTGAGTCTAGGAGTGCCGTCATGGCCGGGCGCCTGTGGCGAAGGCTGGGCCGGGGGTCGAACCGTCCTACGCCGGTCGGGCCGGGCTCAGGGCTTCGCGAGGGTGTCCACGAAGTCGGTGCCGGCGCTGTAGAAGCCGTCCACCGTCTTCTGGACGTCCGGGTAGGAGACGGCCGCAGCGTCCTTGTAGTAGAACCAGTTGATCTTCAGGTTCCAGGTGCGCTGTCCGCCGAGGGACGGCAGCTGGTCGATGAACCAGTTGCTGAAGTGGACGTCCATCTTCTCGCGCGGCACGTACTTGCCGGTGCTGGTGAACAGCTCCTTGCCGTCCATGGAGTAGGTGGCCTTCCCGTCCACGGCGGTGACCATCATGATGTGCCAGCCCTCGAAGCGCTGCTTGTGCGGCTTGGTGACCCGGTCCGCCGGATCGGCCTTGAACCAGCTGGTGGTGTCGAGCTGCGGACCCGGGGCGCCCCAGCCGCCGTTCGGCATGTACTCGTAGTCGAGCTCGCTGTAGTTCGCCGAGTCGTCCGAGGGGGAGATCGGGAAGTAGGACTGGACGACGTGGTCGCCGTTCTTGCCGCCGGCCGGCTTGTCGCTGAGGTAGATCCGGGCGGCGAAGGTGCCGTTGAAGAGCTTGGTGCCGGTGCTCTGGATCTCGACCTGCTTGGTGCCCTTCGGGGTGCCGTCGGTGGACGCCTGCAGCTGCAGGGTCCGGCCGCCCTGGGCGGTGGTGTCGGCGGGGAAGCTCGCGCCGGTGTCGGACCAGGTGTCCTTGATCCCGGGGCCGCCCTCGCCGGTACGGATCTCCCAGCCGTGGGCGGTGAGCGCGGGGTCGGTGGGACCGGTGTAGTGGAAGCTGTCGAACAGGGTTCCCGGCGGGCCGGTCGGGGTCGGCGAGGCACTGGTCGCGGACCCGCCCTTCGCCGTCGCGGCGGTGCCGTCGCCGCCACCGGACGCCGGACCGCTCGAACAGGCGGTGAGGACGACCAGCAGGGCCGGGACGGCGAGTACGCTCCACGCGCGGTGACGACGGGTGCGGCGGGGCTGACTCACGCGGGCTCCTTGGGGCGTACCGATCACACGTGCGCACTGATCAGATGAGGGGGTCATCGTAACGGGGTGCGCAAGCCCCTCCGGTGCGTGCCTGTCCGGATCCGGAGGTGCGGAGTCCGAGGTCAACGGCGCACGCGTGCCTACCGTCCGGTACGTGCCGACCGGTATTCCGATCCGATTACAACCCCCCGCCGGATCAGGCCAAATCCACCCATCGAGCCCAATTCGCTTCAGGCGGTGCACTAGCGTTCGCTCTACGCTCCGGCGGTCTACGTACCCTGCACTGAAAGGCGTCGCAAGGTGCGCCCAGTCATCACTTCCATCGAACCCGAGTCGGCACACCCGCCACAGTCCGACGCATACGAACCAGACCTCGAAGAGGACGCCCCCGCACCGGTGTTCGTCTCCCAGTCGGGTCTGCGCGGTCGGCTGCTGCGGGGCTTGGGCTGGCCGGTCTCGGTGGTCGGCGCGATCCTGGCGGTCGTGATGGCCGGCAGCCTGGTCGGCATGCAGGCGGACGCCCCGGCGATGGGGATACCGGCGCAGCCGCCCGCCCAGTCGCCCACACCTGCGACGTCGCCGTCACCTGTCCCGTCACCCACCCCGTCGCCATCGCCGTCGACGTCGTCGTCCAGGACGCCTTCGCGCTCCGCGCCCCCCTCGACGAAGACCACGTCGAAGCCGACGACCACCGCACCGCGTGGCGCGACGCCCTCGGGCCAGTCGACCAAGCACCCCTGAACCGCCGCACCACCCATCTCCAGGAGCGCAATTGTCCCGCCATCAGCGCCGCCGGCAGTCCCCGCGCAGGCCGCGCCGACTGGCCGCGCCGCCCTTGCGCTTCTTCATGCCGCTGTCCCTGCTGGCGTGCCTGCTCGCGCTGCTCGTGCTGCGCGGTCTGGCCACCAACGAGGTGTTCCACGACACCCGGATCGCCGACTCGGCCGACAAGACGATCGTGCCGGAGAACCTGCTCACGGGCGGCCCGATCATCGACGCGCGCGGCAGCAGGAACGACCACCCGGTGAGCTACAAGATCCCGGACCACACCGTGGTCCTGAGCTTCGACGACGGCCCTTCGCAGGAGTGGACCCCGAAGATCCTGGAGATCCTCGCGGCCCGCAACGTCCGCGCGGACTTCTTCGTGACCGGCGCCGCCACCGCCCGCAACCCGGACCTGATCCGGAAGATCGTGGCGGGCGGCCACGAGATCGGCCTGCACAGCTTCACCCACCCCGACCTGGCCTTCCAGTCGCACGCCCGGATCAGCTGGGAGATGGCCCAGACACAGCTGGCGCTGGCCGGCGTCGCGGGGGTGCACAGCTCGCTGTTCCGTCCGCCGTACTCCTCCAACTCGGCCGCGCTGGACGACTGGACCTACCCGGTGATCAAGTACCTGGGTGCCCGCGGCTACGTCACCGCCTTCATCGACCACGACACCGACGACTGGAAGCGTCCGGGCGTGGACGCCATCGTCAAGGAGGCGTTGCCGACCGTGCCCGGTGCGGGTGAGCTGATCCTGCTGCACGACGCCGGTGGCGACCGCTCCCAGACCGTCGAGGCGCTCGGCGTGCTCATCGACAAGCTGCAGGCCGACGGCTACCAGTTCGCCACCATCTCCGAGGCGTTCGGCGCCTCCAGCGCCACCACGCCGGTGCACGGCTTCCAGCTGTGGGCGGGCAAGGGCTACATCGGGGCCACCCAGCTGGCCCTGCACATCCTGCCGGCGCTGATCGGGCTGCTGGCCGTGGTCGGCTTCCTGAACTTCGGCCGGTTCGCGCTGATGCTGGTCCTCGCTCCGCTCCACGCCCGCCGCGCCAGGCGGCAGGACGCCTGGGGCGAGCCCGTCACCCATCCGGTCACCGTGCTCGTCCCGGCCTACAACGAGCGCGAGTGCATCGCCAACACCCTCAACTCGCTGGCCGCCAGTGACTACCCGATCGAGGTCATCGTCATCGACGACGGCTCCTCGGACGGCACCGCGGACATCGTGGAGGAGATGGACCTGCCGTTCGTCCGGCTGATCCGCAAGGTCAACGGCGGCAAGTCCAGCGCCCTCAACGTCGGCATCGCGGCCGCCTCGCACGACATCGTCGTGATGATGGACGGCGACACCGTCTTCGAGCCGGCCACCGTGCGCGAACTGGTCCAGCCCTTCGGCGACCCCGGGATCGGCGCGGTCTCGGGCAACGCCAAGGTCGGCAACCGCGACACCCTGATCGGGGCCTGGCAGCACATCGAGTACGTCCTCGGCCACAACCTGGACCGCCGGATGTACGACATGCTCGGCATCATCCCGACCATCCCCGGCGCGGTCGGCGCCTTCCGCAAGGAGGCCCTGCAGGCGGTCGGCGGGATGAGCGACGACACCCTCGCCGAGGACACCGACGTCACCATGGCAGTGCTCTGCGAAGGCTGGCGGATCGTCTACGCCGAGCGCGCCCGCGCCTGGACGGAGGCCCCCGCCAGCCTCCAGCAGCTCTGGTCCCAGCGGTACCGCTGGAGCTACGGCTCGATGCAGGCGATGTGGAAGCACCGCCGCGCCGTCGTCGCCCGCGGGCCGGCCGGGCGCTTCGGCCGCCGGGGGCTGCCGCTGGTCGTGATGTTCGGCGTGGTCGCCCCGCTGCTGGCGCCGCTGATCGACATCTTCCTGATCTACGGCGTGCTGTTCGCGGACACCGGGATGACCCTCGCCAGCTTCGGCGGCTTCCTGGCGATCCAGGCCCTGCTGTCCTTGTACGCCTTCAGGCTCGACCACGAGAAGCCCTGGCACCTGATCAGCCTGCCGACCCAGCAACTGGTCTACCGACAGCTGATGTACATCGTCCTGCTGCAGTCCGCGATCACCGCGATGACCGGTGGCCGACTGCGCTGGCAGAAGCTCCGGCGCACCGGCGAGGTCTCCGTACCGGTGGAGGCGTGACCGTGAGGTTCCCTGTGTCGAGAGCCACGCCCATCACTCGTACGGCCCGGTGCCGTTGGTGGTGACGTTGGGTTTCGTCCAAGCCGTCCAGGACATGCCCAGGCCGGCGAAGACCTTGCTCACGCCTGCTCCCCGGCGGTGAAGAAGCCGGTCAGGACGGGGGCGAGAAGCTGTGGGTCGATGTTGTGCTCCTGGCCGGGGAAGACGTGCAGGGCGAAGTTGTCCGCCAGGGCGGCGAGTTCCCAGCGGCCGGCCGGACATGGTGTCGCCCATGACCTGGCAGTCGTAGGTCAGGGTGCGGGCGGTGGCCTCCATGCCGACCCAGAAGGGGGCCTGGCGCATCCCGGCAACGGCCTCGGTGGGCATACCCACGGCCGCGGCAGTTCGTGGTGCAGTGCTGTGCGGGCCGCGTCCGCGTATCTGCGTCTTGCTGACGCAGGAGGATGGCATCGCTAGCATGGTCGAGCACGGTGAGGCACCGAGACTGATGGCCCCGGGACACCGCACGGGCCCGGATCGCCCGACACCGTAGGACCGTTCGCGGCTACTGACCACCCGGCCACCGTGCCGCCCCCGAAGGACTGGACATGGCCCGTCAGCCCACCCCACCCTCGTATTGGTCTCCAGCGCCAGCGCCTGAAGCGCCGCTCCTTCGGTGGATACGGCGCAACCCCTGGCCGACCGCCACGGTTGCGGTGGCGGCGCAGCTCGTCCTCGTGGCCGTCCTCGCCCGTGCTGCCACGGACGGCCCTGACCTCACCGAGTACGACGCGAGCGGCGACATGGTCGGGGTGACCTGCGAGGGCAGCGTCGAGGACACCGCTGGCCTCGCCATGCGGTGGACTGGATGCACCGCGAGCATCCACAACACCACCGGCCGCACTCAGGCGTACATGATCTACCTCAACTGCCGCACCTGGGCTGGCGACGGGCCTGGCATGGTGCACGATCTCCAGTACGTCGCTCCGGACCCGAACCCGAGCAGTCAGTTCGTCGAGCTGAGCCGATTCGCGAGCGCCGTCGCCTCCGGACCGCAGAACTGCACGTTCGTATCGGCGACCCGGCGCAACCTCGGTGCTGACGAGCTCTAGCGGCAGGCAGGCAGGCAGGCCGGCAGGCCGGCGTCCGGTCGGCGGACGAGACCGGCATAACCCTGGTGCCGCCCGGCTGGAAGGCCACCGAGCACAACATCGACACCGGCGCGTTCTTCGCGATGCTCTCCCAGCTGACGGGCAAGAAGATCTGGCTGACCCGCTCGAAGAACGCCTCCGCCTTCGTCCGCTCTATGCAGGCCGACGACGGCCGCCTCTGGAAAGGCACCGGCCTGGACGGCGTGAGCGTCAATCACGACAACGTCCCGCTGGACATCCAGGTCTGGAGTTACCTGGCCACCCTGGACCCGGCCTACTCCCGCTCGATCGGCTGGGCGGTCGGCCGCCTCTCCGTCGCCGACGGCCCCGACCGGGGCGTCAGCTTCAGCAACACCGACACCACCGTTGGTTGAAGTCGGTCTCCGCAGGAGTACCCAGTGCGGCCATCCAGGCCGATCTGGGGCCTGTCGTCATAGTTCGAGCTGCGGAACGATCTTCGCGTCGTGGCCTGGAAGGAACCTTCCGCCGGCGGTTACATCGCCGCACCGGCAGCCGCACGCGCGGCCCTCACGCTTCGTCATGTCCCTTAGTCTTCCGTGCAGTCGGCGGTTTCCGCCACCTTTTGCACAGATGCCGGCCCCGGCGGGCTGCTGCGCCCCAAGTGGCACGGCACGGCACCTCCTGGCGAGGGTGAGGCGCGGCATGAGGGGTGACTGGAAGATCAGGACGGCGGCATCCGCCGCCGTCGGCTCCGCAGGGGTGGACGCGTGTCGTGACGAGTCGACCACCGGCTACCGAGTAGGCCGAGGTCGGATGTGAGGAGTAGGCGTGGAGTTCGTTGCGGTGGATGTCACCCGGCAGGCGCTCGGGGTGTCCTACCCGGACGAGATCGAGGACCTTGACGCGGCCGTCGAGCGGTTCGAGCGGGCGGCCCGGGCGAGGTTCCTGCCGCCCGTCCGGATGGGGGTCGAGATGTTGCCGCTGGCCGACCACCTGCTGCCGGTGGTGGCGGCGTTGCTCGGTGCGATGGGCGGTGCGCTCGCGGAGCAGGCGGCGACGCTGCTGAGCGAGCGGACCAAGGCACTGATGGCCCGTCGGCGTGGCCACCCGGTCCTCGCCCTGCCCGGGGAGCTTCCCGCCTGCCGTGACCGCCCGTCAGCGGGCCGAGCGGGCGGGGTGCGGCCTCTGCCCTTTGAGGGTACGAAGCGGCTGACCACCTCGTCGTGATCCGGGGCCGGCCATCCGCTCGGGACCTGGTGCCCGCACTCAGGCGTACGCGAAGCCCGACGTCCGCAGCGCGGAGCGTCGCGCCCGCCGAGGCGGTGCCGGTTCAGGCTGCGGAGCGCCAGCCGAGTGCGGGAGCGAGTCGGGTCGCGATGTCGGTGAGGATCTGCACGTAGTCCTGGTGGTCGAAGCTGAAGGGGAGTGCGAAGACGACTTCGTCGACCTCCCGGAACGCGGAGTGGGCGTACAACCGCTCGGCGATCTCGGCGGACGTCCCCACCAGGTCCGGCGCGAACATCATGCGGGCCGGTCCCTGCGGGGTGGTCGTACGCGGGAGTCGGTTCCGGGCGTAGGCGAGGTACTTCGCGCGCTGCTCGGCCGAGGCGCTGTCGGTGGGGATGACCACCAGCCCCTGGGACACCCGGGCGCGCGGGCCCTCGGGGTGATGGGTGCGGAAGACCTCGATCTGCGAGCGCTGGATCTCGGCGAAGTCCTCCGACTCCTCCGCCCGCACCACGTTGCTGGTCAGCAGGTTCAGCCCCTGCTCGCCCGCCCATCGGGCCGAGCGCAGGCTCCCACCGCCGTACCAGACGCGGTTCGCCAAGCCGGGCGCGACGGGCTGGACCTGGTCGGAGTACACCTCGATGCCCTCGACGCCACTGAAGTCGGTGGCGGGCTCGCCCTTGACGAAGCGCAGCAGTCGTTGGACCCGCTCGTAGCCGAACTCCTCGGCCTCGGCGGTGTCCGGGTACAGCGCGGGGGCGACCTTGTCCCAGTGGCCGGGCCGTCCGACGCTGAGGCCGGGGTTGAGCCGGCCGCCGGACAGGAGGTCGACGGTTGCGAGGTCCTCGGCCAGGCGCAGCGGATTCTCCCAGCCCAACGGGATGACTGCGGTGCCCAGTTCGATCCGGCGGGTGCGCTGTGAAGCCGCCGCGAGTACGGCGACGGGGGACGATATCCCGTACTGGAGGTGCCGATGGCGCACCCAGGCGCCGTCGAACCCCAACAGCTCGCCGAGCTCGATGATCTGGAGTGTCGACTCGTGCCCGCGGCCGGGATCGGCGGGGTCGAACAGCCCGATGGTCAGGAAACCCAGCTTGCGAAGGGGCCGCGAAGGCGAGGGCACCAGGGTCCTCCGTTCTCCGCGACGGCCGGACGAGGTTCGGCGCGGTTCGACTGACATGGCCCGGCCGATCACCGGGCGCCCGGCCACGTTCACACGCGACGGGGAGACGATCAAGAGGGGGAACGGAAAGGTCATCGGGAGCAATGTGTCCGTGACACCCCCGCAGCAGTCTGGCCTCGGTGCCCACCTCCGGCGGCACCGGGCGAGGCGTCTCGGCAGCGGCGATGGGTCCCCGGCCGGTGGTTCACCTCGACGACGGTGTCCGCCGGCACGTGCGAGGTGCGTTCCAGCGCAGCAGTGCGAGGATCACGTGCTGCGGGCCGAGCACGGACAGCGAGGTCGGCCCCAACCGGATGCGGGCCGCGAAGGCGATCTCGTGGCCGAGCCGACGGGCCGCGACGGCGCACAGGATGTGGCCGTCGGCGAAGACGAGGGTGGCGGTCGCGGCATCGCGTGCCCAGGGCACGACGTCGGCACGGACCGTGAGATCGGCCAGGGTTTCGCTGTCCGGGGACTCCTCAGCGCGTGGGAGTCCGCCGTGATCGCCACCTACCGGTACGGCCAACCGGCAGGCCGCCACGATGTCCGTACCGGTACCTCACCTCATCGCCGAGCGGCTCCTGGGCGCCGGGACGAGTCCCGTGCCGGTTGGCAGCCTGACGACTCAGGACAGCGGGCTTCCCGCGTCCTAAGGGCCAGTGGCCGCCCGTAGTCACCATCAGCAACGATGATCTGACGAGCCTTCAGTGGAGGGACGACAGGATTCAACTATTGTCGGCAGCCGAGGCCTCAAGGCGTCGGCTTTCTAGTTGCCCAACCTCGTTGCCTGCATGGGCGGTTCGGGGAATGGAGCACGGATGGCAAGACATCACCCTGACAGGGGCTCAGCCGTTCCAATGTGCAGGAATGTCCATATGTGCCCACGGGCGCTCACTTCCGCCTACGAGGCGTGATCTCAAAATGGTCCCCAAGCTCTGCATCGCCTTCTGTCGCCGCCAGTAACGAGAATCTGGCGGCCCCTCAGAAATGGCCGTCGTCGAGGCACGTCATCCCAGCGTACGGTGCCGCATGCCGACCTCGGCTCCTCACGCAGATCAAGGTCGACTACCCACTGACTACGCCGCGTGATCTTCCAGGCGGTGTGTCGCCTTGAGCGTGTCCTCTCCGACTGGTTCTGACGTGCCTCGCGTCCCTTCCCGCGCGCGCTGCCGACGCCCGGGCCGGGCGGCGACCTTGGACTCAAGCTCACCGAGTTCAAGAAGGAGAAGCTCATGGGACAGCGTGCGCAGCGTGGCCGGGTGTGCCGGCGGTGCGGGTCCGCCGCCGGGGCGGTTTCGCCAGCCATGCGGAGGCGTTGCGGGAGATGAAGGCGGTGTTGGACGGTGAGCTGCGCGGGGTGTACGAGAACCGCCGGACCACGGTCGCGAGTTACCCGCGCGAGTGGCTGGTCACGCGGCGGGCGCACCTGTCGCCGAACACCTACGCCGGCTACGTGGCGTGGGTCGAGTGCGACCTGATCCCGGCGTCCGGCCACATCCGCCTGCTGGACCTTCGTCCCTATCACGTCGATGAGTGGATCGCCGCCCAGCTGGAGGCCGGGCACGGCCGGGTCACTGTCTACAAGGCCGCGTCCACGCTGCGCAACGCGCTGAACGACGCCGTCTCCTCCTGGCGGCTGCGCTACAACCCGGCCAAGTACTCCGTCCCGCCCGAGCCCCGCGCCGCCGAGCGCACCTGCTGGACCCCGGATGAGGCCGCGACGTTCCGCAGCACAACGCCGACGAGTACGCCGACCAGGTCACCGACCTGTTCGAGGTGATTCTCGGTACCGGCACGCGCCGCAGCGGGGTCCTCGCCCTGCACTGGTCGGACGTCCACCTCATGGACCGCCAGCTCTTCGTCCGATGGACGCTCGCCGCCGTCAACAACAACGGCCTGGCCTTCGGCCAGCCCAAGACCGAGGCCAGCCGAGCCTGGATCAGTCTCTCCCCAGGAACGGGAATTTCGGGGCCACGCCGCCCGACAGCCTATTATCGCTTCCTGGGCTGCGGACCTGATCCCCGGCTCACCAGGTACGGAGAGGCGTCACCCGGCCTGCTGCCGATGCGTACCCGAGGAAACACGTGAGCACCGTACAGTCAATCCCCGTCCCGCAGGTCCTTCATGAGGCCGGCCGCCGACGGACCTTCGCTGTGATCAGCCATCCGGACGCGGGCAAGTCCACGCTCACCGAGGCACTGGCGCTGCACGCGCGGGCGATCACTTCTGCCGGTGCGGTGCACGCCAAGGGTGACCGACGCGGCGTGACCAGCGACTGGATGGAATTGGAACGCGAGCGCGGTATCTCGGTGACCTCGGCCGCATTGCAGTTCGGCTATCGCGGCCACGTGATGAACCTGGTCGACACCCCCGGCCACGCCGACTTCTCCGAGGACACCTACCGGGTGCTGGCCGCCGTCGACTGCGCGATCATGCTGGTCGACGCGGCCAAGGGCCTGGAGGAGCAGACCCGCAAGCTCTTCGCGGTCTGCCGCCATCGCGGCGTCCCCGTGATCACCTTCATCAACAAGTGGGACCGGCGCGGCCAGGATGCACTCACCCTGCTCGAGGACATCGAGACGCACCTCGGGATCACCCCCGTCCCGGTCGTCTGGCCGGTGGGCAGCGCGGGCAACCTGCGCGGCCTGGTCGAAGCGGGGAACACCGAGCAGATGCTGCGCTATACCAAGGTGCCAGCCGGCACGCACGCCGCCCTCGAGGAGCAGCTCACCTCCGAGAAGGCCGCCGAGCAGGAGGGCGAAGCCTGGACGACCGCGCTGGAGGAGCTGGAGCTGGTGCTCTCGTCCGGCCCCGGCTACGACCAGGAGGCCTTCGAGGCCGGCAAGATCAGCCCGGTCTTCTTCGGCGCCGCGCTGACCAACATCGGTGTGAAGCTCCTGCTGGACGCCGCGGTCGACCTCGCTCCGGCTCCCGGGCCCCGCCCGCTGGCCAAGGGCGGCAGCCGCGAGGTCGGCGAGGAGTTCTCCGGCCTGGTGTTCAAGATCCAGGCGAACATGGACCCGGCCCATCGCGACCGGATCGCCTTCGTCCGGGTCTGCTCCGGCGTCTTCGAGCGCGGCATGCACGTCACCCGGGCGGCCAGCGGCCGCTCGTTCGCAACCAAGTACGCGCACACCGTCTTCGGAGCCGAGCGCACCGTGGTCGACACCGCGTACCCCGGCGATGTGGTCGGCCTGATCAACGCGAGCGCGCTGCGGGTCGGCGACACCCTCTTCACCGGTAAGAAGGCCGAGTTTCCCCCGCTGCCCGCCTTCGCCCCCGAGTACTTCGCGGTGGCACGGCCCAAGGACATCAGCCGGTCCAAGCAGTTCCGCAAGGGCGTCGCCCAACTCGATGAGGAAGGCGTGATCCAGGTGCTGGTCTCCGACCGGCGTGGTGACCAGGCGCCGGTCATGGCTGCGGTCGGCCCGATGCAGTTCGATGTGATCCTGCACCGGATGGAGCACGAGTTCTCCTCCCCGATCGCCCTCGACCAGCTTCCCTACCGCTTGGCCAGGATCACTGACGCCGACGGCGCCGCTACCCTGGGCAAAGCCCGCCTGATCAACGGCGAGGTGCTCACCCGCCGCTCGGATGACGCGCTGCTGGCCTTGTTCGCCGACAAGTGGCAGCTGAACGCCTTCCAGCGCGCCCACCCCGACATCCTGCTCCAGCCGCTGATCGCCACGGCGGACTGATCGCCGACCTCTCGGCCCGGCGGCCACCGTCGACGAGCTGCTGCGCGGCCCTGCTCGGGCAGTTGGTCGACTGGCAGCAGTCGATCGGCGAGCTGGGCCGCGCGCTCACCACGGCAACCGAAGGCCGACCGCTACCCGGCTGGGCCCGCCGACGCCGGCGGTGCCGAGGACGTCGGGTGGCGCCAGGCCCGCACCGCGCTGCTCGATGCCCTCGCACGCCACCACACTTACCTGCCCGCCGCCATCGTCAAGCTCAGCGGTGAGCCGGAACTCCCAGCTACCCGCAACGGGCGCTGCAGGGGCGTGGTCATCCCAGAGGGCTGCGCGGTCAGCGCCGACCGCCGCCGAGGCGGGGGTCGTCGGCCAGTGCGGTCAGCGGGCCGTATTCGCAGGCAAGCTGGTTCCACGTCAGAACCTCGCCACAGCGGGCCGGGAACTCCTCCGGGTTGAACTCGGGCATGGTCCAGGTGCCAGTGCCCCGGTCCCGCAGCCACAGGTCCCCGTCACCGTCGACCACAGTCGGCGGGGCCGGTACGGGCTCGGCCTGATCGGTGGGCTCCCAGGTGGCCCGGCCCGGGTGGGAAACGCGGCGCAGCTCGGTGGTGGCCAGCCGCGCGACCAAGTCACGGGTGGACTCTTCGGCGTCCTTGACCGACGCGAGTCGGAATGCGTCGTCAAGTACGGGCAGGGCTGGATTCTTGCTGCGTTTTGAACTCATACGCTGATGACCTCCGGTGGGGGGCGTCACATCCGTTGTGGCACCCCGTAGAGGAACACGGTATCCGAGGCGGGAGCCAGGCAGGCTACGCCCTCTCAAGAGCACCTTTTCCTCCGACGCTCACCGCGACGGTCTTCAGCCAACGCAGCAGGAGGCGGTTTGGAGCCTCCCTCCGCGGGGGCGAGGCGCAGCCGAGAACGCTTCCCAGCTCGTCCGCGACACCGCCGCGCAACACCGCGACCGCCTCGTCTGACCGGGCAAGCCCCGGCAGCACGGCCGAGCCCGCCTTCAGGTCTCCCTTGAGCATTGGCCAAGGGAGGCTCACAGGTCAGACCCAGAATTCGTGGGTCGGTGGTCTCACGGTGGTCGCCTCGCGAGCGCAGAATGGAGAGGTAAGACTCTGCGCCCTCGACGCTCCGAGGCGCTCACCACGCGCTGCTCACCGAATCCGGGTAACGACCGAGGACGTGTCTACCGGCGCTGCGGCTGCCGCGCCGACCGCCGCCGCCAGCTCGGCACCAACTGCCCTGGCCTGGCCGCCGATCCGCGCCACGGTACTTGGGCTTTCGCCGTCGACGCCCCCCCGCACCGACGGCCACCGCCGCACCATCCGCCGCGCCGGCTTCCCCGACGAACTCGAGGCCGGCATCGCACTGCGGCGCTTCAACGAGGGTCTGGCCCTGTGCGTCATCACCGACCCCCGGCAGCGCACCGCCGAGTACCTGAGGGACTGGCTGGACGAGAAGGAACTACGCCTCAAGCCCACCACCATGGCCCGCTGCCGCACCTACGTCGAGCAGGACCTGATCCCCGCCCTCGGCACCATCCCCCTGATCGACCTCACCCGCCAGCACCTGAGCGCCTTCGTCACCGCCCAACTGCGCAACGGCCGCGGCAAGGTCACCGTCTACCGGATCATGGCCACGCTCTCCAGCGCCGTCCACGACAGCCGCCTGGCCCGCAACCCCGCCAAGCCTCCGTTGCTCGCCCGCCCCGCCTCCGCCCCACGGCGCCTGTGGACCGAGGAGCAGGCCGCCCGCTTCCTGCGCTTCACCCACGTCACCGACCCGCTCTACGCCGACCTCGCCGAGCTCATGATCGGCTCCGGCATCCGCAAAGGCGAGGCACTCGCCCTGCGCTGGGACGACGTCCACCTGACCGACCGCGTCTTCTTCGTCCGCGCCACCCTCTCCGCCGTCGACAACAACCAACTCCTGCTCACCGCACCGAAAACCAAGCGCAGCAGAACCTGGGTCGCCCTCTCCGACCGCACCGCCTCAGCCCTCGACGACCGCGCCGGCACCCGAGCCTTCGGCAACATCACCTCCAGCGGCGGCTACGTCTTCCACCGCCACGGCCGCCCCCTCCACCCCAAGAACGTCCTCGACCACTTCCACCGGCTCTGCGACAAAGCCGGCGTCCCCCGCATCGCCCTCCACGACC
>NZ_JBFUMY010000092.1:0-32274 GCF_054049135.1 Kitasatospora sp. P5_F3 | reverse complement strand
GGTCCAGCCGGGCGGCCGCCTCGTCGGCGGGCGGCGCGGGCGGCGGCGTGACGGCCACCGGCGGCGGCCCGTCGGGCCCGACCCCCTCGGCCATCGCCAGCTCCAGCGGGAACAGCTCGGCGGCCGACTCGCCCGCCTTCCTCGGCCGGCCGGCGTCGTCCGCGCCGTCGCCCACCGCGAGCAGGTGCAGCCTGGCCAGCACCTGCATCGGCGAGTGCCGCCAGACGCTGAGCAGCTGGCCCGCCTCGGCGGAGATCCGGAGCGCACCGCCGACCGTACGGGCCTGCGGGTCGGCGCTGAAGTCGGTCCGGCGGCGCACCTCCTCCAGCGGCCAGTCCGCGCCGTCCAGTGCGGCGGAGGCCCTGGCCCCGCGCAGGGCGGACTCCGAGGTCACCTCGGCGGCGCGGCGGCGCATCGCCCGGTGCCCGTACAGCCGGTCGACGGCCTTGCGCACCTCCGCGACGGCCTCGGGGACTCCGGGGAGCTCGGCCAGCGGGGCGAGGGGGTCTGTTCCAGTGGTCACCTACCCGAGGGTAATGAACCCCTCCCCCAGGGCCCGACAGCAACCCCACCATCACCCGTTCGAGGCAATCCGACTTTCCCGCCCGCACGGTTGACCAAACCCCCGATAGCATGAGCACTATCGGTGACGATAACGATTACCAACAACTTCAGCCGCCCAGCGGCTGGGCCGAGAGCCGGAGTCTCAGATGAAGATCGCCTTCGTCGGCAAGGGCGGCAGCGGGAAGACCACGCTGTCCGCACTGTTCATCCGCCACCTCGCCGCAGCAGGCTGCCCGGTGATCGCCGTCGATGCCGACATCAACCAGCACCTCGGCCCGGCACTGGGGCTGACGGACGGTCAGGCCGCCGCACTGCCCTCACTCGGCGCACACCTGCCGGAGATCAAGGAGTACCTGCGCGGCAGCAACCCGCTGATCGGGTCCGCCGAGCAGATGATCAAGACCACGCCGCCCGGCCGGGGTTCCCGGCTGCTGCGGATCGTCGAGGAGAATCCGGTGTACGCCGCCTGCGCCCGGCCGGTCGCGCTGGACGAGGGCTCGGTCCGGCTGCTGGCCACCGGCGCCTTCACCGAGCAGGACCTCGGGGTGGCCTGCTACCACTCCAAGGTCGGCGCGGTCGAGCTGCTGCTGAACCACCTGGTCGACGGTCAGGACGAGTACCTGGTCACCGACATGACCGCCGGCTCGGACTCGTTCGCCTCCGGGCTCTTCACCCGCTTCGACCTGACCTTCCTGGTCGCCGAGCCGACTCGGAAGGGCGTCTCGGTCTACCGCCAGTACAAGGAGTACGCCCGGGACTTCGGGGTGGCCCTGCAGGTGGTGGGCAACAAGGTGAACGGGCCCGACGACCTGGCCTTCCTCCGCCGTGAGGTCGGCGAGGACCTGCTCACCTGCTTCGGCCAGTCCGACTGGGTGCGCCGTCTGGAGCAGGGCGCCGAGCCCGAGCTGCGGACCCTCGAGCCCGCCAACCGGGCCGTGCTGGCCCGGCTCAGGGAGCAGGCGGAGCTGGCCTTCGCGGCCCGCGAGCCGGAGCGCTGGACCAGCCAGGCCGTCCACTTCCACCTGCGCAACGCGGAGAGCTGGGGCAACGCCAAGACCGGCGTCGATCTCGCCACCCAGGTGGACGAGGGCTTCGTGCTCGGCGCCGCACACCTGGACGCGGCCGGCGTCTGACCCGCAGTCGGCCACGGCCTCAGCAGCACTGGGCGATCCCGGAGACCAACCGGGGTCGCCCAGTGCTTTCTGCATATCCCCCGATGGTTCGCCTACCCCCCGAAGGGGTGAATCCCGACCTTCGCCCTACCGCTCGATTTCACGCTGTGCAAAGATCTCATTACTCTCGGTTTACCGAATCTTGATGGTCCCAGGGGTGGACGAGCCGACCCCGCCGTGCCTGCACCCCACGACCATCCCCGCCACACCGTCGCGACCCACGACAGCCGATCCGACCCCCGAAGCACCTCCCGGACCTGACTGCGTTCGTTCCCCCGGAAAGACGGGACACCATGACCCTCGACGTCTCCGCCGCACCCATCGCCTCCGACACCACCGACCACGCCCCGCCCGGCCTCCGCGGGCGGCTGGCCCGGGATCTGCCGGCCTCCCTGGTGGTCTTCCTGATCGCCGTCCCGTTCTCGCTCGGCATCGCGCTGGCCACCGGTGCCCCGCTCACCGCCGGGCTGGTGGCCGCCGCCGCCGGCGGCCTGGTCGCCGGGGCGCTAGGCGGCACCCCGCTCCAGGTGACAGGCCCGTCCGCCGCGCTGACCGTGATCATCGCCGGTCTGATCGCCCAGTTCGGCTGGCAGGTCACCTGCGCGGTCACGGTGGCCGCCGGGCTGTTGCAACTGCTGCTCGGCGCGTTCCGGGTGGCCCGCGCCGCGCTGGCCGTCTCCCCCGCCGTCGTGCACGGGATGCTGGCCGGGGTCGGGATCACCATCGCCATCGCCCAGCTGCACGTGGTGCTCGGCGGATCGCCGCAGAGCGCCGCGCTGGCCAACCTGATCGCGCTGCCCGGCCAGCTCTCGGTACCGCACCTGCCCGCGCTCGCGGTCGGCGGGCTCGCGATCGTGCTGCTCTTCGCCTGGCCCCGGCTCGGTCTGCTGCCCGGCCGGGCCGGCCGGATCGGCGCCGTCGCCGCCCGGGTGCCCGCCGCGCTGGTCGCGGTGGCGGCCGCCACCGGGCTCTCGATCGGCCTCGGCCTCACGCTGGCCCGGGTCGAGCTGCCCACCTGGGAGCAGCACGACTTCGCCGCCCTCCCCTCGCCCGCCCAGCTCGGCGCGCACTGGCCGGTGCTGCTGGCCGCCGTGCTGACGGTGACGGCGGTGGCCGGCGTGGAGTCGCTGCTCTCCGCCGTCGCGGTCGGCCGGATGGCGCCAGGCCCGATCGACCTGGACCGCGAGCTGCGCGGCCAGGGCATCGCGAATCTGGTCACCGGTCTGCTCGGCGGTCTGCCGGTGGCCGGCGGCGCGGTCCGCAGCACCGCCAACATCCGGGCCGGAGCGGCCAGTCGGTGGTCCGCCGTGCTGCACGGGGTCTGGGTGATGGTGGCCGCCCTAGCGCTCGGCGGCGGTCTGCGGCGGATCCCGCTGGCCGCACTGGCCGCCCTGGTGCTGGTGGTCGGCATCCAGATGGTCAGCTTCGCGCACATCCGCCGGGTGCACCGGCACCGGGAGTTCCCGGTCTACCTGGCCACCGTGCTCGGCGTGGTGCTGCTCGACGTCCCGCTCGGGGTGCTGCTCGGCGGCGGGGTCGCCGCCCTGCTCGCGCTGTACCGGCTGACCCGGGCTCATGTCGACGTGCTGGCCGAGCCGGACGGCTCCTGGACGGTGCGTACGCACGGCCCGCTGACCTTCGCCGTGGTGCCCCGGCTCAGCCGGGCGCTGGCCGGCATCCCGGCCGGCGCCCAGGTGACGGTCAGTCATGACGGCTCGTTCCTGGACCACGCGGCCTACGAGCAGGTGCACGCCTGGCGGGCCGGCCACCAGGCGGCGGGCGGCCGGGTCTCGATGCTGACCGAGCTCGACGAGGAGGTGCTGGACCCGGACGGCACCCTCCGGGCGGGCAGTTCGCCCGGCCCGCACCGCTGCCGCGCCTGGACGCCCTGGGGCGGCCACCACTGCATCGAGCCCGGCACCGACGACCCGCACGGCCGCCTGCTGGACGGCGTGCGCGGATTCCAGCAGCACACCGCCCACCTGGTCAGGCCCGAGCTGGCCCGGTTGGCCAGGGAGGGCCAGACGCCCTCCCAGCTCTTCCTCACCTGTGCCGACTCCCGGCTGGTGACCAGCATGATCACCAGCAGCGGCCCGGGCGACATGTTCACCGTCCGCAACGTCGGCAACCTGGTCCCGGCCCCGTACGAGCCCGGCGCGGCCGACGACTCGGTGGCGGCCGCCGTGCAGTACGCGGTGGAGGTGCTGGAGGTGCGCTCCATCACCATCTGCGGGCACTCCGGCTGCGGGGCGATGAAGGCCCTGCTGGACGGCGTGCACCTGGCCCCAGGGCCGCCCACCCCGCTCGGGCGCTGGCTGCGCAACGGCCGGGGCTCGCTGGACCGGCTGCGCCGGGCCCCCGCCGGGTTCGCCGACCGGCCGGTGGTCAGCGAGGTGGAGCAGCTCTGCATCACCAACGTGGTCCAGCAGTTGGACCAACTGCTGGCCCACCCGGCCGTGGAGCGCCGGGTCGCGGCGGGCACCCTCCGGCTGGTCGGCATGTACTTCGACTTCGCCGACGCCCAGGCGTACGTGCTGGACCCGGAGCTGCGCAGCTTCGTCCCGGTCTCGAAGCAACGGCGGAGACCGACCGAGCCCGACCCCACCGAGAGCCCGCGCCTGGCGGCCTGACCCGCCGTCAGACACCGAGTAGCTTCGCCAGGTCGGCCGGGGTCACGTAGCCGGGCCAGCGGCCGTCGGTGAAGAGGTGTACTCCGGCGTCCCAGTAGCACTGGTCGACCAGCTGGGAGCAGATCATGTGCCTGCTGTCGGCGACGTACTTCCTGAGCAGTGGTCCGATCGGGAGGTGGAAGCGGTGCGCGGCCAGCGCGAAGTAGTCGGCCACGCTGTACGGGGTGCCGACGTAGCCCCGGGCGGCCGCGACCACCGCCCGGCGCTGCTCGTCGGTCAGCCTGATCCGCCCGGTCGACCAGAGGGTGGGGCGGTTGTCGTAGACGGAGAGCGGTCGGAGTTCGGCCCCGCCGGGCTGGGCTTCGACCAGCTCGCCGTTCCCGACGTGGACGAAGGCGTGCTCGTAGTCGGCGAATCCGTCGCCGTTGAGCCACTGGCCGATCCTGATCAGGCGGCCGCTGTGGCCGCCCATCCGGACCACGGCGAAGTCGCCGGGCTGCGGTTCGGACCGGGATGCGGAAAGGGAGTCGGTGCTCGCGGGAAGTCCGGACATGGCTGTCCCCCCACCAGGGCGGGTCGCGGCCGGCCCGGTGCCGGTCGGGCCCCACCCGTGCTGTCAGTGGAGTACCGCCCGGACGCTCCGTCAAGGTCCGCGGCAGATCCGCGACGGACTCCCGGCACCGGACAGGCCGCCCCAGCCGGTCAAAGGTCTACACCAATTTTCCGGTGCCTCTTGTCAACAGGCCGGTTCGCCTGGTGAGCTGTGCGCTGGGACACACGGGACAATCCCTTCCGCACGGGATCTCCCGGCAGACTGAGACTCGATGAGGAGTGCGCGTTGAGCAACGAGAGCCTGGCCAACCTGCTCAAGGAGGAGCGCCGTTTCGCTCCCCCGGCGGAGCTGGCGGCCGACGCCAACGTCACCGCGGCCGCGTACGCGCAGGCCTCCGAGGACCGGCTCGGCTTCTGGGCCGAGCAGGCCCGCCGTCTCAGCTGGGCGGTCGAGCCCACCGAGACGCTGGACTGGTCGAACCCGCCGTTCGCCAAGTGGTTCGCCGACGGCAAGCTCAACGTGGCGTACAACTGCGTGGACCGCCACGTCGAGGCCGGCAACGGCGACCGGGTGGCGATCCACTTCGAGGGCGAGCCCGGCGACAGCCGCTCGATCACCTACGCGCAGCTCAAGGACGAGGTCTCGCAGGCCGCCAACGCGCTGCTGGAGCTCGGTGTCCGCAAGGGCGACCGGGTCGCGGTCTACCTGCCGATGATCGCCGAGGCGGTCGTGGCGATCCTCGCCTGCGCCCGGATCGGCGCCACCCACTCGGTGGTCTTCGGCGGCTTCTCGGCCGACGCCGTGGCCTCCCGGATCCAGGACGCCGACGCCAAGCTGGTGATCACCGCCGACGGCGGCTACCGCCGTGGCAAGCCCTCCGCGCTCAAGCCCGCCATCGACGAGGCGCTGACCAAGGTCGAGGGCGTCGAGAAGGTCCTGGTGATCCGCCGCACCGGCGAGGACGTCGCCTGGACCGAGGGCCGGGACGTCTGGTGGCACGAGATCACCGCGCGCCAGTCCACCGAGCACACCCCCGAGGCGCACGACGCCGAGCACCCGCTCTTCATCCTGTACACCTCCGGCACCACCGGGAAGCCCAAGGGCATCCTGCACACCTCCGGCGGCTACCTGACCCAGGCCGCCTACACCCACCACGCGGTGTTCGACCTCAAGCCGGAGACCGACGTCTACTGGTGCACCGCCGACATCGGCTGGGTCACCGGGCACTCGTACATCGTCTACGGGCCGCTCGCCAACGGCGCCACCCAGGTGATCTACGAAGGCACCCCGGACACCCCGCACCAGGGCCGGTTCTGGGAGATCGTGCAGAAGTACGGCGTCACCATCCTCTACACGGCGCCGACCGCGATCCGCACCTTCATGAAGTGGGGCGACGACATCCCCGCCAAGTTCGACCTCTCCAGCCTCCGGGTGCTGGGCAGCGTCGGCGAGCCGATCAACCCCGAGGCGTGGATCTGGTACCGCGAGCACATCGGCGGCAACAGGACGCCGATCGTCGACACCTGGTGGCAGACCGAGACCGGCGCGATGATGATCAGCCCGCTGCCGGGCGTCACCGAGACCAAGCCGGGCTCCGCCCAGCGCGCCCTGCCCGGCATCGCCGCCACCGTGGTGGACGACGAGGCCAACGAGGTGCCGAACGGCTCCGGCGGCTATCTGGTGCTGACCGAGCCGTGGCCGTCCATGCTGCGCACCATCTGGGGCGACGACCAGCGCTACATCGACACCTACTGGTCCCGCTTCCAGGGCCGGTACTTCGCCGGTGACGGTGCGAAGAAGGACGAGGACGGTGACATCTGGCTGCTCGGCCGGGTGGACGACGTGATGCTGGTCTCCGGCCACAACATCTCCACCACCGAGGTCGAGTCCGCCCTGGTCGGCCACCCCGCGGTGGCCGAGTCGGCGGTGGTCGGCGCGACCGACGCCACCACCGGCCAGGCGATCGTCGCCTTCGTGATCCTGCGCGGCACGGCCACCGAGACCGAGGACCTGGTCGCCGAACTGCGCAACCACGTCGGCAGGACGCTCGGCCCGATCGCCAAGCCGAAGCAGATCAAGGGGCCGTCACCGGCCCCGCCGCAGTGCTGTTCCGGACCCCTTCAGCCCGCCAGGCGGCGCAGCGTCGCGTACGCGGTCTGGGTGAACCGGCGCCGCAGCCCCGGCAGTGTGCTGGCCATCGCGACCAGCCCCACCTGGGCCACCGGGTTGAACCCGGCGAACACCGCCGAGGCCACCCCGGCGTCCCGGCCACCCGAAGCCTCGGCCGTCGCGCCACGGCCGCGCAGCGAGCCCGTCACCCCCGTGTGGAAGACCAACTCGCCCTCGTCCACCGTCTGCTGGTTCCAGGTCAGCGCGATCCGCGCGCCGGACCGCCGCCGCTCGACCCTGGGGAGCCGGACCTCCCGCAGCGCCGCCTTCAGCGCGGCGGCCGCCCCGCCCCGGTCCGCGATCGGCACCGCGTCCACCGCCAGGTGCGCCTGCAGGTAGCGCAGCATGTCGTCCGCCGTCGAGCTGAGCGCGGCCGCGCCCGGCAGGGCCGGCAGCCGGAACGACGGCACCCGACGGCCCCGCCGGTAGCCGTGCGACGGCTCCCGGTCCGGTGCGCAGGAGGTGTCGATCAGGCCGAGCGGGCCACAGATCCGGCTGGCCAGCAGTTCCTCGTACCGGACCCCCGCCGCACTCTCCAGCGCCAGCCCGAGCAGCCCGCAGCCGAGGCTGGAGTAGCGGACCTGCGCTCCCGGCATGCCCCGGACCGGCGTCCGCGGCAGTGCCCGGAACAGGTGCGGCCGGCTGAAGGTGGCGTACGGGGCGGTGAACCAGCGCGGCAGCGCGGCGGGCAGCAGGCCAACCGGCAGCCTGGGCAGGCCCGAGGTGTGGGTGGCCAGGTGCAGCAGGGTGATCGGCCGGTCCTGCGGGTAGCCGGGCAGCACCTCGGCGGGCAGGTAGTGGTCGATCGGATCCTCGTACCCGACCTCGCCGCTGGCGACCATCTCGGCGAGCAGCAGTGCGGTGAAGGTCTTGGTGACCGAGCCGAGCGCGAAGCGGGTGTCGGCGCGCACCGGCCGGGCGCCGGACCGGTCGGCGTACCCCCGGCAGACCACCGTCCGTTCGTTGCCCCGGATGACGGCGACCGCGACGCCGCCGGTCGGCGAGACCCCGCTGAACAGGGGCCGGAGCAGCTGGGCCAGCTCCGGGGAGAGGTTCGGTAACGGGGGCGCGGGACGGTCGTCGGTTATCTGACTGGACATCAGGAGCTCCGGGATCAGGAGAAAACCGCCCGGACCGGGCGGCATATGCCCCTGACGATAGGAATGCCACCGCCCGGCCGCACCGCGCGGCAGCCATCCGAGCGAGCGCACGGAAGGGGCGCGCGCCGGTCGGCCGCCGAGATCCCGAGCGAAAGTCAGTTCTCTTCATAAAATAGGCAAACCGGACACCGCCTCAAGGTCCCAGAGCCCTCCCGTTAGACTGTCAAAAACACAACAAGATTTCTGAGGCGCGCCGGGAAGACTGGTCGGCACCGCACCACCGGTGTATCCGTTTGCCGCTCCCCGCCCTGGAGGTCTCCCGTCGTGGCCACGCCGCCGCCCACCCCGACCCGCCGTCAGTTCCTCGGACGGCTCTCGCTGCCCGAGCGGACGTACCTCACCGACGCGCTGCGCACCGAGACCGTGGGCGGCATCCTGCTCCTGCTGGCCGCCGCCGCGGCGCTCCTCTGGGCGAACCTCTGGCCCGGCTCGTACGAGAGCGTCCGCGAGTACACCATCGGCCCCTCGTCACCGCTGCACCTCGACCTCACCCTGGACGCCTGGGCCAAGGACGGGCTGCTGACCATCTTCTTCTTCGTGGCCGGGATCGAGCTCAAGCGCGAGTTCGTCGCGGGTGAGCTGCGCAGCCCGAGCGCCGCGATGCTGCCGGTGGTGGCGGCGGTCTGCGGCGTGGCACTGCCCGCGATCGTCTACGCGGTGGCCAACTCGGGGCCCGGCGGGCACCCGGCCGGCTGGGCCATCCCGACCGCCACCGACATCGCCTTCGCGCTCGGCGTGCTGGCCGTGGTGGGCAGTCACCTGCCGTCCGCGCTGCGGGCGTTCCTGCTCACGCTGGCCGTGGTGGACGACCTGATCGCGATCCTGATCATCGCGGTGTTCTACAGCTCGGGCATCAAGTTCTGGGCGCTCGGGCTGTCGGTGGCCGGTCTGGTGCTGTTCTGGTTCCTGCACCGGCACGGGGTGCACGGCTGGTACCTGTACGTACCGCTGGCCTTCCTGATCTGGGCGCTGATGCACGAGAGCGGGGTGCACGCCACCGTCTCCGGTGTGGCGATGGGCCTGATCCTGCGCTGCCACAAGGTCGGTGACGAGAAGGTCTCCCCCGGTGAGCACATCGAGCACCAGGTCCGGCCGCTGTCGGCGGGCTTCGCGGTGCCGGTCTTCGCCCTGTTCGCGGCCGGGGTGTCGATCAGCGGCCCGGCACTCGGCGAGGTGTTCACCCAGGCGGTGCCGCTGGGCATCGTGCTCGGTCTGCTGGTCGGCAAGACGGTGGGCATCTTCGGTGGCACCTGGCTGGCCGCCAGATTCACCCGGGCCGAGCTGAACCCACAGCTCCGATGGGCCGACCTGTTCGCGGTCTCAACCCTGGCGGGCATCGGCTTCACCGTCTCGCTGCTGATCAGCGAACTGGCCTTCCCGGACAACCCGGTGCTGGCCGACCGGGCCAAGGCCGCCGTACTGGTCGGCTCGCTGCTGTGCGCGCTGGTCGCCACCGTGCTGCTCAAACTGCGTAACCGGCACTACCAGCAGCTGGTGGACGAGGAGAACCTCGACTCGGACAACGACGGCATCCCCGACATCTACCAGCAGCCCGCGCACTGACCCACCCTCAGCCCTGAGCCACCGTCAGGTGACACGCCGTCGCCCGAGGGGCGCCCCGGAGTGGTGCCGGACTGGCCGGTAGGGGCATGATTCAGAGCTGTCGGCAACAAACCCCGCCACCGCAACTGCCCGGCCTCGTGAAGGAGAACCGCTGATGCCCGCAGGAACCGCAGAACCGACCAGCAACGGCCGGGCGCCCTACGAGGGCGAGCGTTCGGTGGGGCAGCTGTTCGCGGCGGCCACCGCCGACCTGTCCGCCCTGGTGCACGACGAGATCGCACTCGCCAAGGCGGAGATCCGACAGGACGTCAAGCGCGGTGTCTCCGGCGGTGTCTCGCTGGCCGTCGCCGGTGTGGTCGCGCTGGCCGCGGTGCCGATGCTGAGCTTCGCCGCCGCGTACGGGCTGCAGGCGCTCGGGCTGACCCTCGGCTGGTCGTTCCTGATCGTGGCCGGGGCCTACCTGCTGCTGGCCGCGCTGCTCGGGCTGCTGGCGCTGCGCTCGTTCAAGAAGATCGAGAAGCCGCACCGCACCATCGAGGGCGCGCAGAAGACCGCGGACGTCCTGAAGAATGCCCGGCCGCGACCGGCCACCCAGGAGGAGATCGACCGGGGCCTGGGCCGCCGCCCCTGACCCGGCATCCCTGACCCGGCGCGCTGCCAACGGCGCCGGTGTCACAGAGCATTCACAGCACCAGCGAGTGCCGGAGACCCGTTCGGCAACCGGGTGTGACACGCTCTCGGTATGCCGCTGGACCAGATGCCCATGCCCTCCCGGGCCAGTACCCCGAGGACCGAGATCACCGAGACCCCGTGGGAGCTCCGCTCGGCCGGACCATGGACCCACCGCGACCTGGCGGCGAACGGCGCCCGGTTCCACATCGCCGAGGCCGGTGAGGGCCCGCTGGTGCTGCTGGTGCACGGCTGGCCCGAGTACTGGTGGGCCTGGCGGCACCAGCTGACCGCGCTGGCCGAGGCCGGCTTCCGGGCGGTGGCGCTGGACCTGCGCGGGGTCGGCGGCAGCGACCGCACCCCGCGCGGCTACGACCCCGGCAACCTGGCGCTGGACATCACCGGCGTGATCCGCTCGCTCGGCGAGCGGCAGGCGCACCTGGTCGGGCACGCCCTGGGCGGTTCGCTGGCCTGGGTGGCGGCCGTGATGCGGCCCTCGGTGATCCGCAGCCTGACCGTGGTCTCCGCCGCCCACCCCCGGCAACTGCGCCGGGCCCTGCTGACGGACCGTCGGCAGATGGCCGCCTTCGACCACGTGCTGAACTTCCAGCGCCCCTGGGTGCCGGAACGCCGCCTGGTCGCGGACGACGCGGCCCTGGTCGGCCGGTACCTGACCGAGTGGAGCGGGCCCAACCAGCCGGACGCCGAGGCGCTGCACGCGTACCGGCAGGCGGTGCAGATCCCGAGCACCGCGCACTGCTCGATCGAGCCCTATCGCTGGCTGCTGCGCTCGATGGCGCGGCCGGACGGCATCCAGTTCGCCCGCCGGATGAAGAAGCCGATCACCGCGCCGACCCTGCACATCCAGGGGGCGGCCGATCCGGTGCTGCTCTCGCACACCGCGCTGGGCGCGGGCGAGTTCGTCGAGGCACCGTACCGCTGGCGGCTGCTGCCCGGGGTCGGGCACTTCCCGCACGAGGAGGCACCGGCCGAGTTCTCGGCGGAGCTGATCGAGTGGGTCAGGGAGCACCAGGGCTGACCGGCCGACGGCGGTCCGGGTCGCCGGACTTGACGCATGTTCATATGACAAGTGCATAGGACAGTCGGGTCATCCGGTCGCGGTTACGCCGCCCGATGGGCGGGCATCCATCCGGTATGACCTGGATGCCCGACCGCGAAGCTGTCACGCGCCGACGACGCCGCACCAGCAGCTCGCAGCAGCAGTACCCCGAACCACAGGCCCAACCGCACGAGTACGAGACCCACGGCCGGATCGGCCGGCAGCGGGAGGCGGAGGCGCACCCGATGGGCATCCCGCGCATCCTCGGGCGGCGCGCCCGCTGGGTGGGGGCGCGCCTCCGTCGCGAGGAGTGAGCCGACGTCAGAGCTGCTGTCAGGTCAGCACGGTCGGCGAGACCGCCGTGAACCAGAGCAGCACGAAGGTCGCCACCGACATGATCGGCACCAGCACCTTGGTCTCCACCGAGTTGCCGGTGCGCTTGATCAGCACCACCTCGTAGCGCTCCTTGTGCGGCCAGAGCAGTGGCGCGCCCTTCTTCGTCAGGCAGTCGCCCAGCAGGTGCGCCAGGGTGCCCAGTGCGACCGCGTACGGCAGCCAGCCGGGCGCGCTGGGCATCCAGTTGTTCATCCCGGCGGTGCCGAGCACCGAGAGGCCGATGATGGTGATCCACATCGTCGGCCCGTCGCCCGGCGGGTGCAGCCGCAGCGCCCGGATCGCCAGTGCGAGCAGGAAGAACGTCATCGCCAGGGTGAAGTTGCGGCCCAGGAAGCTGACGCCCGCCCAGGTGCCGCCACCCATCAGCGCGACGAACAGCAGCGAGTGGGTGGCCTTCCGGTGCCCGCCGGAGGCCCAGGCGACGAAGCGGCAGAGCGCCTTGGAGATCGGGCCGAGGAAGTTGGCGATCGTCCCGTCGTGGTGGTCCAGGTCGGGCAGCAGCGCCGCACCGGCCGCCAGGATGGTGCCCATCATGACGTCGGCGGGCGCCAGGTGGACGTCGAACAGCATCGGCGCCAGGAACGGCGCGGTGCCCGCGTACAGCATCGCTCCGCTGACCGCGTGCGAGTGACCCATCATGACCGGCCGTCCTCCAATGCCCCGTACTGCGTCTGACCTGCCGTCGGACCCGGTGCGCCGTACGGCTGTTGAGCCGAACGGGTGAGCCCGGGGCGACGCTACCAGTCGGCGGCGGACGGGGCGGAGGATCAGAGCGCGCAGCCCTCGGTGTCGACCCGGGTGGTGGCGCCCGCGCCGGCCTGCGCCTCGCCGCGCACCTCGGCGGCGGTCAGCACGTAGCCGGTGTCCGAGCTGTCCAGGGACTTGGCGAAGACCACCCCGTACACCCGGCCGTCCGGGGTGAGCAGCGGGCCGCCGCTGTTGCCCTGCCGGACCAGCGAGCGCACCGAGTAGACGTCCCTGACCACCTGGCCACGGTGGTAGATGTCCGGGCCGTTGGCCTGGATCCGGCCCCGGATACGGGCCGGCTGGACGTTGAACGCGCCGTTCTCCGGGAAGCCCGCGACGATCGCGCTGTCGTTGGTCTTCGCCTCGTCGGCGAAGCTCAGCGCCGGGGCGTTCAGCTTGGGCACGTCCAGCACCGCGATGTCGCGCTGCCAGTCGTAGCGGACCACGGTGGCGTCGTAGAGCTGGCCGGTGCCGCCGATCTGCACGGTCGGCTCGTCCACGCCGCCGACCACGTGGGCGTTGGTCATCACCCGGTGCGGGGCGAACACGAAGCCGGTGCCCTCCAGGGTCTTGCCGCAGGCGGTGGCGGTGCCGACCACCTTGACCAGGCTCTGCCGGGCCTTCGCCACCACCGGGCTGGCGGCCAGCGCCGGGTCGGGCGGCTCGACCTCGGTGATCGACTCCCGCTCGAAGGGGTTGAAGACCTGTGGGAAGCCGTTCCTGGCCAGCGCCTTGGTGAAGTCGGAGAACCAGTTCGGCGCGTCCTCCGGCAGCGCGGACTGCACCCCGCCGAGCACCTCGGAGGTCCGGACCTGCTTGGAGACGGTCGGCAGCGAGGTGCCCGCCAGCGCGGAGCCGATCAGCCAGGCGACCAGCAGCATCGAGATCACGTTGACCACCGAGCCGCCGACCGCGTCCAGCGTCCTGGCCGGACGGCGGCCGATGTGGCCGCGCAGCTTCCAGCCGAAGTGGGTGGTCACCGCCTGGCCGATCGCGGCGAAGACGATCACCACCACGACCGCCACCACCGAGGCCACCGTGCCGGGGTCGAGGTGGCGCAGCAGCAGCGGGAGCAGCTGGACGGCGATCAGACCGCCGCTCAGGAACCCGAGCACCGACAGCACGCCGACCACGAAGCCCTGCCGGTAGCCGGTCACGGCAAAACCCAGCGCGGCGACGATCAGCAGCAGATCCAGGACATTCACCCGGCTACCCTCCCATGGGCCGACGCCCGAACGGCGGTACACCCGGCGACGCCGTGCAACTCCCGCACCTCGCCGCTACAGGCTGACCGTCCGGGAGCTGTCCCACTCCCGTTCCAGGCCGCTGTAGTGCAGCACCCGGTCGATCACGCCCGCCGTGAAGCCCCAGACCAGCCGGCCCGCCACCTCGAAGGCCGGACCGACATGGCCGGACGGGTGCCGCAGCCGGGCCCGGTTGGCCGGGTCGGTCAGCTCGGTCAGCGGCACCCGGAAGACCGCGCCGGTCTCGGCCGGATCGACCGGCGCGACCGGGGTCTCCCGGCGCCACCAGCCCAGCACGGGGGTCACCACGAAGTCGCTGACCGGGATGTACAGCGCGGGCAGGACGGCGAAGACCTGCACCCCGGCCGGGTCGAGGCCGGTCTCCTCCTCCGCCTCGCGCAGCGCGGCGGCCACCGGGCCGACACTCGCCGGATCGCCGTCCGCCGGGTCCAGCGCACCACCCGGGAAGGACGGCTGGCCGGCGTGCGAGCGCAGCGCCCTGGCCCGCTCGATCAGCAGCAGGTCAGGACCTGAGGGACCGTCACCGAACAGCACCAGCACGGCCGAGGCCCGGCCCCCCTGGGCCGGCGGCAGGAACCTGCTGAGCTGCTCGGGCCGGACGGTCTCGGCCGCCTCCCGCACCGGCAGCAGCCACCGCGGCAGCCCGTCCCGCTCGATCAGTTCCGCCAGCCCCGTCACTCGGACACCTCCACCGTCACCGTCCCGGCCGGTGGCGCGGGCTCGCCCGGGTAGTCGGCCGGCGGCTTAAGCCGTTGGCCCGGCCGGCCACCCTTCTCGTACTTCAGCAGCTTCGCGGCCTTCTCGGGGTCGGTTTCGCCGACTCCGTACGACGGGCAGAGCGCGGCGATCGGGCAGGCCCCGCAGGCCGGGCGGCGGGCGTGGCAGATCCGGCGGCCGTGGAACACCACCCGGTGCGAGAGCATCGTCCACTCGGACTTCGGGAAGATCTCCGCCACCGTCGCCTCGACCTTGACCGGGTCCTCGTCCGTGGTCCACCCGAACCGCCGGGCCAGCCGCCCGAAGTGGGTGTCCACGGTGATCCCCGGCACGCCGAACACGTTGCCGAGCACCACGTTCGCGGTCTTCCGGCCCACCCCGGGCAGCGTCACCAGGTCCTTGAGACTGCCCGGCACCTCGCCGCCGAAGTTGTCCCGGAGCGCGATCGACAGCCCGATCAGCGACCTCGCCTTCGCCCGGAAGAACCCGGTCGGCCGGATGATCTCCTCCAGCTCCTCCGGCACCGCCGCCGCCATGTCCTCCGGCGTCGGGTACTTCGCGAACAGCGCCGGGGTGGTCTGGTTCACCCGCAGGTCGGTGGTCTGAGCCGACAGCACGGTGGCCACCAGCAGCTCGAACGGGTTCTCGAAGTCCAACTCCGGGTGCGCGTACGGGTAGACCTCCGCCAACTCCCGGTTGATCTTCCGGGCCCGCCGCACCATCGCCAGCTGCGACTCCGGCTTCCGCGGTTTTACGGCCACCGCCGTCATTTCCGACCTGGGTGCCACGGCCTTCCGGGCCTTGCTCTCTGCCATGCACGAAGGCTACGCCGCCGAGCTTCTGGGCAGGCAAAGCCCCTGTAGCCGACAACCTGACGATCCGCTGTTGCCACGACCGACCGTGCTGGAACGCGACCGTCGTCGCCAACAGTCGCGATGCAATGACGCCCTTGGGCGCTGGAGGTCCTCAGGTGAAGGCCTGGCCGAGCAGAGCGGCGAGGGTCGCAGCAAGAGTGAAGTCCAACCCACCGTCAACCTGTCTTATTATTCCGACTTCTGATGAAGCATCGGTACGGGGGACAGTCATGAGGTTCACGCATCGGGCACCGGCCGTCGCGACGGCGCTCACGCTGGCGCTGCTGACCGGCTGCGCCGGCACGACGGGGACAGCGGGAACGGCCGGGACCGCGCCGCAGGCGAGTGGCGACACGGCGGCCGGCAGTGCGAGCGCAAGCGCCGTCGCGACGTTCCGAGGCAAGGACCTGGTGATCAGCGCCGGCTGCACCGTACCCGCCTCCCGGCCCGCCACGGTGTGGGTCCAGGGCTTCGACCCGTCCACCTGGAACAAGGTGGTCTCGGTGGAGTTCACCCTGCCCGCGCAGGTGGTGATCGACAAGCGGGACCGGGAGGAGCTGAGCGCCCTCTACTCACTGTGCGCGGAGAACCTCCCGCACGAGGAACCGGCCGGCGGAACCGCCACCTCCGACGCGGCGTTCGGCCCCCGGGTCCGGCAGCTCTTCGACCGCGACTTCACCAAGCTCGCGGTGGTCACCGCCGACGACCGGACCGGCGCGCGCCACGTCGGATACGTCGACCTCGCCGGCAAGTTCACCGACCTCACCGGGGACGGCGACGGCTTCGCCACCACCCCGAAGGAACAGGACGCCCTGTTCGCCCCCGACGGCGAAAGCGTCTGGTTCACCCACCTCGACGCCGCCCGCCGGCAGCACATCGCCAGCCGCCCGACCTCCGGCACCCACCAGATCACCGAACAGTGGGCCGGCGAGCCGCCCACCAGCCTCGACAACATCCTGCTGCTCGGCGGTTCGCCACTGCGCGGCCTGCTCGGCCCGGGCCCGCGCTTCAGCCCCGACGGCAAGCGGGTCGCCGACTTCGTCTCCGGGCAGGGCCGCAGCGTCACCCCCGTCACCGCGAGCGGTCCGCCGACGACCGCGGGCCTCCTCCGCCTCCCCGACTTCGAATGCGAGCCGTCCGGCTGGGTCGACAACCACACCCTGCTCTGCGCGCATAACCGGACCGGCCCGGACGCCAAGCACCTCAACAACTTCTGGACCGTCGACGTCGACCGGCTGCGCCCTGCGGACTCGAGTGAGACCACGGACGGCGCCGGCCCCGACCTGCTCCCGGTGACCGACCGCAAGAACCTTCCCCTCGCCGTCTCACCGGACGGCAAGCGCCTGCTCTTCCGCTCCGTCCAGGGCAAGGTCGAGCAGCCGTACGTCACCAACCTCGCCCCCGGGTCCCAGCCCCAGCAGATCACCGCCCAGGACACCGCCACCGCACTCGGCTACGGCGACGTCGTCCTCGAGTGGCGCTGACGCCGTAAGGCGAGCGACCGTCGCACAGCCGACGGGCCGTCAGAGACCTCGAACCGATCAGGATTCGAGAAGCGGGAGCCGCCGGGCCGCGGCTAGCTTGATGTCCATGGACATCACCATTCACACCAGCTTCCTCCCGCACGACGACCCGGACGCGTCCGTGGCCTTCTACCGCGACGTGCTCGGCTTCGAGGTCCGCAGCGATGTCGGGCAGGGCAAGATGCGCTGGATCACGGTCGGCCCGGTCGGCCAGCCCGGCACGTCCATCCTGCTGGCGCCGCCGGCCGCCGACCCCGGGGTGACCGAGGACGAGCGCCGGACCATCGTCGAGATGATGGCCAAGGGCACCTACGGATGGATCCTGCTCGCCACCCCGGACCTCGACGGCACCTTCGAGAAGCTGCAGGCCGGCGACGCCGAGGTGGTGCAGGAGCCGACCGAGCAGCCGTACGGCATCCGCGACTGCGCCGTCCGCGACCCCGCCGGGAACCTGGTCCGTATCCAGGAGCTTCGGTAGCCCGTTCGGTCATCGACGTAGGGGGTTCTCCCATGTGCCACCCCGCCTGGGCGCGCGCCCGCCTCGCGGCGCAGCGCCTCAACGACTTCGCACGGCTGCGCCGGGTCCGCGACCGGATCGACCGGGAGTACGCGCAGCCGCTGAGCGTCGAGGCGCTCGCCCGGGGCGCGGACATGCCGGCCGGGCACCTCAGTCGGCAGTTCCGGCTCGCCTACGGCGCGTCGCCGTACGCCTATCTGATGATGCGTCGCATCGAGCGCGCACGGACGCTGCTGCACCACGGCGAGCACGGTGTCACCGAGCTCTCCGCCGCGGTCGGGTGCTCGTCGCCGGAGGCGTTCAGCGCCCGCTTCACCGAGCTGGTCGGCATGTCACCCAGTGCCTACCGACGCGTGCCGCAACAGGTGGCCCGATCGGTCAGGAATCGAGAAGCACCCACCACCGCACCGAAGTGGCGTGACCGCCATGGCGGCGGCACCGCGCCCTGCTCCGACCCGGACGGCTTCGCCTGGGAGACCGCCGCCTCGCTGACCTCCGCGCCCTGATCCGTCGCCCCGCCCGACTCCAGCCCCGCCCGAGAGGAATCCCGCGATGAAGGACACCAAGAGCACGTTCGACGGGTTCACCGCCGAGGAACGCGACGCGATGAAGGAGCACGCCCAGGAGCTGAAGACGGCCACGCGCCGCAGCCCGCGCACGGCCAAGGCGGACGGCGAGAGCGACGTGCTCGCGAAGATCGCCGAGATGCCGGACGACCAGGCCAACCTCGACGACGGCAGCATGTGGCCGACCAGCTACGCCCTCACGGACCTGAACCCCGCCAACGAGGCCCGGATCAGCGAGCTCGTCAGGAAGGCGGCGAACTGACGCCGTCGACCTGATCCACCATCAGGTCGCTCACCCGTTCGGCGGGCCGGGGTCGCACGTCCCGCCGCCGGCCGCAAGGGTGTGGACAGGGCGTATGCCGAGGCGGCCTGCCCGGACGTCCGAGAGGGGGCAGACCCATGGGTGAGGCGATCGGCTCGATGCTGTCGTCGGCGGTGGGGATCGCGATCAGTCCGCTGCCGTTGATCGCGGTGATCCTGATGCTGGCGACGCCGCGTGGCCGGGCCAACGGGATCGCGTTCACGGCCGGCTGGGTGGGTGCGCTGGCCGCAGTGGTCACGGCCGTCGTGGTGCTCGGCAGCGGGCTGACCACCGACGGGGAGAAGCCGACCTGGGCGTACTGGCTCAAGCTCGCCCTGGGAGCGCTGTTCGTCGTGATGGCCGTCAGGCAGTGGCGCGGGCGGCCCCGCGAGGGGCACGTGTCCGCCCCGCCGAAGTGGATGCAGGCCGTGGACCGCTTCACCGCCGCCAAGTCGGCCGGGCTGGCGGTCGTCCTGGTGGCCGCCAACCCGAAGAACCTGGTGCTGGCGCTCGGCGGCGCGGTGTCGATCGCCACCAGCTCGGCGAGTGCGGGCGGCAAGACCGTCGCCGTCGTGGTGATGGTGCTGATCGGTTCGCTGTGCACCCTGCTGCCCCTCGGGGTCTACCTGCTCGGCGGCGACCGCGCGACCCATGTGCTGGGTGAGTGGAAGGCCTGGATGTCGGTCCACAACGGCGCGATCATGACGACCGTGCTCGCCGTGCTCGGTGCCAAGTACCTCGGCGACGCGATCACCGGCCTCTGGTGAGCGGTCCCGGTCCGCGCGCGGTGGCGCGGCGGGCCCGGACCCTGCCCGCCCGCCTGGGCCGGCCGAAACCGGCCGACCTGGTCTCCGGCATGGTGACCGGCCTGTTCTCCATCCCGGAGGGCATGGCGTACGCCGCGATCGCGGGCTTCAACCCGGTCTCCGGCCTGTACGCGGGCGTGGTGCCGCCGATCCTCGGCTCGCTCACCGCGCCGACCGTCCTGATGGTCACCACCCTCACCAGCGCCATCGCGCTCACCGGGCAGAGCGTGCTGGCCGACGCCGGTCTCGACCCGCACGACGTCGGCAACGTGGCCGCGCTGACCGTCATGGTCGGCGGGCTGATGCTGCTGCTCGGGCTGCTCCGGCTCGGTGTGGTGCTCGCCTTCGTCTCGAACGCCGTGATGGTCGGCTTCTCCACCGGCATCGCGCTGCAGATCATCACCGGCGTACTCAAGGACGCCACCGGGTACCAGCCGCGCGGCGAGAACAGGCTCACCCAGCTCGTCGACTGGCTCGTCCACATCGGGGACTGGCAACTCGCCGCCACCCTGGTCTCGGTCGCCACCGTCGTGGTCTGGGCGCTGGCCCGCACCGTACGGCGGCTGGAGGCGGTGGCGCTGCTGGTCGCCATGGTCGCGGTCAGCCTGCTGGTCGGGGTGCTCGGCACCGACGTGGAGCTGGTCGAGGACATCGCCGCGATCCCCGCCGCGCTGCCCTCCTTCACCGCGCCGTCCTGGGGCGCGATGCCCCATCTGCTCGGCGGCGCGCTGTCGGTGGCGCTGGTCGCGCTCGCCCAGGCGGCGGGCATCGCGCCCTCGATGCCCAACCCCGACGGCAGTCGCTCCAGCGTCAACGGGGACTTCGTCTCGCAGGGCGTCGCCAACCTGGGCGGCGGCCTGTTCCAGGCCCTGCCCTCCGGCGGGTCGCTGTCCAGGACCGGCGTCGCCGCCGCCGCCGGGGCCCGGACCCGCTGGGCCGGGGTGGTCTCCGGGGTCTTCCTCGCACTGGTGGTGCTGACGCTCGGCTCGCTCGCCGAGCGGATCCCGATGCCGGTGATCGGCGGCCTGATCCTGGTGGTCGGCGGCGAACTCATCTGGGGCAAGCGGAAGGACATCCTGCTCGTCCTGCGCACCTCGAGGCTCTCCAGCGCCGCGATGGTGGTCACCTTCCTGGCCACCACCCAACTGCCGCTGCAGCAGGCCATCGTGATCGGCGCGGTGCTCTCCCTGCTGCTCTACTGCGTCCAGGCCGCCCGCCGGGCCCGGTTCGTGGCGCTGGTCCGGGACGGGCAGGGCCGGTGGTCCACCGGTCCGGTCCCCGCGCGGCTGTCGCCGGGCGAGGTCACCGTGCTCGACTACGACGGCAACAGCCTGTTCGCCGAACTCCCCACCCTGCGCGCTCAGCTGCCCGAGGTGGCCGGGGCCCGCGACGCGGTGCTGATCCTCGCCGTCCGGGCCGCGCCCGACATCCCCTCCTCCGCCGTCATCAAGGCGCTGCGCCGCTACACCGACACCCTGCACGCCGAGGGCGGCCGGCTGGTACTGGCCGGTCTCCAGCCCGCCCACCTCGCGGTGCTCCGCCGGACCGGGCTGGCCGACCACCTCGGCGCGGACGCCGTCATCCTGGCCGAGGGCCCGCTGCTCGGCCCGCTGGACCGCGCCCACCGCGAGGCCCTGGCGTGGATCGCCGCCCGACCCGGGGCACCGGAGCGACCTGAGCCCCCGTCGGATCCGGGCGGGCCTGGCGGAGCGAGCGGCGACCGGCCGGCATAGCCACTGACAGTCAGCCCAGGATGCCGACCACCGGGTTGAGCGGCGAGGCGGCCGGGCCGCCCGGCGCGACGCCGGGGAGGAAGTCGGTCCAGCGGCCGCTCATCGCGGTCGGGCGGGCCACCACCCGGGTGCCGTCGGCGTAGTAGGTGGCGGAGAGCACCCGGCGCGGGGCGGCGGTGCGGTTCGGCCCGGCGGTGTGGAAGCAGTCGGCGGCGTGGAACGAGACCTCCCCCGCCCGGTACGGCGCGGGTACGGGAGTGACCCCCTCGGCTCGCAGGGTGGCGGCCACGAACCCGTCGTACGCCCGTTCGGCGACCGCCGGGGTGGCGGCCAGCGCGGGCGGCACGGCCGTACGGTCCAGGCAGGCCAGCGGCCCCATCCCGGCCGGGACGTCGTGCAGCGGGATCCAGCTGGTGCACACGGCCGGGGAGTCGAGGGGGTAGTGGTCGGCGTCCCGATGCCAGGGGGTCCGGCCGCAGCCGGGCTCCTTGGAGAGCACGTTGTCGTGGTAGAGCCGTACCCGGTCGGCGCCGAGCAGGCGGGCCGCGAGGTCGCCGAGGCGGCGGGAGAGCGCGACGCTGCGCAGCAGCGGGTCGGTCAGCCAGAGCTGCTCCAGCGCCAGGAAGCGGCCGGGATTGACCAACCCGTGTGCGTTGCCGAGCAGTTGGTCCGTCCGCTCGGCGAGCGCGGCCAGCACCGCGGGCGGGATCACCTCGGGCAGCCGGACGTGGCCCCGGCGACGGAACCGCTCGACGGCCCGGTCCGTCAGCGGGTACGGCTGGTCGAGCGCGCCCGCGACCTCCCCCGGGGTGGCGGGCCGCACCGCCGGCCGGCTCGGCGCCTCGGTGGAACCGACGCTCTGCCCGGGGAAGTTGACCGCCAGGGACATGTACCAGTCCCACCACTCCTGATCGTCGCCCGCCCATTCCGGCTCGGTCGCTCGTTCGGTTCGTGCGTTCATGGCCACCACCTCAGCCGGTCATGTCCGTGTCATGAGTGTTCGTCAGCCTACTTCCCCGCGATCACCCTGGGCGAGAGCACCACAACGGGTGCTGCAAACGGGTGACGAGCTGCCCGTTACGGCATTCGGGGAGCACTGATGAGTACAAATGGCCCCGTACCGTACTCCCCGCCCGCACCCCTCCTCATATGATCGGAGCGACATGCGTCATCCTTGGTGAGGCAAGTCATGACCGGAAGCACCACCCACCACCAGCAGGAGGAAGCACGTGGACGACGTTCTGCGGCGTGCCGCGCTGTTCGCGGCTCTCGATGACGAGCAGGCCGGCGAGCTGCGTGCCTCCATGACCGAGGTGACGCTGGCCCGTGGCGAGTCGCTCTTCCACGAGGGTGACCCCGGCGACCGGCTGTACGTTGTGGCCGAGGGCAAGGTCAAGCTGCACCGCGCCTCCCCGGACGGCCGGGAGAACATGCTCGCCGTGCTCGGCCCCAGCGAGATGATCGGCGAGCTCTCGCTCTTCGACCCGGGCCCGCGCACCGCCACCGCCAGCGCGCTGACCGAGGTCAAGCTGCTCGGCCTCGGCCACGGCGACCTGCAGCCCTGGCTGCACGCCCGCCCCGAGGTCTCGATCGCGCTGCTCCGGGCGATCGCCCGACGGCTGCGCCGGACCAACGACGTGATGTCCGACCTGGTCTTCTCCGATGTGCCCGGCCGGGTGGCCAAGGCACTGCTGGACCTGTCCCGCCGGTTCGGCGTGCAGTCCGACGAGGGCATCCACGTCGCGCACGACCTCACCCAGCCCGTGAGCTGCTGCTCACGGGCCCTCGGGCGTACGGACCGTCAGATCAGGCCGTGGTCCTCCAGGTAGCGCAGCTGCGCCAGCACGGAGAGCTCGGCGGCGGGCCAGAGCGCGCGGTCCACGTCCGCGTAGACCTTGGCGACCACCTGCTCGGCGGTCCGGTACCCCGCCTCCACGGCGGTCTCCACCTGGGCCAGCCGGTTGGCCCGGTGGGCCAGGTAGTAGTCCACCGCGCCGAGCGCGTCGGCCAGCACCGGGCCGTGGCCCGGCAGCACCGTGCGGACGCCCTGCTCGGCGGCCATGGTGTGCAGGCGGCGCAGCGAGTCCAGGTAGTCGCCGAGCGTCCCGTCCGGGTGGGCGACCATCGTGGTGCCCCGGCCGAGCACGGTGTCGCCGGTCAGGATGGCGCCGTCGGCGGGGAGATGGAAGGTAAGAGAGTCGACGGTGTGCCCGGGGGTGCCGACCACCCGGATCTCCAGCCCGCCGACCTCGACCACCTGGCCGCCGTGCAGACCTTCGCCACCGAGCCGGTGGGCCGGGTCGAGCGCCCGGACCTCGGTCCCGGTCAGCTCGGCGAAGCGGGCCGCGCCCTCGGCGTGGTCGTGGTGACCATGCGTCAGCAGGGTCAGTGCCACCCGCTTGCCCTGCTGCTCGGCGATGTCGATCACCCGGCGCAGATGGCCCTCGTGCAACGGGCCCGGGTCGATCACCACCGCGAGCTCGGAGCCGGGCTCGGACAGCAGCCAGGTGTTGGTGCCGTCCAGCGTCATCGGCGAGGGGTTCGGCGCCAGTACGCAGAACGCCCGGGGGGTGGCCCCGCCGCCGATCTCGGCGGCGGGGTCACCAGGAAGCGGACCGCTCACCGGCCGCCCTCGCAGATCCGGTGCAGGCTGCGCGGGTGCAGCGGCCGCACCAGCGAGCGCAGGTACGGCTCCACCGGGACGGGGTCGAGCTGCCCTGCCAGCGAACGGAGCGTCAGCGGCCGGACGGAGAGGGTGGGCTGGGGGTACGCCGCACGGCGAACCACGTCATTGTGGGTCATCGGGCGATCCTTCCTGGACGGGGTGGTCAGTTGAGAGGAAAAATACCGTCGATGGTCAGCTCTTCATACCCCGACCATCGCACTGAGATCCGATCACCGGCCAGCTCGGCCGTACCGAGGATCGGCTCGATCTTCCGGTCCGCCGCCAGGGCGGCCGCCTGCGCCGCCGTACCGGCCGGCAGCAGTTCCCGGAGCACCGTCACGGTCGGCGGCAGCATGCCGTACCGGCCCGCCGCGTGACCCTCGACCGCCTCGGCGGGCGTCAGCCAGGCGACCCGGTCCGCCTCGCCGACCGTGTCGGCGGCCCGCTGCCCGGCGGGCATCGCGGCGACGAAGAACCAGGTGTCGTACCGGCGTTCCTCGAAGGCCGGCGTGACCCACCTGGCCCAGGCCGACAGCAGGTCGGAGCGGAGCAGCAGGCCGTGCGCCCGCAGGAAGTCGGCGAAGGAGAGCTCGTGCGCCTCCAGGGCGGCCCGCTCGGCGGACCAGTCCGCAGCGTCGGCCATGCTGTCGGCATCGGGACCGGCCAGCAGCACGCCGGCCTCCTCGAAGGTCTCCCGGACGGCGGCGCAGACCACGGCCTGCGCGGTGGCGGCGTCCACCCCGAGCCGCTCGCCCCACTCGGCGGGGCTCGGCCCGGCCCAGCCGAGCTCGGCCTCCGCGTCCCGCGGATCGACACCGCCGCCCGGGTAGGCGTACATCCCGGCGGCGAACGGCATCGAGGTCCGGCGGCGCAGCAGGTACGCCTCCGGTCCCTGGGCCGCATCCCGCAGCAGCACCACGGTGGCGGAGGGCTTCGCGGCCGGCGGGGTCAGCTCGCCCGCCGCGAGTGCCCTGATCCGGGCAGGCCAGGAGGGCGGCATCGGCGTCATGCACCGGATGCTAGCCCGCGATCACGCGCACCAACAGGGCTGCACGGGGAACTGCGAAAGTGCCTGACCCTTTACGCACGGATCACGTTGCACGAGGTCGGCGTCGCAGTTCCCCGAGCCCCTGACCGTAGACGGCTGAGCCCGGAGCAACGGTGTCAGGCGGAGACGCGGACCTGGAACTCGATCTCGACCGGTGCGTCCAGCGGCAGCACCGCGACACCGACCGCACTGCGGGCGTGCACGCCCGCTGCGCCGAAGACCTCGCCGAGCAGCTCGCTGCACCCGTTGATCACACCGGGCTGGCCGGTGAAGTCGGAGGCGGAGGCGACGAAGCCGACCACCTTGACGATCTGCTCGACCTTGTCCAGGTCGCCGATCACGGACTTGATCGCGGCCAGGCCGTTGAGCGCGCAGATCTGCGCGAGCTGCTTGGCCTCCTCGGCGGTCACCTCGGCGCCGACCTTGCCGGTGCTGGGCAGCTTGCCCGCGACGAAGGGGAGCTGACCGGCGGTCAGCACGTACTCGCCGGTGCGGATCGCCGGGACGTACGCGGCGACCGGGGCGGCCACCTCGGGGAGGGTCAGGCCCAGCGCGGCCAGCTTCTCCTCAACCTTGCTCATCAGCTCTTCTCCCGCTTGAGGTAGGCAACCAGCTGCTCGGGGTTCGGGCCCGGAACGACCTGGACGAGCTCCCAGCCGTCCTGGCCCCAGGAGTCCAGGATCTGCTTGGTGGCATGGACGAGCAGCGGCACGGTGACGTATTCCCACTTGGTCATGAGGGTGACTCTAGTGCCTGGCCAGGGTGTGATCCGGGCCACAGCACGGGCATGAATCCGTACGGTTCCCCCCGGGCTCCCGGCATCGGGGGCGACGGCTGGTTACCCTCGCGTGAGGAGGCGCCCACCCGGTGCGGCGCCGCTGAGACGGACGGAGACGGAGCGTGGACCAGGTGGACCGGCGCGATCCGGACTGGGAGGGTGTCCGGCTCCACGTCGTCAGCGGCAAGGGCGGCACCGGAAAGACCACCGTCGCCGCGGCGCTGGCGCTGGCGCTGGCCGCCGACGGGGGCCGGACGCTGCTGATCGAGGTGGAGGGCCGGCAGGGGATCGCCGAGCTGTTCGGGCTGGCGGCGCTGCCGTACGAGGAGCGAAAGGTCGCCACCGTCTCGCGGTCCAGGCTCGGGCTCACCGGCCGGGGCCCGGCCGGTGAGCTGTACGCGCTGGCGATCGACACCGAGCAGGCGCTGCTCGAGTACCTGGACATGTTCTACAAGCTGGGCCGGGCCGGGAAGGCGCTGCAGAAGGTCGGCTTCGTCGACTTCGCCACCACCGTCGCGCCCGGGGTCCGGGACGTCCTGCTGACCGGCAAGGCCTGCGAGGCGGCCCGGCGCAAGGGCCCGGACGGGCGGCGGGCGTACGACGCGGTCGTGATGGACGCGCCGCCGACCGGACGGATCACCAGGTTCCTGAACGTCAACTCCGAGGTGGCCGGGCTGGCCAGGTTCGGGCCGATCCATGGGCAGGCGCAGGCGGTGATGCGGGTGCTCAGGTCGCCGGAGACGGCGGTGCACCTGGTCACCCTGTTGGAGGAGATGCCGGTGCAGGAGACGGTGGACGGCATCGCCGAGCTGACCGAGGCGCAACTGCCGCTCGGCGGTGTGCTGGTGAACATGGTCCGGCCGCCGGTGCTGGACGCCGCCGCGGTCGACGCGGTGCACGGCGACCACCGCGAGGAGGTCGCACTGGCTCTCGGCGAGGCCGGTCTCGGCGGGCGGTCCAAGTCCGCGACGACCGTCCGGGCCGCGGTCGAGCCACTGCTCGACCCGCTGCTCGACCAGGCCCGCGAGCACTCCGAGCGGGTCGAGCTGGAGCGGGAACAGCGCGCGGCACTCCAGCAGCTGAAGCGGCCGACGTACGAACTCCCGCTGCTCGGTGGGGGCGTGGACCTGGGCGGTCTCTACCGCCTGGCGGGTGAGTTGAAGCGGCAGGGGGCGGCATGACCGAGCTCGACATCGACACCCTGATCGGGGACCCGAAGACCCGGATCCTGGTCTGCTGCGGCTCCGGCGGGGTGGGCAAGACCACCACGGCGGCGGCGATCGGCCTGCGGGCGGCGGAACGCGGCCGGAAGGTGGTCGTGCTGACCATCGACCCGGCCCGCAGGCTCGCCCAGTCGATGGGCCTGACCGAGCTGGACAACACTCCCCGGGTGGTCAAGGGGGTGAGTGGGGACGGCGAACTGCAGGCCATGATGCTGGACATGAAGCGGACCTTCGACGAGGTCGTGCTGGCCCACGCCGAGCCCGAACGGGCCAAGGCGATCATGGAGAACCCGTTCTACCAGTCGCTCTCCGCCGGATTCGCCGGCACCCAGGAGTACATGGCGATGGAGAAGCTCGGCCAGCTGCGGGCGGCCGGCGAGTGGGACCTGATCGTGGTGGACACCCCGCCGTCCCGCTCCGCGCTGGACTTCCTGGACGCGCCGAACCGGCTCGGTTCGTTCCTGGACGGCAGGCTGATCCGGATACTGACCGCCCCGGCCAAGGTCGGCGGGCGGAGCGCGATGAAGTTCCTGAACGTCGGCATGGGCCTGATCACCGGCACCCTGGGCAAGATCTTCGGTGCCCAGCTGCTGACCGACGTGCAGACCTTCGTCTCGGCGATGGACTCGATGTTCGGCGGCTTCCGCGAACGCGCCGACCGTACCTACCAGTTGCTCAAGGCGCCGGGCACCGCCTTCCTGGTGGTGGCCGCACCGGAGCGGGACGCGCTGCGCGAGGCGGCGTACTTCGTCGACCGGCTGGCCGCCGACGAGATGCCGCTGGCCGGACTGGTGCTCAACCGGGTGCACCGCACCGGAGCACCCCAGCTCACCGCCGAGCGCGCGCTGGCCGCGGCCGAGGCACTGGAGGAGAACGGCTCGGGTGCCACCACGGTGGCGGCCGAGACCCTGGCCGCCGGCCTGCTCCGACTGCACGCCGAGCGCATGCAGGTGATAGACCGCGAGCGGCTCACCCGGGACCGGTTCGTCTCGGTCTACCCGGACGTGCCGATCGTCGAGGTGCCCGCCCTGCCGGGCGACGTGCACGACCTGGAGGGCCTGCGCGCCATCGGCGCGCTGCTGGGCGGCCGGGACTGACGCTCCCGATCGGGCGCATGCCGGGCCGGCGGCTGACGGTCGGTCAGCCGGCCTGCGCCGTACACCTGGCGGCCGTACCCCCTACGGCCGTGCGCCCAACGCCACCGCTGCCACTGTCACGCGGCCGTGTGGGCTAGCCCGCCTGTGCGTAGTCGGTCAGGATGACGCCCGTGGCGAGCGACTCCTCGTACTCGGTGCGAGCCGTCTCCAGCAACCTGCGCCAGGACATCACCGTCGGCCTGCGGCGCAGCAGCGCCCGCCGCTCGCGCTCGGTCATTCCACCCCAGACGCCGAACTCCACCCGGTTGTCCAGTGCGTCCGCGAGGCACTCGGTGCGTACCGGGCACCCGCTGCAGACCGCCTTGGCGCGGTTCTGCGCCGCCCCCTGAACAAACAGCTCGTCTGGATCACTCGTGCGGCAGGCTGCCTGCGCACTCCAGTCGTCCACCCAGCCCATCACGGCGCCGTCCTCTCCCGAATCGGGGCTCCCCCACGGCGGCAACGGCATATTCACCGCTGCCAGTTGAGGACGTTACGGAAGAACGACAGCACGCAACAGCCCCTTCGGGCCCAATCTCAAATGGCCCAATCGGACTATGGGTATCCGTCTTCTCACTCGTTGGAGTGATCGCAGGTCGGGGGCCTTGCCAAGGGCGATCCGGGCACTTTCGTCACCCTCTGCCACGGTGCGCCCGGCAGGGCTGGCGACATATCACCCGACGATGGGTCAATTCGGGCAAAGCTCATCACTCACAAGAGTGACGATGATGAACAGAGCGAAGCTGTCGCAGTGTTGTGACAAGCCTAGGCGAACACCTGCCCCCATGTCCGGGAATCAGCGACGTAGTGTTCTCTCCATGGCACCTCAGCGACCCGCGGGATCCCCGCTTGACAAGGCCGGGCTCGGGCTCAAGTTCCTGGGCATCAGCGTGCTGGCCGGAGTTCTCGTCGCGGGCATGGCTCTGCCCGCCATCGGCGCACTCGGCCTGACCGCCAAGGACACCGCCGAGAGTTTCGACAGCGTCCCGACCGACTTCAAGGCGCCGACGCTCTCGCAGGCCTCGTACATCTACGACGCCAAGGGCGGTCTGATCGCCAAGGTCTTCGACCGCGACCGGACCATCCTGACCCAGGAGCAGATGGGCCCGATCATGCGGCAGGCCCAGGTCGACATCGAGGATGCCCGGTTCTACGAGCACGGCGCGATCGACCTCAAGGGCGTGCTCCGCGCGATCGGGAAGAACGCCGAGTCCGGCGAGGCGACCCAGGGTGCCTCCACGCTGACCCAGCAGTACGTGAAGAACGTCAACGTCGAGCTGGCGGGCGACGACAAGGAGGCCTTCCGCGAGGCCACCAAGAAGAGCCTGGGTCGCAAGATCCAGGAGCTGAAGATCGCCATCAAGCTGGAGGAGGAGCTGACCAAGGATCAGATCCTCACCAACTACCTGAACATCACCTTCTACGGCCACCAGGCGTACGGGGTCGAGTCGGCGGCCAACCGCTACTTCAGCAAGAGCGCCAAGGACCTGACCATCGCCGAGGCCGCCACCCTGGCCGGGCTGGTGCAGAACCCCACGGCGTACGACCCGCTGCTGCACCCCAAGGCGACCCAGGCCCGCCGCGACACGGTGATCGGCAAGCTGCTGGAGAACAAGCACATCACCGACGCGCAGGCCAAGGAAGCGATCGCCGCCCCGCTCAACCTGAAGTACAAGGAGCCGCTGAACGGCTGCATCACCGCCCAGGCGGGGATGGGCTTCTTCTGCGACTACGTCCGGCACGTGGTGAAGCAGGACCCGGCCTTCGGCAAGAGCGCCACCGACCGGCAGCGGCTGTGGAGCCAGGGCGGCCTGAAGATCTACACCACCATCGACCCGGACAAGCAGAGCGCCGCGTTCAAGGCGGTGGCTGCCAAGGTCTACCCCGGCGACTCGGTCGCGGCCGCCGCCACCATGATCAAGCCGGGCACCGGCGAGATCCTGGCGATGGCGCAGAGCCGCCCGTACGGCCTGGACCTCAAGCAGAACCAGACCGTGATCAACCTCAACGCCGACGCGGCGATGGGCGGCGGCAACGGCTTCGCCCCCGGCTCGACCTTCAAGCCGATCCTGGCAGCGGCGGCACTGGAGAGCGGGATCCCGATCACTCAGGAGTACCCCTCCCAGTACGAGATCGAGTACCCGAAGATGTCCCAGTGCTCGGGCACCTGGAACGAGAAGGGCGTCAAGCTCAAGAACGAGAACCCGGCCGAGATCGGCCCGTACGCGCTGAAGGAGGCGATGGCCAAGTCGGTCAACACCTACTTCGTGCAGATGGAGGCCGAGATGGGCCTCTGCGCGGTCAAGCAGATGGCCAACAAGCTCGGCCTCAAGAACCTGGCCAGCGGCGCGCCGCTACTGGAGTTCCCCTCCATGGTGCTCGGCACCCAGGAGGTCTCGCCGATGGTGATGGCCAACGCCTACGCGACCTTCGCCGCACGGGGCAAGTACTGCACCCCGGTCGCCGTGAAGTCGGTGGTCAACACGGCCGGCACCCAGCTGGCCGTGCCGCAGGCCAACTGCACCCAGGTGATCAGCGAGACCACCGCGGACGGCATCAACACCCTGCTGCTCGGCGTGACCGAGAAGGGCACGGCCTCCTCGCTCACCCTGGACGACCGTCGCCAGATCGCCGGTAAGACCGGTACCACCGACGAGCGGCACGCGGCCTGGTTCACCGGCTACACGCCCGAACTGTCCACCTCGGTCTGGCTGGGCGGTCCGACCGGAAACGTCTCGATGAAGAACATCAAGATCGGCCCGAACAAGTTCCCCGAAGGCGTGTACGGTGCCACCGGCCCCGGGCCGATCTGGCAGATGGCCATGAGCGAGGCCCTGAGCGGCACGCCCAAGGGCACCTTCCAGACCGTCAACATCCCCGAGCCGCAGCCCAAGCCCGACCCCAACGCCTCCGCCTCCCCGCCCTCCGGCGACGGCCCCGGTTCGACCGGGGCGGGCCCTCTCTTGCTTGGTCTCAGGTGCCCGCCGTTACGGCTGCAGCGCGGCCTTCACCGCGGCGGCCACCCTGCCCCCCTCGGCCAGGCCGTCCACCTTCGGCTTCACCAGCTTCATCACCGCACCCATGCCCTGCGGACCGGTCGCCCCGCTGGCCGCCACCGCCTCGGCCACGATCGCGGTCAGCTCCTCGTCGCTGAGCTGCTTCGGCAGGTACCGTGCCAGGAACTCGCCCTCGGCCCGCTCCTGCGCGGCCGAGTCGGTGCGGCCGGCCGCGTCGAAGGCCGTCGCCGCCTCCCGGCGCTTCTTCGCCTCCCGGGCGATCACCTTCAGTACCTCGTCGTCCGAGAGCGTCCGCTCCGTCGTGCCGGACTTCTCCTCGGCCGTGACGGCGGACAGGGTGAGCCGGATGGTGGAGGAGCTGAGCTCGTCCCGAGACCTGATCGCGGCGGTGAGGTCCTCCTGCAGTTGCTGCTTGAGCGTAGTCATGCCCGAATCCTCGCAGTTGTGCCAGCCGGTCGCTCGCCATTTTGACCTCCGAGAGTACGGGCGGGCCCCTGCGAGCGCGTCGACACCTCGCAATGTGACTAGCTAGATTTCAAAGGGTAAATCTCGTTGTCATTCACTGCGCCTTGCGCGTGCTTTGCCATGCCTTGAATCCGCCAGGAAGGTTTGGACTACCGTGACCCCCACCTTGGACCTGACGACCCGTCTACTCCTGGGCCTGGCCCTCATCCTGGGACTGAGCAGGGGGGCCGGCCGGATCGCCGTCAGGCTCGGACAGCCGCCGGTGCTGGCGGAGATAGCGGCCGGGATCGCGCTGGGGCCGACCCTGCTCGGGCGCCTGCTGCCGGACTGGCACCACCGGCTGTTCGGCGCCGACGCGCTGACCGTGTTCAACGGCCTGGCCCAACTCGGCATAGCCGTCTACGCGTTCGAGATCGGAACCGCCCTCGCCCGACCCCACCAAGGCGATCCTCGGACGCCGCCGACGCGGTCCCCGCTGCCGCTCACCCTGGTCTCGCTGCTGGTACCCGCGGCCGCCGGACTCCTGCTCGTCCCCTGGCTGCACGGCGCCGGATCGAACGGTTCACCGGCCGCCTTCGCGGTCTTCGTCGCCTGCGCCTTCGGCGTGACCGCAGTGCCCGTACTGGCCCGGATCCTGCAGGACAGGCGCCTGGACGCGACCCCGGTCGGCCGGCTGAGTCTGACCTCGGCCTCGATCGGCGACGGGGCCTGCTGGTGCCTGCTGGCCCTGGCCCTGTGGCTGTCCGGGCGGATCGAGCTCGGCAACCTGGTCCTGGGACTCCTCGCGGTGGGCGGGGCCGCGCTGGCAGCCTGGCGCCGTTCGGTGCGCGAGCGGCAGCGGCCCGGGCCCGCCCGGGAGTGGGGGGTCGTCCCGCTGCTCGGCGCGATCTGCCTGGCGGCCGCGGCCTCCTCGGCGCTCGGGCTGCACGCCCTGTTCGGCGGACTGGTGCTGGGCCTGCTGCTGCCCGCGGCCGGAC